>CAYZML010000021.1:0-10128 GCA_964479555.1 uncultured Gammaproteobacteria bacterium | reverse complement strand
CTGGACATGATGGTAAGATTTGTGATGCCAGTGTTGATCCACGCGGTCGTTGCGTTGACTGCTCGGCTATTACTGACCCGGCGGAATGTTCAAGTCATGCTCGTTGTTGTGTTGATGGTCGTGGTGGTAGTAACGTTTGTACAAGCTTAACTTCAGGTCAGCCGATTGTGCCAGAAATAGTTGGCGGTCGTACACTTAATTATTGTGGTTTTTATAAGTGTACGGGTCTTTACCCAAACAGCTGTAATCCATTAGCTGATAAAAACGGTGTCTACAAAACCACCACAGCTTGTGATGCGGCCTGTATTGATGCGCCGATCCCTTGTGGCACACAAAATGACTGTTCGATTGGACGACGTTGTCCAACCGGTATGACCTGTAGTTTAAGTAGTGGCGGTAGTAGCTGTGTTTGTAGACCAAATGGCGGATCAGGTGGAGATCCCTGTACTGACCCTGATAATCCCTTAGCCTGTTTATTGACTGGTGGCTGTACGGTTGGTTATACCTGTTTAGCCGCTTCTCCGGGTGATACCTGTCGCTGTTGTTGTCAGCCACCAACTGGTGGCACGCCTGATGATTGTAGAGATATTGATCCAAGTTTAAGCTGCTTAGCCGATCAGGGTTTATGTACTGGTCCGAGTCGGGGACTATGTTGTGGCTGTAGTAAAGATGCAATATGTGGCGATATTGCGTTAACTGGTTGTAGTACACTTGGTAGTCGCTGTTGTGCTTCTCGCCCAACCGTTGAAACACATCAACCGGCGATTGATGCGACTGATGTTTGTCGTAATACATTAATTGAAGCTGTATTTGATCAACGAATGAATATTAGCAGTTTTAGTGCTAATGATAATGTAAAGTTAATTGGAGATTATGGCACTGACCCTTGCCCAAGTGGTTACCCAATTATTGCGAGTGCAGAACCGACTACTCGTTTAGCAAAAATTGAACATTTTTTCAAAAAAATAGCCGTTAAAATTGCACCATTTCTTTTAACCAGACCTGCCTTTGCTGATATGAGTAATTTCTGCGTTGTTTCTGGTAACGTGGTTGGATCGGAAGTTAGCGGTAGTAAAACAAAAGTTTCTTTCCGTTTAACACGACCACTTGAAGCTCGTCGTACTTTTTACATGGTCTTAAAAGGTGATCCGGCGTTAGCCACACTTGGTTCAGGTACGCTTAAAGATTACTACAATGATGGTATCACCAGTGTGATGAATATTGGTATGATTGGAACGCTCCAGGGTCATTCCCCGCGTGATTTTAATCATACGACATTTTTAAATGCCGAAGTTTGGCCATTCACTACCGGCAATGATGTTTGTTTACTTGATTCTGTAGCGGTTTCGCCTGACTTTCATCTTTTCCAAAAAACCGGCCAAGAAATTTTCTTAAATGTTTATGCTCGTGCGCGTAATGGTCAATCAATTCAAGGTATTAGTAGTGTGTATGAATGGGGTTGGGATTGGAAGTCAGCTAACGACACAATCGCTCGTGTTGATCAGCAACCAGATCCAGCCGTTGCAAAAGCTACGGCCGGTAATGTTAAAGACGGGCAGACCCTAGGTAAAGCCAGTGCGACTATTACGGTTGATACAATTAATCAAGTTTCAACTCGCGGTAATATCACCGCCGGCGTTGCTCAGTTAAGACTATTCTTATGTGAAAATCCTTGGCCGGTTTATTTTGCAATTCCCGGTTATCCTTGGCCATGGAAAGATGATGTTACTGGAGTTGAGTTTTATTATTGTCGTGACCAGGCCGGGATTGGTACTAGTGATGATTTACCTGCCTTGCAAGAAGATCCTCTAATCGGACCAACCGGTCGTCGAGTTTGTATGTTTGGTAGCCAAGTAGGCAATAGCTGTAGAACTGACTCTGATTGCGGGGGTACGACTGGCAGTTGTTTACCCGAAGTCTTAAAAGAGTTCTTTTTCTTCCGTGAAGCCACTGCTCCAATTCCAACCTTGAGCGGTACGGTTGATCCAGTCGGCAAAGCAGTGACATTAAGTTGGGATACGGTAACAGGGTCAAATAAATATAAAATTTATTATGGTCTTAGTCCACGCCGATATACTCATTCAGTTGAAGTTATAACATCGCGTCGTGGTACTATTGCAAAAGCAATCAATAATTTAGTTAATGGCTTAAACTATTATTTTGCCATTACGGCGTTAACTGATAAAAATCAAGAAACCGCTTTCTCAAATGAAGTTACTTTAAAGCCGATGGATACAGTCGCACCAAATCAGCCCAGTGTTCTCGGCAGTGGAGCGGACGGAAAGATCGCCTTGTTCTGGCCGGCAGTAACCGACGCGGTTAATTATATGGCGTATCTTGGTGTTCAGAGTCGTGGTACTGATCCTACCTATGTTTACCCAGTGAGTAAGATAGTGCGTACTATACCAACCGGTAATAACCCTAATGTTATCTTTAACGGCCTTGATAATAACGCCACTTATTATCTAGCTGTTAAGGCAATCGATGCGTATGGTAATTTAAGCCCATACTCAAACGAAATTATTGCTCAACCTAATAGCCCTTATTTAATTTCAGCGGATAATTCAATCCGTCGTGCGGTTAAATTAACCTGGTTGCCGTTTGTTGGTGCTCGGGGGTATACTATAAAATACAGCAATGGTTTAGGTCGACCAGTGACAATCGATGTTGGTTCGTCGCCCCTTAATTATCTGGTTGATGGTTTAACTGCGGGAACTAATTATACATTTACTATCATTGCTAAAAAAGCCAATAATACAAACAGTAATGATTCAAACTCAATCACTGTTACAGCTCATTAATTTATATTTGTATGTCTTTTTTTAATGAAAATTTTGAAACTAACCAAGATTCAAATTCAAAAAAAGGAATTATTATTTCGATGGTTGTTATTATTTTTTTAGGTGGTTTTTTCTTTTGGTATAATAACCGTTTTTCAGGTTTAAGAGGTTCCTCGCAAAACGATAATGGCTCCGACGGAATATTAGCAAATTTAATTGGTAAGAAATCAGATACGACTGTCGTAACAACTCAAGATGATGATTATGATGGCTTAAGTAATGAGGAAGAAAAAAGTGCTACAACTGACGTACACCAACCTGATTCAGACAGTGATGGTTTAACTGATCGTGAAGAAATAAAAGTCTATGGTACAGACCCAAAAAAACCTGATTCAGACGGCGATGGAAAATCTGATGGTGATGAAATACGGAATCGGTCAAATCCTAAAGATCCCTCATCCTCAGCTGTTTGGCCTCCTGAACCGGCCTCATTGCGCTCTAATAATTAAATTAATAATTTAAGTATGTTTAATCAAAACCAGTTACAAGCAGTTGAAAACAGCTCGCCAACCTTTGAACCAAAATCAGAAACGCCCCCAACCACACCACCTCCGACCACAACAGCGCCGGAAAAAACTGATATATATTATATGCCAGATACGTTTCGTAAGAATAATTCAGTTGCCGGGAAGCAGACATCAATTCCAGGCGTCTGGGTATTAATTGTGAGTTTTATTTTATTGATTTTTTTGGGTGGGGGTTTAATACTCTATTGGTTACGACCAAGTTTTCTTAATGGTATTTTGGGCGGAAAAGCACCAACAGCCGTTCCAATCCCCGAAGGTTTGATTGATAACAATTCAACCGTTCCGGCATTAACTGAAGACGAAGAAGCAACCACAAAGCAAGGATCACCAAAAGAAACCTACCTTACTTTTCAAAGAGAATTGTCAGCTGTTACTACCGCTGATGGCTATCTTGAGATTTATTTAAAATATGGCACAAAAGATGTGTATGATACCATGTTGGCGGAAAAAAATCGTTTAGTGGCGGCGGGTCAAACTAATATACTATTAGAAAGATTGCGTGCGCTTGGATCTCCGGTGCTTGATGGGACTGAAGATATTGCTGAAACTACTTCTGAAACTGAAGCAACGTTAACCATCACAAGAACTAATAATCGTGATAACGGAACGGTAACATTAGCGCTAGAGGAAGGTGCCTGGCGAATTAAAAAGGAAAATTGGCAAACTTCAACTCCAGTAGAAACAACCGGGGAATTACAACCAGGAGTTGATACTGATAAGGATGGTTTAACTGATAAGGAAGAGGAGACACTTGGTACTAATATTGATAAGGTTGATAGCGACGGCGATACATACTCTGATTTAGCCGAGGTTAATAATAGTTATAACCCAGCTGGTAACGGAAAATTAAGTGAAGATAAAAAGTTAGGTTTATATAGTAATAAAACTTTTGATATTAGTTTTTTATATCCAGTTGACTGGCATCAGACTGCCTCAGCCAGTGATGATTCAATTATTTTTCTTGCCCCTGATCAACAGTTTATCCAAATGTTAGTTCAACCAAACACTGATCGGGAAGATATTTTAAGTTGGTATAAAAAGACGTTTAATGTTGAAACAATTCCAACGTCCCAACTTATGACTAACCAAAGTTGGGAAGGTGTCCGAACACCAGATGGTTTAACAACCTATTTTACCAATAAAGATAAGTCTTATATTTTCCTTATCACGTATAGTCTTGATACCAACCGTGTTCTTAATTATAAGAATATCCTTGATCTTATACTACGTAGTCTGAAGTTTACCGTTTAAGATGTATGACGGTGGTGATCTCTAACACAACTCGCCGACGGGTAGATCTAGCTTGTATTCGTCAGGCGGTCGAAGTAACATTACGATTTTTTCGACAGAAGGGTGATGTGTCAGTGGTTATCATCGGCGCACGACGGATGCGTTCTCTTAATAAGATGTATCGAGGTCGTGACGCTGTTACTGACGTTTTGTCCTTTACTGAAGCTGAGTCAGAAGTAGCCACCCCGAATTTTTTAGGTGAGTTGTTTGTTAATTATGACAGGATTAAACAGCAGGCAAAAAAGTTTTCTCCCTCAGTTCGTTTTGAATTAGCTTTTATTACTATTCATGGCACCCTACATTTACTTGGTTATGAAGATGAAACGTCGGCTGGAGTAAAAAAAATGGAACAACTTGGCGAAAAAATTATAAAAAAAATAAGTATATGATGAAAAGATTAGTACAAAGTTTTATCTATGCCGGTCGTGGGTTACGTTTAGTCTGGAGTAATGAGCTAAATTTTCGTATTGAAAGCTCGGTCGCATTACTAGTTATTATTCTTGGTTGGTGGCTTCAGCTTGGCACTGTTAAAATGACAATCTTAGTTTTAACTTGTGGGCTTGTTTTGGCGTTAGAAGTAGTGAACACAATGATTGAACGCATCAGCGATGTTTTAAAACCACGCCTTGATCAATATGTTCGGCAGATTAAAGATTTAAGCTCAGCGGCAGTTTTAATTGCGGCGGGAATTGCGATTATTATTGGTTTTTGTTTTTTAGCTAAACCGTTATGGTTAGTTTTAAGTTGGCAAGCCTAAGTTAGTCTGATATAATACAGCTATTGTCAAATTTTTTTCTTTTTCCCTTCTATGAAAGAACACCTTATTGTTGGTTTAGATATTGGTTCACTAGAAACTCGTCTTGTTGTTGGCCAAAGAGTCGCGATTGAAGGCGGGGAAAAACTCCAGATTATTGGCGCCGTGTCGGTTTTATCCGAAGGTGTTAACAAAGGTATTATTAATAGTATCGAAGATACAACGGCTTCAGTTTCGGCTGTACTGGAAAAAGCTGAGCGCTTACTCGGAACACCAATGACCGCCGCCTGGGTCGGGATTAACGGTCCAAATTTAAAATGTTTAACAAGTCGTGGAGTAGTAGCAGTTAGTCGTTCTGATAGTGAGATTAATAGCGAAGATGTTAATCGGGTTATTGAAGCCGCTCAAGCCTTAGCCGTACCGCCAAACTATGAAATTCTTCATGTCATCCCTTCGAAGTTTATTGTTGATAGCCAGGAGGATATAAAAAATCCGGTTGGTATGACTGGTATTCGGCTTGAAGTGATTACCTTGATAATTCAGAACCTGACCAATCAAATCAAAAATTTAACCAAAGCCATCTATCACACCAGCTTAAATATTGATGATTTAGTCTTTTCACCTTTAGCGGTTTCATCAGTGGTTCTAAGCCCAAAGCAAAAAGAAATTGGTGCGGCAGTGGTTAATATTGGGGCCGCGACCACCAGCATTGCGGTTTTTGAAGAAGGGGAGTTATTACACGCGGCAGTTTTACCGATTGGTTCTTCTCATATTACCTCTGATATTGCCATTGGTTTACGATGTCCGATTAACCTTGCGGAAAAAGTTAAGATTCGCTATGGCTCAGCTAAAGCCGAACAGTTTAATAAAAAAGATGAAATTGATATTAGCGATATTGTAGCAGAAGAAAATTTAACCGATGAAATTACGGTTATCTCGCCGCGGTATGTCGCCGAAATTATTGAAGCCCGCGTTGAAGAAATTTTTGAAAAAGTTGACGCTGAGTTAAAAAGAATCGATCGTTCTGGTATGTTACCGGCTGGTGTCTGCTTAGTTGGTGGCGGTGCTAAGCTTGGTGACATTATTGAAATTGCTAAAAAGAAATTGCGTCTACCAGTTGCGCTTGGTGTTAATCGTAGTGTGGCGACAGTGGTTGATAAAGTTAATGACCTGGAATATTTAACCGCCCTAGGTTTAGTTGTCTGGGGACATCAGATGACAAAAACCGATATAAGTAAAAGTAATCTTATCAGCGCCCCATTTCATAAAGCGTTAAGTACGGTGAAGAATTTGTTTTCAGCCTTTAAGCCATAGGTGAACACAAAAAGTGTTCAGTTTAGTTGCAATTTATGTTCACCCATTCTATAATAGAATGGTGTTTTTTATTACTCTTATAGGTCTATTATTTCTACATATATAAAGAAATTAATAACCGTACATCTATGGCCGAAGTTAAACCATTGATTGAAAGTTTTGCAAAGATAAAAGTTGTTGGTGTTGGCGGTTCAGGCGGTAGCGCTTTGAATCGGATGATTGATAGTGGTATTAAAGGCGTTGAGTTTGTCGCGGTGAACACTGATGTACAAGCTCTGCATTATAATAAAGCGACAAAAAAAATTCACATTGGTAAAAATATTACCCGTGGGTTAGGGGCTGGTATGAATCCGGATCTTGGACGACAAGCGGCCGAAGAAGCGCAGAATGAAATTCGTGATGCACTTAAAGATGCTAATATGGTTTTTGTTACGTGTGGTCTTGGTGGCGGAACTGGTACTGGTGCGGCGCCGATTGTTGCGGAACTGGCGCGTGACTTGGGCGCATTAACTGTTGCGGTTGTCACAAGGCCATTTTCTTTTGAAGGGGCCCAACGCAAACAGATTGCTGAGCGTGGTTTATCAGAATTAACTGATAAAGTTGATACGATTATCACAATTCCAAACGACAAGATTTTACAAGTAATTGAAAAAAAGACTTCAATCCTTGATGCCTTTATGGTGGTTGATGAGGTTTTACGCCAGGGCGTTCAGGGTATTTCCGAATTAATTACCATTCCAGGTTTGATTAACGTTGACTTTAACGATGTTAAAGCGGTTATGTCTGGGGCTGGTAGTGCGTTAATGGGTATTGGTCAGGCAAGCGGTGAAAATAAAGCAATTGAAGCCGCTAAACTGGCGATTAACTCGCCCTTACTTGAGATGTCAATCGAAGGTGCGCGCGGTATTCTTTTCACTATTGTTGGTGGCGCTGGTTTAAGTATGCATGAAGTTAATGAAGCGGCGAAAATTATTACTTCCTCGGCCGATGATGACGCGAAAATAATTTTTGGCGCCGTGATTGATCCACGTTATAAAGACGAAATAAAGATTACTGTTGTTGCGACTGGCTTTAATGGTAAACGTCCGATTGGTACGCCTTCTTTGAGCAATGGTCTTGACCGTAGCTATAGCCCAACTCCGTTTATTGAAGATGATCAGGATCGTCATGCCACTCTCCCAACCACCAAAGGTAAACCTTCGGCTTTGAAAATGGCACAGGCAGAACCAGCCAGTAAAAAACCAGCGGCCGATGAGGAAGAAGAAGACGATGAACTTTCTATCCCAACCTTTATTCGTAAAAAGATGATGTAATCCTAGGTTATATTTTCAAATACTATATGTACCGAGTGGCTCCTATAACAGGAGCCACTTTTAGTAGTATTAAACGCTTGACTTTGTCATCATATATGATAGAGTAATCGTATACAATTTACTTTTGTGAAAAAAATTTACTTAAAACAAAACATCCTATCACAGGCTTAATCGCTTGTAGGGATGTTTTTTGTTAGATGGTATGAAATGTCCGATTTGTTATTTTCAGGATACAAAAGTAGTTGATTCTCGGGTGGCGACTGATGGTCTATCAATCCGCCGTCGTCGAGAATGTTTAAAATGCGGGTATCGTTTTTCAACCTATGAAGAAGTTGAGATTCTTGATATTACAATTGTTAAACGTGATGGTCGTAAGGAAAACTATAGCCGTGATAAGTTAGTTAAAGGTTTAAAACGAGCGCTGGAAAAGCGTCCGATTACCGAAGAGAAATTTAAAAAATTAGTTAGTTTAATTGAACGTGATATACAGACGATTCGTAAAAATGAGATCATTTCTGATCGTATTGGGCAGATTGTTATGAAGCAGCTAAAAAAGATTGATCAGGTCGCGTATATACGTTTTGCCTCGGTGTATGAATCATTTAAAGATGCCCAGAGTTTTAAACGAGAATTAAATAAATTAATTAATAATAAAAACAAATAAAGCGGTGAGCCCCTTATAATACCCCAATGCTTGTCTGGCCCATGAATTGAGTGGCTGGATAAAGGCCACTTTTTGACCAAAGTGGTCTTTTTTGTTAGATTAATTGTCTTGCTAACTACCAATTATCTGGTATACAATATAAGTAGAAAATTTTAATACTTATTTCTATGGTTGACGAAGATTTAAAAAAAATACTCGAAGAAAATTTGGCTCTCAGTAAGGAAATTCACGCTATCAGCAAGAAAACCGAGTCATATTTAAAGTGGTTACGTATTACGGATATTATTAAGATTTTAATTATCATCATCCCTTTAGTAGCGGCGTGGTTGTATTTACCGGATTTACTCAGTGGCCTTTCGGCCGGTTACGGCGATATTCTGCCGGCTGATATAATGAAATAGTGTATGGTGACGATGACGTCTGGGACAACATTTCAACGACTCGTCTGGCAGGCGTTAACAAAAATTCCGAAAGGCAAGGTGATGACGTATGGCAGTCTAGCGCGCATGATAAAGCATCCACACAGTGCCCGGGCGGTTGGCAATGCTTTAAATAAAAATCCGTATGCTCCGACTGTGCCCTGTCATCGCGTCGTGAAAAGCAATGGTGAGATTGGCGGTTATGCTTCTGGTCCGAAAGAAAAAATATATCGACTGAAAAAAGAAGGCATACGAATTGTGAATAATAAAATAGTTCCATTACAGAAATTTCTTTACTAGTATATGAAAAAATTAGTGTTACCTGATTATATTACGACAATATTAACCCGCCTTGCTGAGGCGGGTTTTGAAGCTTATCCGGTTGGCGGTTCAGTGCGTGATTGGCTTTTAGGTCTTGAGCCAAAGGACTGGGATATTACGACCAACGCACGACCTGAAGCGATTTTAAAAACATTAGATGATAGTCGTTATGAAAATGAGTTTGGGACGGTGATTGTACCGGTGCGTGATCAGGTCGGAGATCTTATCACGGCGGTTGAAGTAACAACCTATCGCAGTGAGCAGGCATATAGTGATCATCGTCGACCAGATGCAATTACGTTTGAAGACAGTCTGGACAAAGATTTAGCTCGACGTGATTTTACGATTAATGCCTTGGCACTTGCGCCGGATGGAGAGGTGGTTGATTTGTTTGGCGGTGAAAAAGATTTACAAAAGAAAATTATTCGCACAGTTGGTGAGCCGTCAGATCGTTTTAAGGAAGATGCGTTAAGAATGTTACGAGCGGTACGATTAAGTTGCCAGCTTGGTTTTAGTATTGAAGGCAAAACCGAGCGGGGAATTATGAAGATGGCCGGGACGATTAAGTTTGTTGCCAACGAACGAATCAAAGACGTATTTATTAATTTTTTTGCTTCTCCGCGCCCGGACGTTGGTATTTGAAAACTACAAGATCTTAAACTTTTTCACTATATTATCCCTGAGCT
>CAYZML010000020.1:0-10489 GCA_964479555.1 uncultured Gammaproteobacteria bacterium | reverse complement strand
ATTGTATATCCGTAAAAGGAAATATAACTACCGCCGTCAATATTCGTCTCCACCGGCGATCGGAAAATGGCTTACGACTTAAACGCCATAACCATTCAAAACCAAGCCAACGAAATAAAAACGGTGCACGGCGTAATTTTTTTGTTAGATAATCAAAACTACCACCAACCCCTAATCCAAGACGCATGGTTGGCAACTGTCGTTTATGACGAGCGATAAATAAATCCTGCTCTGGCATACCAAAGGTAGTAAAAAGAATAGCCGGGCGAAAGCGTTGTAATGCCTGAATATCATAACGAGCTAACGGATCAAGATCTTCGACGTGTAATAACAGTCGCGGATGGATTTTTTTTAAACTAGTTTTAATATCCTCACTCTTTGATAAACCATGTTGCCAGTTTAAAATTGCTACTCGATAATTTCGCTGCTCAGCTACCGCTAGCAACCAGCGAGTAATATCAGCTCCGGTATGACGAGACATATTAACGCCCTTGAGCCAGCCGGCAAATTTTAAGCCAATCCCATCAGGAATAGATAATGAAGCTTCCCGCAAAACAGTTAAAAAATCTGGCCGATTCTGCGCAAGTAAAAGAAACTCCGGGTTAGGCGTGACAAGCTGGCGACCATGACGGTGCGTTAAAATATCAAGTAGTCGTTGTTTTAACTCTTGAACAGAAAAAATATCCAAAGGCACACCAAGAATAAAAACTCGGTTTGAGCGCATACTATAGAATATAGACTAATCTTAGGTTATACTGTCAGTATAGGTTAGCTTTCTCGGTCACGCAACGCTTGACAGCTTTGTACCCTCATAGTATAGTAAAATTAGCAGTCTAAATGATAGAGTGCTAAATTAAAATCTTAATCTTATAACTATTTTTCAATTATTACTTTTATGTTAGACAAATTTACTAACAAAGCCCAGGAAGCCATTATTAACGCCCAAATCGTCGCACAAGAATATGGACAACAGTATATTAATGCCCTGCACATGTTATTAGCCCTTTTAGAGCAAAGCGAAGGCCTTGTTCGTCCCCTCCTTGATGTTCTAAAAGTTGATTCAGAAAAACTGCGTGAAAAAGCTGAGCTAGAAATTGAAAAAATTCCTAAGGTTGAAGTTCATACTACGGTTGGCATGGTACAAGGTACAACTGAGATGGCCATGATCGTCGAGTCCTCAACCAAAGAAGCGACTAAGATGGGAGATGAGTATGTTTCAACTGAACATTTGTTTTTAGCTGTTTTAGAAGTAAAGTCAGAAGCACAAAAACTATTATTAGCCGGCGGTCTAACTCGCGAGGCTCTCTTACAAGCAATTAAAGATTTACGAGGTGATAAAAAAATTGATAATCCTGAACCAGAAACCCGTTTTCGCGTTTTAGAAAAATATACTAATAATTTAACGGCTCTGGCACGAGAGAATAAACTTGATCCAGTGATTGGTCGTGATGATGAAATTAAACGAGTCATGCAAATCCTTTCCCGTCGCTTAAAAAATAATCCGGTCTTAATCGGTGAAGCTGGTACAGGTAAAACAGCGATTATTGAAGGCTTGGCGCAACGCATTATTGCCGGTGATGTACCGGAAAGTTTAAAAAACAAAGAATTAATTACACTTGATCTTGGGGCCTTAATTGCCGGCGCAAAATTCCGCGGTGAATTTGAAGATCGACTAAAAGCTTTAATTAGAGAAATTGAAGCCAATGAAGGCCGGATTATTCTTTTTATTGATGAATTACATACAATTGTCGGTATGGGTGCAGCTGATGGTTCAGCGGACGCGGCCAATATGCTAAAACCGGCGTTAGCACGTGGATCAATGCGTGCGATCGGTGCCACGACCGTAAAAGAGTACCAAAAATATATTGAGAAAGATACTGCCTTAGAACGTCGTTTTCAACCAGTCTATGTTAGTGAACCAACCGAAGAAGATGCTATTGCGATTTTACGCGGTATTAAAGATAAGTATGAACTCCATCATGGTGTTCGTATCACTGATGAAGCTGTCGTCGCGGCAGTTAAATTATCTTCACGTTATATTAGTGATCGTTTTTTGCCTGATAAGGCGATTGATTTGATGGACGAGGCAACTTCTTCTCTACGTATGGAAATTGATTCTTCACCAGAAGAACTTGATGTACTAAAAAAAGAAATTCGCCGACTAGAAATTACTAAAGCCGGTTTAAGCCAACAAAAACGAGCAGTGAAAAAACTTAAAGATATCAGTAAAGAATTATCTGATTACCAGGAAAAGGCTCGCCAGATCGAAAGTCGCTGGCAAAATGAAAAAAATATTATTGGTGCGATTCGTGGTTATAAAAAACAAATTGATGATCTTAAGGCTGAGGCTGATGCTATCCAGCGTCGCGGTGATGATTTAACTAAAGTTGCTCAGATTCGTTATTCTGATATTCCTGAGATTGAGAAAAAAATTAAAAAAGAAGAAGCCGAGCTTGTTCGACTTGAAACTTCAGGGCAAAAAATTCTTAAGGAAGAAATTGACACAGAAGATATTGCCCGTGTTGTCGCTCGCTGGACTGGTATTCCGCTGGTAAAAATGCTTGAATCAGAAGTTAAAAAATTAGCCCGCGCCGAAGAAGAATTATCAACTCGCGTCGTTGGCCAGACAGACGCGATTTCCGCGGTTGCGAATGCTATTCGTCGTTCACGAGTTGGTATTAGCGAAGAAAAAAAACCAATGGGATCGTTTTTATTTGTTGGTCCGACCGGGGTTGGAAAAACTGAGCTGGCTAAAAGTCTGGCTAACTTTATGTTTAATGATGAGAACGCTTTGATTAGGCTTGATATGAGTGAATATATGGAAAAGCATAGCATCTCAAAAATGATCGGCTCACCCCCGGGTTATGTTGGTTATGAAGAAGGTGGGCAGTTAACCGACCGCGTTCGCCGTAAACCATATAGCGTTATTCTTTTTGATGAAATCGAAAAAGCTCACCCTGAAGTCTTTAATATCTTACTCCAGATCCTCGACGACGGACGTTTAACTGATGCTAAGGGCCGTACGGTTAACTTTAAAAATACGATTGTTATTATGACATCAAACCTTGGTAATGAAGTTATTCGTGAGTATTCAATCGGCTTTTCCGATGGATCAGACGAATCAGCGGTTAAACAAATTCAGCAGGAAGAGATGAAGGAAAAAATTGATAAAATTTTACGCCAGTATTTTAAACTCGAATTCTTAAATCGTATTGATGAAACAGTCATCTTTAAGAGTCTAAGTAAGGAAGATCTTGTACAGATTATTGATCTTGAGTTAGCTAAAGTTGAAGAACGTCTACGTACGAAAGATATTCGTCTAAAAATTAGTAAAGAAGTAAAACAATTACTGGCGGAAAAAAGTTTTGATAAAACATTTGGTGCTCGTCCGTTAAAACGCGCAATTCAAACCTTAATCTTAAACGAACTAGCGTCGGAGATTGTAGCCGGTAAGATTAAAGAGGGTGATAAGGTCTTTATTAATCTTGATGTTAAAAATCAAGTGCTGATGAAAGTAAAATAGCTCGGTTGATTATCTTCACAATAAAATTTAAAACCCGTTGTAGACTACATAGTCGCAACGGGTTTTGGTATGTTACTCTTTCAAAATAAGATAATCCTCGGCTGAAATTTCTTGGATGATAGTAAATGTATGGTTGAGTCTTCCTTTGGATTTCCTTTGTATATTATCTCTTACTTTACATAAAGGAAAAAAGCCGGAGTCAGATTCTACTACATCACGAAATTCAAAGGATCTATTTCCGCCGAACGGATGGTCGTCACCGATAGAATAAATTGATTCAAAATACCAATAAGTTTTTTTCATTTTTTTATGTTTAATTTTTTTAATATACTTTCCGTATATGACTTTCCCTCTGATAATAGTTCTATAATTTCTTCTTTTATATCAGAGCTCAGCTCTATATCATCTTTAGCTATCCTGTTAATAAAAATTGTATAAACCGGTACATATTTTTGCGCTAATGTTAATTGACGTTCTGGATTATTGATCTTTTTAATTGTTAATCCATTATCCATAAAATCAGCCAATTTTACTAAGCAAACATCAGGGTCTTGTATAATCTTTTTTACATGAAGAGCATATTTTTTATAACGCTCAACAGTTGGAAGCTGATGCCAGCTTTCTGGGTTAGAGACCGCTTTGACAATCTCAGCTACTCGCTGTCCAAAATTTTGTCTTATATATTCTAAGGCTTTCTCAGTTTCATCTAAATTTTCTATACTAATTAAACAAGCTAATTTAGATGACTGATCCTCAACACTGTCATGTAAGGCCGTAGCGATAATAATGTCCGGATTACGGACTTTAAAATTATATATAATTTTCCCGACAACTCTTAAGATGTGGTAATTGTAAGGTCCATCAGGTCTTGGCTCTTGGTCAGCGTGGAGGGATAGGGCAAGTTTAATGGCTTTAATAATTTTACGGTGTGATTCAGAGTCCATTTTCTTCCTCCTTTTTTAAAATTGAAAAATAATTTATTTGCTTTTAAAAGAAACAATTGATATTAGTACTAGCATATTTATATACTATCGTCAATACATTTTAATTCTTGACTTAATAATTAATTATTATTTTAATTGAATTTTACCTAAATTTTTAATTTTTCATTTCAAACTTTTTACTGTATAATATAGGTTCATAGTATTGATAATATTTTACGTATCATTATTTTTTATTAACATGAAAAAAATAAAATTTTATTCCCTAATATTAGTAGTTATCACTCTTTTTTCTCCTTTATTTTCAGTACCTGCCAAAGCTCAAGAAGCTAACTTTGATCCAGGTTATATTATTAGTGATAGCGAAATTCTTGATACTGCCGCGATGACCGTCACTGATATTCAAACATTATTACAGGCTAAAAATAGTTATCTGGCAACCTATCAGGTAACTGATAATCTTGGTAATACAATTTCTGCGGCGCAAGCCATCTATGATCGCGCCGTAACTAACGGTGTTAGTCAAAAATTCATTGTTGTCTTATTACAAAAAGAACAAGGGCTGATTGAAAATCCAACCCCAAACCAAGCTCGCCTTGATTGGGCAACTGGCTATGGCTGTCCTGATAGTGGCGGTTGCAATAGTCGTTGGCAAGGTTTTTGGAAACAGATTAATAGTGCGTCCTTACAATTTAAAGATTATATGGATAACCCCCAGCAGTATCGTTTTAAAGCCGGAGAAACCTATACCTTTACTAATCCTTATTCAACGACATTTCAAGGTGATAGTATTGTGACGGTTAGAAATACCGCTACCGCCGCTCTTTATAACTACACTCCCCATGTCTATAACGGTAATTATAATTTCTGGAAAATTTGGCAACGCTATTTTACTCGTAGTTATCTAAGCGGTTCGCTTCTCCAGGCTGAGGGCGAAACAGGGGTATGGTTAATTGAAAATGGTGTTAAGCGAGCCTTTTTATCACGTAGTGCCTTAACCTCTCGCTATGATATTAACCGCGTTCAAATTGTTAGTAAGGCTGACCTTGATAAATATATTACCGGTGAACCAATCCGTTTCCCGCAGTACTCAATTGTTAGACTACCAAGCGGACGCATCTATTTATTAGTTGATAATACTAAACGCCGTTTTGCTAACCCGGAAGCATTTCGTAAACTTGGCTTTAATCCCGAAGAAATTATTACCGCTGGTGCGACTGAACTTGACGGCTATCAGGAAGGTGATGTTATTACGACTGCTTCGGCTTACCTAACAGGTGCTTTATTACAGGATAAAAAAACCGGTGGGGTATTCTGGTATCAAAATGGTGTAAAAGCCCCAATCTGGGACAGTATGTTTTTAAAAACAAAATATAAAAATCGTAAAATTATCCGCCTAACTAGTGCTGAACTAAATGTATATCCAACCGTTGATCCGATTCGCTTTACTGATGGCGATCTTGTACGCTCAACTGATTCTCCAGCTGTATATGTTATTGAAAATGGCTTAAAGCGACCGTTTGACTCAGCGGAAACTTTTCTAAAACTTGGCTATAAATTTAGTAACGTTATGACCTTTCAACAAAAAATCCTCGACTTACACGCCACAGGGCTTACTGTTACCAACACAATTCTCTAATATGCCATTAGTTGCTGCGGTACTTTTACCACATAGTCCCCTCTTAGTACCAAATATCGGTCGGGAAAATCGCGCCTTATTTAATTCAACTCTAACGGCCAGCGAACAAGTTAAACAAATATTACTTGAGACTAAACCAGATCTTGTAGTTGTTATTACCAATCAAGGACCACAACTTGCTTCAAGTTTTACTATTAACATTGCTTCTCGCTTTACGGCTGATTTAAAAAATTTTGGTGATCTTGTAACTGATTGGCAGTTTACCGGTAGTTTACTTATACCAACCCGCTGTCGTGAACAGCTTGAGGGTATTATTCCTTTGCGACTAAAAAGCCAGACAGGTCTTGATTATGCTTCAGCTATCGCTTTATCACTCGTCGATACACCTAGTCACCTACCCATTATGCCGGTTTCAACTATGGGTACTGACTTAAAAAAACAATACTCGTTTGGTAAACATTTACAAAGTTGTCTATTATGCGAAAATATGAATATTGCTATTATCGGTGCGGCTGATCTTTCGCATCGTTTAGAAAAAAATTCTCCGACCGGTTACTTTGCTGGCGCAAAAAAATTAGACCAAAAAATTATTAATGCTCTTGTTAATAACAAAACTAAAGAAATTTTATCACTACCGCTTTCAAATCTTAATGAAGCTGAGACAACTGATATTACGGTTATTGCCTTGTTGCTTGGCTTGCTTGATGGCTTTGACTATCAGGCACGCTGTCTTTCGTATGAAAGCCCGTTTGGGGTCGGGCATGCTGTTATTAACTACACTCTTTAATCAGCGTCAACAATTTTAAAAAAATAGCGCCAGCGTTCACCGGTTTGTACTAACTCTTTTGTATCATTTAACGCTCGTAAAATTTTTTCTTTTGGTACATCACGGCAAACTTTAAAAACTGAGTTACGTTTAAAAGGCGGAATAGCTAATTCATTAATAATCCGCAAAGCTAAATCCTGCCAGGGATAGGCCGGTGGTTTTTTCCCCGCCGCTTTATTTTTTATAATATCTTTAAGTGAAAAAAGATTAGTATCAGTCATAATGTGTCATTCATCATAGCAAATCGCCCTAAACTACTCAAAACCTTGATTTTTCCGCTTAGACTGCTATATTCTAGGTACTGGAATAAACCTGTATTACACAGTAATACTAGCATTAATTAGCTATGTATATGTCTCATGTCCTACCATTAGTTTACCACCCTGATCCTCGCCTACACCAACGCTCAGCCAAAATCCCTGAAGCCGATATGAGTGCGCTTAAAAATCTCGCCGATGATATGGCTAAAACCATGATAGCTGATAAGGGTATTGGCTTAGCTGCTCCACAAATTGGCAAACTTATTCGACTTATTATTGTTAATACAAAAAACGGTGCACAAACGATGATTAACCCTATTCTTAAAAAAAAATCATTCCGACAAGAATGGGGTGAGGAGGGTTGTCTTTCAATTCCAGGCGTTTTTGGCGATGTAAAACGATATCGAGCGGTTGAATGTGAATTTTCTGATACTAACGGCAAACTTCGGACCGTGGAAGCGAGCGGATTACTCGCACGGGTTATCCAGCATGAGATTGATCACCTTGATGGTATTTTATTTATTGATAAAGCTAAAAATCTACGGGAAGAAAAATAATCTATGAAAAAACCGCGTATCATTTTCTGTGGTACACCAAGCCTGGCCGTACCGGTTTTAAAATCTCTCTTAAACGATGAGCGATTTGAAGTTGCGGCGGTTGTCACCCAGCCTGATATGCCGGCCGGACGATCCCTAACCTTAACCGCGCCACCAATAAAAATCCTGGCACAAAGTTATGGCTTACCGGTTTTCCAACCGGCTAAAATCTCTCATTGCCTTGATGAATTACGCGCCCTTTCGCCCGAGGTAATTGTTGTGCTGGCCTACGCACAGATTATCCCAAAAAGTATTTTAGATTTACCACCGGCTGGGTGTGTTAATCTTCATGCCTCACTTTTGCCAAAATATCGTGGCGCCTCGGTTTTACAAGCACCGATTATGAATGGTGATACTGAAACCGGTATTACTATTATGCGCATGGATGAAACGCTTGATACCGGACCAATCATCAGCCAAGCGCATTACATACTTAAACAAAATGAAACCGCTGATTCACTTGGACAAGCCTTATCTGAATTAGGTGCTCGCCTTTTGCCTGATATTCTTTCTCAGTATCTTGAGAAAAAAATTCAACCACAAACGCAACATAATGATCAAGCGAGTTACGTTGGACGTCTGGAAAAAAAGGATGGTATAATTGACTGGTTAAAAACGGCGACTGAGATTGAACGTTTTGTCCGCGCGATGACTTCCTGGCCTTCAGCCTGGACATGGATAAACGGCAAACAATTAAAAATCCTTGAAGTTGATCAATCTCCAATCGCATTAAACACCTATAAACCAGGTAAAACTTTTGTTTATAATTCAAACGTAGCGGTTCAATGCGGGACTGATTGTCTTTCAATTCGCCGCCTACAACTTGAAGGAAAAAAACCAATGACCAGCCAGGAATTTATGCGCGGTTATAAAGATTTTGTTGGGAGTGTGCTTGGGTAAAACTACATTCTGGTCCCATCGTCTAATGGTTAGGACGCCAGGTTCTCATCCTGGTAATAGGGGTTCGATTCCCCTTGGGACTACAAAATTTAAACTTCAAAATATATGAGTGGCATTGGCTTTCTACTCTATTTCATCCCTGGCTTAATTGGATTTTATATCCTGTATCTAGGGCTAGATGAAAAGAATCGCTTTCCTCGTATCCGAATAAACACAACTATAATCCTTGGGGCTATAATCATTTTAGCTCAATTTATTTATTATTTTTATAAAGATGGGTTTATACTGGCAATTGGTAGTTTATTCGTTAGCTGGTTAATTTCACTAATCTTAAAAAGATTAATATAACTAGTTACTTTCCTCAAACACCTCATCGATCTTTTTTGCTAACGCTTGATCTTTCTCAGTGATGATATTACCGGTGTCATGGGTACAAAGTCTTATCACCACTTTATTATAAACATTTGACCAGTCTGGATGATGATCCATAGCGTCAACGACGCTAGCAACTTTTGTCATAAAGGCAAAGGCAGTTTTAAAGTCCTTAAAAATAAATTCTCTTACCAGCTGATTGTTTTCTATTTTCCACATAATAATTATTTAGTTTGTATCCTCCCATTCCTTGCCTTGTCTTACTAATAATTCCCCTGCCTTACTTTGATCTTGCATTAATTGTTTAACAATTTTTTCCAGTCGAACCGCCTGGGAGCCTTTAATTAAAATAACATCATTCTCACTGAGATTTTTTTTAATATAATCAGCCGCGGTTAGAGCATTAGAAAAATGATGAACCGCTGTCTCGGCCATACCGTGATTAATAGCTGAACGACTAATATACTCCGCTTCCTGGCCAACAGTAATAAGGATATCAAGTGATTGCTCAGCGCATAACTTACCGATTGCTTCATGGGTCAAACGACTTTCCGTACCTAATTCACGCATATCACCAAGCACAGCCCAGCGTTTATTGCCCTGCTCACCAATATCATTCATAACCAACAAACTTTCAATTACTGCTTCTGGTGAAGAGTTGTATGTATCATCAATAATAATTGAAGAATAAAGACCATTAAGAACTCGCAAGCGTCCGGCTGGAATATGAAAACCCTTTAAGGCGTGAGCAATTTCTAGGGCGTTCATATCATAGGTAAAACCAACCGCCGCACCGGCTAAAGCCGCGAGAATAGTTGGTTTACCAATCACGCCCGGAATATGAACTGGTACGGCTGAACCATTATACACTAATTTAAAAGTTACGCCGGCAGTTTCATAATCATTACCAAAAACAATTTGTATATGTTCAGCCCGAACATCAGCCTCAGGGGCAAAACCATAACTCATAGTTTTAACCGGATAACGATCAACCGCCCCGCGTAATTTTTCATCCTCAAAATTATATATTAAGATACCATCAGAAGGCAGAGCCGAAGCTAAACGTAATTTTTCCTGATGGAGATGATCAACTGAGGTAAAAAATTCAACGTGAGCACTACCCAGCCGCGTAATGACCGCTCGAGTCGGTTTAACAATCTTCATTAAATAATCCATATCGCCCGGTCGATCAACTCCCATTTCTAAAATCAACATTTTTGGATAATCAAAAACGCGATTAATCGTCATCTGCTTGGCAGTTTTAAAAACAGTTCGCCAGCCGTTAAGCGAACGACCGGGAGATTCAGTGCCAATAATAGTCAACGGTACGCCAATCTCATTATTATAATTTTTATATGAGGCGCGTACATAAAAACAGTTTTCTAACACTGTTCGAATTGCTTCTTTAGTAGTAGTCTTTCCAACACTGCCC
>CAYZML010000019.1:0-10516 GCA_964479555.1 uncultured Gammaproteobacteria bacterium | reverse complement strand
TAGAAAACCAGGCAGTATTTCCAGCGAACGATAGATTTTTCGATCTGAACCAGTAAGATCAGTCGCCTTACTAACCTTTAAATAATTCATAATGATAATACTAATTTATTTCTCCCAGGCTAAACGAATAAATAACTTTCGACCAATAATATAAAGTATATATAACAAGCCGCTCATCATAAACCAGTTTTTCAGATAGGTCAAATCAGTAATATAATAGCTGATTGTAGCTAAGATCCCAATCGGATCAGTAATAATTTCCCAGCTATTCCAACGATGAATTAAGCCGAGTAAAACCCCAAGCGCACAAAGAGGTATAATCATAACAATAAACCATATACTTAAAGATCTACTTTTCCGCCGAATAATTATTTCGATTGGTCGAATCGACCAAATAAAACTAACCCAACCACTCATACTAAATAAAAAGAAAAATATTGACATCCAGGCATTTTGTACACAGACATTACCATATGAATGAGGCGGACAGTAGCCGATGATGTGGCGGACATCAGTCATAATGTAAGCGGCGTTTGGCATAACAAGTAGCCAAGCAATCATTAAACCGCAGAGTAAATACAAATTATTCTTTTTCTTATGTAGTTGTTTAACTAACGCGTATGTTAAAGCCACTGCCGCCACGGCTAATAATACATTCCATATAATCATAATTACGGGGTAATCATTAATCTGCCAGCTATCTAAAGAAAAACTCCGTAAAAAAATTTCCGGGCGATATAAAGAACGATTAATAAAAGTTGTCATATTATTTTCTGCCTTACTACTTTAATGTGAAAACCATACTTAAAAATGTATGGCTTCGCCTGGCGATAAAGCACCCTGACGAGAGTTTGATTCTGTCCGTTTGATTGTAAGCGTAGAAGAATGACGAGACTGAGTTGAAGTCGATTTTATAAGCGGTCGGCCTTTAAAATCATGGGGCTGGGAAGATGTTAAATCACGCAGTGATAATGAATTTACTTCAGATTGAGCATTGATGACTGGGGTAGCAACGTGTGAATGGGCCTTTGTGGGTTTTTGAGATGAAGGCTGATCAGCATGATGATTATTAACACGCGTATGCTCAATTTCATATTGTTTTAAGCGTTTACGCTCTTCTAAGGCTTGAGCATTTTCCTGTCGCAAAATTGTTAAACAATCCTTACAAAAAACCGGCCTAACACCATCAGGTTGAAAAGGTACTCGGGTTAAATTCTGGCACCGAGAACACGTCGCTTCATATTTATAAATTAAAGGATCAATGATTGGCTGATTTTTAGTCGCTGGTTCAGGCGCGGATCTTTGTGGTGGTGTGGAAACACTCGGCTGAACTGAGGCCACGGGCGGGGTTGGTAATAATGAATCATGCTTGCCTGATGGAGTTGAGGCCTGTGGACGATTAACCGCGTTACGTTGATTTTCTTCTTCATCAGAATGCCAACGCATAATTTTTGCCTCAACCTCTTCACGCTGGGCGGCATAACGTTCGCGTGTCGCCATTATAACTTTCTCTTCGTTATGAGTTCGCTCAGCTTCGGTTAAGGGTGGTAACCCACGCGCGGAAAACGGATCAGAAGCAACGCCATCAATCATCAATTTTAAACAGGTATTATATTTTGGTAAATTAACTAAGTCTTCTTCGGTAAAAACTGGCGTAAACTCCTTAACTAACTCTTCCGCGTCGGTCGCACCAACTCGAAATACTACTAGTGTGCCAACGTTACCAAAAACTGCCGCTTTGACTTTTTCACTTAGCTGTTCAATGTACTGGTGACCCATAATTAAATTCAAACGATATTTACGAGCTTCCGATAAAATATTAGCAAAACTGTCCGTCGCGAAATTCTGAAACTCGTCAACATATAGATAAAAATCACGACGTTCTTCTTCAAGTACGTTAACGCGACTCATCGCCGCCAGCTGAATTTTTGTAATAACCATTGAACCAAGTAACTCAGAGTTATCTTCACCAATTCTTCCTTTACTTAAATTCATAATCAAAATTTTTCCCTGATCCATCACCTCACGTAGATCAATGGAAGATTTTACCTGGCCAACAATATTACGAATTAAAGAACTGGATAAGAATTGCCCAACTTTATTCTGGATTGGCGAAACCGCCTCAGCCGCAAACTTATCAGCATAACCGGCAAATTCTTTTGTCCAAAAAGATTTAACCACCGGATCCTGAATTTTTTCCACAATCTTTTTTCGAAACGACTTATCAGATAACATGCGTGTTACTCCGAGTAAGGTTGAGTCTGGATAATCTAAAATCGCTAAAATGCTATTACGCAAAATATACTCTAACCGTGGCCCCCAGGAATCAGCCCATAACTTTTGAAAAACACCAATCAAGCCCGAAGCAACTAAGTGACGTAATTGCGGAGCAACCTGTTCAACAACGTTAAAAGCGATTGGATAATTAACATCAGCCGGATTAAAATAAATAACATCTTGAATACGCTCGGTCGGAATAAATTGAATAATTTTCTCGGCCAGATCACCATGAGGATCAACTACTGCTACTCCCCGACCAGCACGAATATCATCAATAATCATATTTTCCAAAACCGTTGACTTTCCCATACCAGTTTTCCCAATTAAATACATATGCCGACGACGGTCATCGGTTTTGATACCAAAGCGACGATGCTGGTTACGAAAAGTTGTTTCGGCAAATAATGCTACATCAGAAATCATAAATTTAACCTAAGGGTAGATTAGCGGGCGGTTGGCCTTTAACGTTTTCTTCAGAAGAATTTGTCTGCTTATGGCTATGAGTAATATTTTTTACTGGGATTGATTCTTCGACAACGGTTTGATCACTCTCTTCAAAAAATCCTGGGCGATCAGGTGCTTTTGTCTGAGCGGGCTTAGGCGAAGAGGTTTTTACCACTTCATTATCATCTTGAATAACATAATTAGGATCAAAAATCGGATCCTTAACTAAAACTTTATTAGCAGTATCTTCAAACGGTGTATCCATTGGTGGCTCAATTCGCTTTGCCGCGGCTCTTTGCATTAATGGCGCTTTAGTAACCGCATCAATCGGAAAGTGCCATAACGTCGCAATTTCCTCAACATTCATAATCCATGGTTTACGACCAATCAGTTCACTACGTAATTTATAACCTCGCATCAAACTATTCTTTTTTTCCTTAATTCGATACTTGGTAAAAAAATACGAAGCTGAAGTCATGGTCATTTTTGTATCTGGTTTTAAACCATTCAAATCGTTAGTGTTAAACTGTTTTAGATAACCAAAAAAACCATTAACCACTTTGGCATGATTAATAACTTCTCGACGGCTAACATAAATCATACGAAAACTAACCTCAAAGCCCAATTTCTGAACTTTACGATGTGCCGCTTCTATTCTAGCTTTTTTAAGTGGATCAAGCTCAACAAATGACAAAGCTTTATCTTTTTTAGCCTTATCATCTTCAACATGTCCCCATAGTTGGTACACCCATTCACTCATATCACTAACCCAACCTAGCATCTTATCAGCTAACGCATTACCTTTGGTAACCGGCTGCGCCTTACCAAGTTCATGATCAATAAAATGCTCTATTTCTTTTTTCCAGGCCGTACCAGTCGGAACAAGAATAATCTGATACCAGAGTTGTTCACCCTTGCGTAAACTACTCATTAAATCCATTAGACTGGCCATTGGATCACGAAATTTTTTTTCTGGTTGACCAAAATCATGCTCAAACTGCGGATAGGTTCTAATCGGCAATGCTTCATGGTCAGTCTGAACTAACTCTGCGCCCCAAATATCATAATCTTCGTCCGGATATTTATTTGGAGCGACTTTAGTATAATCTTCAACTTCATAAATTTCCGCGTCAGGATATTGGGAATAAACCGCTGATTCAACCAAGGTTTTAAAATGTGCCGGAGCATAGACTAGAAATTGTATATAGCCTCCGATTGAAACAATTTCCAGACTAAATGGTAGTTGAAATTTTCCATCCCACCATTTTTCAATTAAAGTAAAACTACCATGTCCACCAGCAAAATAGGTTAATAAATTTTCCACCGCCAACAACGATTGCTCGTTGTTACGAGGAACATCAATAGCAAGAAGGATAAATTTTTGGTGATGCTCCCAGGCTTCTCGACGTTCAAGCAACCAAAACTGAAGTAAGCCCCAAAAAGCAACAATTGCGATTGGCAACCAACCAAAATACCAAAACATGATTCGCCATATAGCCGTTCCCAACGGCAAGTCCAAAAGCGTCAAGATACCGCTAAAATCAAGGTTAATAGTCATAGTTTTGTTTTTATTTTAACACGTTTTACCTATCTATGGCAAAAAAATAATCGCTCCTTGCCTACGCTCGACACGGCAATAGCACGCAGTCTAAAGCTGTAAGCAAAAAACGACTATTTTTTTATGACACTAAAGCGTATTTTCCACCGCTCAAACGCTGAAAACGCTTTTTATTCATTAAGGCTAAATCAATGGTAGTTTTTTTCACTAAACGTTGTTTCATAACTTCATCGGCAATTTCTTGTTTAGTCATTGGTTGATTGGTTTTTTTCAACAAACTTTCAATAATATCAGCCACAGTACCCTTAGTATAACCCCAGGATTGAAGCGCATATAAACCACGACCAACTAAGACATATTTTTCATCCAAAATTAATTCATTATGAACCGTCGCAGTATTAACCGATTTACCGTCAAAACCGGTTTCATTAATTTTTTTAGCAATATCCTGGTAATGCATGGGCTTACCGTTATTTTGCAAAACAAGAAAAATCTTGTCATTAATTGTTTTTGGTTTAACATCACGCCAATCGCGATGGCCCCAGTTACCAAATTTATTTTGTTCAATATCACTTATTGCCTGTAATAAAGCGTATAAAGGCTTGGCATGGTTAGCCGTAGAGATATCTTCGCTTGGCAGAAAACGTTCAAAAGCACTGGTTAAATCCAGTGAATCAGTTGTCTGGGGCTGAAGTCTAGCCTCATGCTTTTTATAAGCTGGTAAACCAGAAACTGCTCCAAGTAATTCACTTGTCGCATATAAACGCTTAGCTTCTTTGATATGGTTTAATAAACCTTCAGCGATTTCTTCGAGGTGATCAAAATCCTGCGAACGTAAACTTAATAATGAATTAAAGTAAGGTGAATTATGGATTTCTTTAAAATCACTGTCTAAAATTTTTCCTAAAATAAAATCAAAGTGGTTACGATAGATTTCCTCGGTTGAAGATGTCGCGTTCGTAGAGTCACTTAAAAGCGAAGTTAAAATAGCAAATAAATAGTTCTTATCCATTGTACCACCGTGATTCTCTAATAATTGACTAACTAAGGTTCGCAAGTCACTAACAATTTCAGTGATTTTTTCTAATTTTTTGATTTTATTAATACTACCGGTTTCAATCTGGCGGATACGTTCGCGAGTTAGATTATGTGTCTGACCAATTTCTTCCAGTGTAGCTTTTTCTGGCTGCTTCAAACCAAAACGACGCTTTAAAATATCCTGTTCACGGTCATTTAAGCTTGTAAATAAAGCGGTAATAATTTCCATAACATCAAGACGGCCGATCTTATCGGTTTGGGCTTGGTTTAAAATTGTATCAAGGATTGATTGGCTAGACATAAACGGATAAAAGGTAGTGTAGCTACCCCTAATTTAGATTAAAGACAATTTTAAATATAGCATAAAAACTAAAAATAGTCAACATATAGTATAAAACTAAATAAGATTCTTATTTTTTAGCTAATATTAAACAAATTTATCAGTAAATTATTTAATATTAATTACTAACTAAGGCGCTAATAAGACAAAGGGGCATTAAAACGCTGCTCTCTTAAAAAATATTTTGACCAGTTTTAATATTTATTGTATTGCCTTAGCTACAACTTTTACTACACGCGGATCAAACATGTTAGGAATAATATAATCTTTTTTTGGATTTTTTACCAAACTGGCTAGATTGTGTGCCGCCTTAATAAGCATTCGGTCAGTAATTGTTTTTATTTTATGATCAAGCGCACCGCGAAAGATACCCGGGAAACCAAGTGAGTTATTAAGTTGATTAGGAAAATCTGAACGACCAGTAGCAACAACCGCTGCACCAGCTTTATAAGCCACTGTCGGCATAATTTCCGGCACTGGATTAGCTAAAGCAAAAACAATCGGCTTTTGCGCCATACAAGCAATATGGTGAGCAGAAAAAAGATTGGCTTGCGAGACGCCAATTAAGACATCAGCGTTAGCTAATGCTTCAACTAAACCGCCGCTGATATTTCTTTGATTAGTACGCTTTAATAAAATCTTTTTATGAGTATCTAAATCTTTTCGAGATCGGCTAATAATACTCTTACTATCCAAAATAATAATATCACTAGTACCGGCCTGTAACAGTAAATTAGTAATTGCCTGTCCGGCGGCACCAGCACCGGCAACAACAATACGAGCTGATGTAAGATTTTTTTTAACAACTTTTAAAGCGTTTAGTAAACCAGCCAATACTACCATGGCAGTACCATGCTGATCATCATGAAAAACTGGAATATCAAGTACTGAACGTAACCGTCGTTCAATTTCAAAACAACGCGGTGCCGCAATATCTTCAAGGTTAATACCACCAAAGCCAGGTGAGATGGCAATAATCGTTTTAATGATTTCTTCGGTTGACTGGGTTTGTAAAACAATTGGCCAGGCATTAACTCCGGCCAAAGCTTTAAACAACATCGCCTTACCTTCCATGACTGGTAAAGCACCTTCAGGCCCAATATTACCAAGACCTAAAACCGCCGAGCCATCAGAAATAACTGCGACTGTATTTTGTATCATCGTGTACTCCCCTACTTGTTTTTTATGACGAGCGACAAAAGACGAAACTGCTCCAACTCCCGGGGTATAAAATAGACTTAGATCTTTTTTTGTTGATAAAGGTGCTTTTGGGATTATACCAATCTTGCCTTTTAATTTTTTGTGAATAGCCAACGCCTGTCGACCAATATTAATTGATGACATATACGTTACAAAGTTAAAATATCCTTAATTAATTCCGGAAAACTAACTTGATTACAATGACCGCGTTGGTCAAGGGATTTAATGTTAATTTCTGTTACGCCAGAAACTTCTACCGCTGTTAAAGCGGTCTGATATTTTTCCATTTCCTTAAAGGGCACGACTGGATCATCATGACTATGATAAAGATACAATTTTTGGCACTGCTTGGTTAACAACGCTAAAGACGACGGGAGATTAAAGTCAGCTAGTGATTCACCTGAATCAGCTATGTCATACGGCGCGGCCACAAGCATAAGAGCGGTAATTTTTTTAGGATAATAATTCTCGGACAAATATTTTGCTAAAAATAATCCACCCAAGGAATGACCAATAAAAATCGCTTCTGGGGCAAATAAGGGAACTAATTTTTTAAACCAAATCTGCCATTCAAGATATTTAGCGTTCCATTTACACGGCATCTCTGGTCGAATAACTTCATATGTTTCACCAAACTCAAGGGCTAAAGATTGCTTCCAATTTTTTTTCGTAAATATATCTTTGTCGACCGAAAGGCTTTTTAAAAAATCTAAATATGCTTCATAATGGTCAAAGGTATCACCACCATGAATAATAATAATCTGCCGGGTTTTATTCATAGTCCTTACTAAAATAAATTTTAAAATAGGCACGAGTATATTTTGCCTGGAGATGAAAAAGACCCTCTCTATCAAACCGACGTGGTGAACTCTTAACCGTTAACTCTGGGTCAAAAACCACACGTCCCACCTTTCGACTTAACAACATAGCCGTCGCCGCATCATCTCCCCAAAAAGCCAAAGGAGGTAAACCGCCAATTTTTTTAATCGCCCATCGCCAAGCGGCAAAATTTCCCCCGATCATAACACCAGCCTTGCGGCCAAAAATCAAGTATAGTATATCACCCATATATGGCATTAACCAATCAGTAATAAAAGCTGAGGTTATTTTTTTTAAACCAGTAAAACCATAGTTATACGGACCGGATACGCCAACAACACCTTTTTGTTTTAAATTATATTCAATCCGCTCAAGCCAGGTAGAGGTCGGCTGACAATCAGCGTCTAAGAAAGCAATAATATCACCATGAGAAACCTCAACGCCACGCTGACGAGCAAAGTTAGTTCCCTGAAGTTTTTCCGAAATAACAATATCAGCTCCGGCCGCGCGAGCAATTCGCGCTGTACCATCAGTTGATCGATTATCAACCACAACAATCTCATAATCAGATCGCTTAACCGTCTGCTTGAACAGACGCTTAACCGTCTGTTCAATGCCCTTAGCCTCATTTAAGGCGGGAATAATAATGGAAAATTTCATAGCTAGTTATAATTTGAAACGACGCTTAATAAAATTATACAACTGAGTACCAAAAACATACATTAAAGCAACACTCAAGAGAATCAACAAAGAATTTTTAAAACCAAAATAATGAGCAACCTTCTGCCATTGCGGTCCAAGAATATAACCAAGAATCACATAACCACCGCTCCAGGTTAACCCTGATAAGGCGACAACCGGAATAAACTCAGATGGAGGCAGACGTAGTAACCCGGCCGCGACTGACGCATAACCTCGGAGCAAGGGTAAAAGGCGCCCAACATAAATACCAAAACGACCTTTCTTTGCTAAATAGTTCATCAACTGCTTAATTTTCTTACTTGGCAATAGTCGATTGACATGCTTCATAATCACCTTACCATAATAATAAAAAACCGAATATAAGATGACGGTACCAACCACATCAGCCAATACCGCAGTAAACACTGCACCGGTCAGGTTTAAAGTACCAGTTGAAACTAAATAGCCAGCAAATAATAAGATTAATTCATTGGGAATCGGATTTGGAACACCAAGCTCCTGAATAAAAACCAAGAGAAAAATTGTCAGATATCCATACTCAGTAATGTAAGCGGCTAACTCAGGAGGCATAGGTTAAAAATTAAATTGAGGCTAGAGTTAATACTACCGGATCATGATCAGATAGCGGCGGATCAAGCTGAATAATTTCGTAACTGACTATTTTTAGATTACTGTCCTCTAGGTTTTTAGTAAAAATATAATCAAGCTGTTCTGATTTTTTTATACGATTAACAAAACTACGTGCATAGATATTTTCTAAGCGATGCGTATATACAGATGTTTGTGCACCATTACTTGAATTATATAAACCAACTTCTGTTAAAGCCGTAATATAATTTGGGTGATGATTAAAATCAGGTTGATTAAAATCACCAGCAAGAATAGTAGGGATGGTTTGATCTTTTTGTATATACGATATAAGAGATTGAAACTGTTGCCAGCGGTTACTGGGCGAGGGTTGATAGAGGTGGGTATTAATAAGGCGTAACTTCCCTAACGGTAATTGAATATACGTTGCCAGCCAACCTTTATTACCAATTCTTTCACTTAATGGCCAATAAACTGGTTGAAAGCAGGAAAATTTTACTTCTAATAAAGGCTGGTGTGAAAAAATCATTAAACCACCGCACGTATTAGAAAAACCATTTTTTCTATCGGCTGGTAAGGTCGGCGCATAAAACTTATCAGCTAGATATGTACGAAATAAACGGCGTGTATCATTAAACCAAACTTCCTGTAAAAAAATAATATCAGCCGAAACATTCTTTAAATATTCAGCAATCTTTTTCATTCGTTTTTTTCGTGATTGTCGAAAAGATAATGGCAAGTCCCAAACATTAAAACTTAAAATCTTTAATTGGTAATTATCCATACAAAAACTCTAAATTACTAGGTTAATCTACTAAGCCTAACAGTATTGTAAAAATAAAATATTACTTAATAAAAATAGTAGCCAGTACACCCGCCGTCACCAATAATCCCCCGGTAACATTACCGACTGTTGGTTTTTCACCAAGAATAACAAAGGCGAGTATAATAGTTAACGTTAAACTTAGTTTATCAATCGGGGCTACTCGTGACGCCTCACCAATCTGTAAAGCTTTATAATAAAATAACCACGAGAGACCAGTGGCAATTGCGGAAAGAATTATAAAAATATATGAATATTTTGATATTTTAAAAAGATCATGGGCATTGCCTTGTAACCAAACAATCCCCCAGACAAAAACAACAATCACAGCAGTTCGAATCGCTACGGCCAGATTACTATCAACGCCCTTAATACCGATTTTTCCAAAAATAGCCACTAATGAAGCAAAAAAGGCGGAAAGAATAGCATATATAACCCATGACATATATTAAATAATTTTAGTTGATAATTGTATACATATTACTTTTTCAACAAACAATCACAGAGTTTTGCCTGTAATAATTTCTTTTGTTGCATTAGACTATTAAGCAATATATCTTGTTTTATTTTTCCAGTCGCATAGCGCTTGTTTAAAGGAGAATGATGAGCATACCCACGTCGCGCCATTTCTTTAACTAAGCTTTCATGGCGCTGATATAACGCCTTTAACTTTCCGACCCAACGCTTAGTTTCTGGGTGATGTGAATAACCACCACGGCCACCA
>CAYZML010000018.1:0-10895 GCA_964479555.1 uncultured Gammaproteobacteria bacterium | reverse complement strand
TGACTAATAACTTCACCTAATGAATTATGAATCAATGATAACTTATATAAAGGTACTATCGACTCTAGTTGATAATCACTTAAACTAAAAAATTGTGCTGAGGGCATGGCAATAATAATTCCTTGAGCTAAAGATCGAATTGTCACTGGATCAACATTACAAAATACCACTGAGTCAGAAGGCTGAATGGTACCAACCGATTCTCCCTTTTCGTCTATAAATACTGTTGGCACAAATTCTTCATCATATATTTTTCCCCCATAACTCTCATCAAAAACCGCTTCTATAGATAACCCTTGATTACCCACTCCATTAATAATAGCTTCAAGAGCTTTATGTAAACGATTTTTCTGATTATACATATCAAGCGCATACATACGACCAGAAATTGAGGCAATCTTAGCTTGATTTGGTATGTGACGATTTATTTCGCTGACAATTTGTTTACCAGCTTTTGCTCCACTATCACGCCCATCGAGGATAATATGGAGATAAATATTTGTACTCGATAACGATGAATGTGCCCAACCAATTAATGCCTGTAGATGATCTAGTGATGCTTCTTTCTTAGCATGAGATACAAGACTAATAAGATGTAGGCGACCTGATCGGAGTGAAGGTTTAATCACATCGAGTGATTGATTAATTTTTTTTTCAGCAATCGCTTGGTCAATAAGGTTGGCGAACTGTTCAACTGGTCGACCAAGTCCAATTGCTCGATGGCCAAATTCACCCGAGGCAACCTGACCTTTTAGAGCGCCAATAGCTGGATCGCAAGCTATTAAAGGAAAAGCCGGATAGTGATTAGTAATATCTGGTAAAGAACGTAATCTAGCCTCGGCCATAATAGTACCGCTTTCAACCGGAGCAATACCAAGACCTTCAATTGTGATAAGAACTACCGGCTTAGGCCGTCCGTATTTTTTAGGCACTGACATATAGATCTACGAAGTCATTAAACTCTTTAAACCAGGCAGAGTTGCGCCACTTAAAAACATAAGGGTGGCTCCCCCGCCAGTTGATACCCAGCTGATATTTTTTTTTCGAGCTATCATCTCCAAGGCAGAAATCGTTTCACCGCCACCGACAAGTGAAAAAGCACCTCGATACGTCGCCTTATTAATAGCCTTAATAACAGTAGCGGTTCCTTGACGACTTTGGGGGTTCTCATAGATCCCCATCGGACCATTCCAAATAATTGTTTTGCTTGGGGTAATATAGTCAGCGTAACAATCAGCGGTTTCAGGACCAATATCAACAATAACGTCTTTACTCATTACTTTTTTAAGAGGCAATGTACAATACTTTCCTACCCGCTTAACAATTACATCAGACGGAATAATAATTTTTTTTGCAGTTAATTTTTTAGCTAATCTGATCTCATTTTTATCAGCTATAGAAGCACCAATTTCATAACCCCGAGATCGTAATAAATTATTGGCCATCGCACCACCAATTAAAATATATCGCGCGCGCGGTAAAAGATTAGAAATCAATGGGAGTTTAGTACTTATTTTTGCACCACCTAATACTACTGTTATAGCCCGATGTTCCAGTATGGTTCGTAAATGTTTTACTTCCGCTAATAACGCCGGGCCGGCGTAAGTTGGTAGAAAATGTGTGATAGCTGAAACAGAGGCATGAGCACGATGAGAAACCGCAAAAGCATCATTAACATAAATATCACCAAGTTGGGCAAGTTGTTTGGCAAAACTTAGATCATTTTTTGTTTCTCCTGGCCAAAAACGTATATTTTCCAGTAACATAATCTCGCCCGGTTTAAGCGAGCGAGACTTTGTGCATAGAGTCGACCATGAACCTTTAGCAAGTATTACTCGCCTCTTTAAATGTTTTTGTAAATAATCAGCTATCGGCTGTAAAGAGTATGAGGGTTTAAATTGCCAACGCTTACCTGTAACCAATGGCTCACCTAAATGAGACATAATAATAAGCGGTGCCTTAGCTAGTGAACGAATCGTTGGTAAGGCGGCAATGAGCTTATAATCATTTTGAACTTTTCCTTTTTGAACCGGTACATTTAGATCAAGACGCACAAGATACCGTCGATGGCTGATTGAACGTGGTGGCCGAAGAGATTGAATCTTCATAAAAATTATTTTTGTGCACTATCAAGCGTAACTAATACTCGTCGCATTTCCTTGCCGCGCACGACCGTTAAATTAATCGTCTCGCCAGGGTTATATTCTTGTAATAAAATAGCTAAATCAGAAGTGTCATCTAAAATACTGTCATTCACAGCCGTGATAATATCACCAGCTCTTAAACCTATTTTCTCTGCTGGACTACCAGCTTGAACAGCTGGTTGTTTATCCAAGGCGGTTAATAAAGCGCCTTGACCTGATTCAACTGGTAAACTTGCCAGATTAAGATAGTAAACACCAAGTCGTGGATAGGTAATCGTATTGCGTAAGGATAATTTTGTTAACATACTTTTAATAGTATCAAAACTAAATGCTTTCCCTTCATGAGTGATTCCTATAATGCGACCAGAAATATCAAACAAAAATAAATTATCAGTGGCTACATTAGAAATTGATAATGGATCTAATAAAAGTTCACTGGAGCGAACCACTACCGGCTCATTAATAACTAAACCACTCTCGACAGTGCCTTCCCATTCAAGCCCAAGGACCGATTGACCAACTTGAATATCTCGATGAGCGACAACATCAGGAGTTGGTAAATTATTAACTTTTTTTAAATGTATAAAAGTAATATCACTATTAGCGTGCACAATATTATCAATTTCATAACTCTTTTTATCACTAGCAACCACCGAATAGCTTGGCCAATCATTCTTAGTTGTTGGCAATAGAGCCGTTGTTACCACCCAGCCATCATTAGTAATTACCAAACCTTGGCCAATTTTTGATTGTGGAATATAGAGCGCCGCAGTTTTAAAAATACCAACTAACGAACGATTAGCTAACGGGACAGCTTCAGTCAAAGCTGTTTCAACCTGACGATTTTTATCTGAATTTCTAATAATAACCGTTGATGACGGTGAAGACGGATAAGCGCCCCCTGGCATCTGATAATACTTAGCCAAGAAATAAATAAAAAGCCAGTTACCGGCAATACCACCAGTAATACTTGCAAAAGCAATTAAGCAAATAACTAATAAAGATTTTGTACGTTGAGAAAATTTCATATGTCATTAATACCAACGGGCGGTCGCTAAAACCGCTAGGCAACCAATCGCTAATATAACCACTAAGAAACGAAGATTACGCGCTAAGGTTTTTTCTTCCCCTTGCTCAGAGCCTAAAACAATTAAAGCATAATAAGCCGCGGCCACCAAAAAAGCGAGGATACGAAAATCAAAGGGCAAGAAAGAGCCTATCATAAAAATCTCTAATGTGCCAACAAAGATACTAATAGCTAAACGCCATACTGTTTCGCGTTGCGACTGTGATATCCAAACACGTTGAAAAATTAAAAATAACAAACAAAGAGCAAAAACCGGCCAGATAATAAAGACAGAGATATCTAAAAAGGTTCTAAAACCATATAAAGCCGCGGAGAGAAAAAAAACAATTAAAAAATTTAAACTAAACGAAAGTCGTTCGAGGGTAAAGGGCGTATACACAGCCGTGGTGTCAGTATAACTAACAACATAACGCCAATATATACTTTCCAATATAACCAAAAGTCCAAACAAACTAATAATTGTCCAGCCTCTGTCTAACAACAGTGAAAATAATAAAATTGACACGGCCATTAACCAGGGCGTAATGGCAAAGCGCCACCAATCTTTTCGACCAGTATCGAGCCACCATGCCGCCCAAATATAACTTGCTAGTAATGCGCCAATCAACCAGGTAGCACGGCTTGGATCATAATACCACCAAACACTAACAACGATTGTTAAAAGCAAAATAAACGGCAGAATAAAAAAACGAAAACGCATATTTATGATTTTAATTCAGGGTGTTCTTGTAAAACTTTTTCCAATAATTCCAAGGCTCGTTCTTTTTCGCCTTGATTACCTTCATCAGCGGCAATTAAAGCATCAGCGATCATAACAAGTGAAAGATGCAATGATTGATAATCTTTAGTGATAGTTAAAGAGAGTAATTGATCGCGACGCTGAGTAAGTTCAACACCGGTTTTTTTACCTTGTAAAAATAAATCAAAATCAGCTATCGCGGCTTTGGCTTCAGTTATATAATCAGCGGTAATACTGACTTTGGGCATGTTTTCAGTTACTTGATTATCAGCTATAGGTTTAAATACTTTTTTAGAATGTAAAATAAAGCCAACCCCAAACAGTAAGACAATACAACCAAAAATTACTGGGATATTTTTAGCGTGACGGCGCAGGTAGTGTTTGATCTTCGACATATGGCATAACAGGCGAAATGCCTTGGTTAGATATTTGTTGCTGAGGAATGGTGGCCGATGTAACAGAGGTAATAGTATCAAGATTACTAACTTTTACAGTAGCCGGCGATAGACTATAGAGATAATCACCAATATAGAGATTACGCCGAACGGTATCATCAATATACTGATAATTCGAGCTCATCTCGGTTGGTAACCGAAAAGCAACACGTCCTCGTTCAATAATGGTGTCAGGTGTTATAGTAAAAACTAACGTTCCCTGAAAGCTTGTTTGATAATCATTAGTATTTTCAGATGTTAATGTCGCTGGGATGGCTAATAATTTTTTCTCTTTATCAAACAAAACAGCTTTATAATCAAAGAGTGAGAGTGAATCACTGCCTCGACCGCCAAGCGTTAGATGAGAAATTTCTTTTGGCTGAGTTGGATCTTCAACATTAAACAAACTTATTTTTAAACCTAAAAGATCAACACCTTCCGCACCTTTATCAATCGCCTCTTTACCAATTCCAATTAAAACTGTTTCACTGTATGGATGTAGGTAATTTGAAAAACCAGGTAGTTTTACTTGCCCTAGAACGGTTGGTTTTTCCGGCTTAGATAGATCAATCACAAATAATGGGTCAGTTTGTCTAAAAGTTACTAAATAGATTCGAGGACCAATAAAACGAGCTGAATATATCCTTTCACCAGGGGCCAAATTCTCAAGCTGACCAATGGTTCGCAAATTAGAATCTAAAACATAGACGTTATTAATTGATTGACTTTCGGCTGGTGGTTGTGGCGGGATAATCGGCGCAAGTGCTGATCCAGGCGCCATTTTTTCCATCATCGGCTCAGCCGTGAATAATAATGGCTGAAACCACTGCTGATTACGAGTAGTAGCCAAGCGTAAATAACCATCCTGTTCATCTAAGGAATATTGATTCAATAAACGACCAATAATTTCACCTGAGCCAAGATAGGTCAAGCTTCCATTATTAAAAGTTAATTTATGAATAACGGTTTTTTCAAGTTCATTAGCTAAATCAGGATGACGTTGTTTGAATTCAGTCTCAATTTCACTATTAAGACGCTTTAGATCTTCGACAGACAACCGACTAAGATACATCTCTAACATCTGATTAATCTTAGCGAGCTTTTCATCATCAGATAAAATCGCTGAATCAATCGCGCTAATCGCTAATAATCGCTTTTGTTCGTTTTCGCTCATTTTTGGTGCAACAATTTCTCGCGTTACAGCCATTCGTAATTCGTATTCACTAATATATTTTGTATAAGCGATGTATAAAGCCTTAGTCGAAGCATAGACTGTTTCACCAGCTGGCATAAGAAACACTTGAGAATTAAGAGTTGAGTCAATTTGATCAAGTTTGATCATTGTTACAGTAGTTGCATTTAAACTTGAGGGAGAATCAATATAATAAACCGTTGGATACTGATACTTGCTAGTTGTTGCCTTAGTGGAAATAGTTTCGCCATTTTCAAAAACTCGCGGTAAAAGAACATCCGCCACTGGGTAAAAATTATAATAAGTTGTAATAAAATAAAGTTGGTTATCAATCAAACGAGAAGAAAGATAATTACCCTCAAACTCAAGCTGGCGCAATAAGGCTGGTTTGGCAGAATCACTAACATCATATAAAGCAAAAAAGGTAGCTGAGGGATAATAACGAAGAAGAGGGCTGGCACTGGCTGTTAAGGGCATCTGACTATAACCAAAAATTGCTACCTTATTATCTTTTATATATAACTCTTGTGCTGAGCCGTCTAAAGCAGTGGTTGAAACCACCTTAGTTTCACCGGCGGGAGTGGCTTTTATAATAATTAAATTCTGCTCCCTTACCATATAAATATAAGTTCCATCTGTTTTCACTATATCAGCTTCATCAACCCCGGCCACCTGTATATTAGTACCGGAAAAATTCATTCCGCCACTTCCGCCATCTGTCCCCTGTGTGTCGCCACCAAGACCAAGTTGTGTAGCCATTGGCGCTGATTGTTTAACCGCCATATCACGCGCCTCCATAGTCATCACACCTGAGTTATTTAAACTCACAGCAGGACGTTTAGCAAAAAAATCTTTTAATTCCGCCGCAGTAGAAAACTTTTTTAATTCTGATTGACGACTTAACACCTGCGTTAAAGAATCATTGTCCTGAGGGGTTTTGGTTGCTTTTTTAAAAAAATAATCACTCGCTATTAACGCCGTTGTGATCAAAATTACAAACAATATAATTATTATATAATATCGCTTAGCCATATATAATCTTAATGATTAAAAATATCACTTTTAAAGGCTTGCCATTCATCAGACCCTTCATCCCAGCGCCAAACCGCTAGATGATTGACCGTATCAGTCTGACTATAGGTATGCTCAACCACTACTTCGGCGCCAATTCTTTTCTTATATTTTGTTTTTGTGTCAGTAATAGCCGGGTGCGCCGAAAATTCAAGTTTAAGACGACCAAGCGGTCCCGTAAAAATAATAAACTCAGTCGTAGTACCTCCGTGCTCATCACTCTCTATAACACCTGAATCTTCCACTGTAAAAGATGATTTAATTGTTTCTAGAATTTCTTGCCAACGATCATAGTGCATAGGTTTTAGAAATAAGTAGCCTGGGTTTCAAGATTACGTTTACGTTGTTCAGCAATTTCAGCTTCAACCAGCCCACGTTCGACAAGTTGATCAATTGATTTGTTCATTGGTACCATTCCCTCTTTAAAGCTTGTTTGGATAATCGACATAATCTGCCCAACCTGACTACGGCGAATTAAATTAGCCGTGGCTTGATTATTAATCAAAATTTCAAAAGCGGCCACAAGTCCACCGGCGCGACGAGGTAATAACTGCTGACCAATAACCGCACGTAGAGTTGCCGCTAACTGATTTAATACCTGTTGCTGTTGATAGGGCGGAAATGAATCAACAATACGAAAGATCGCATCAGCCGAGGTTGGGGTATGGAGCGTCGAAAGAACTAAGTGACCTGTTTCAGCGGCGGTTAAAGCGGCAGCGATCGTTTCCGGATCACGCATTTCACCCACCATAATAACGTTTGGATCCTGACGTAAACAATATTTTAAAGCTTCAGCAAAACTTAAAGTGTCAGAACCATATTCACGTTGTTCAATTAAAGCTTTATTATTTTCAAAGACATACTCGATTGGATCTTCAATTGTGATAATATGGGCATCACGTTCTTGGTTAATAATATTAATCATCGCGGCTAAAGTGGTTGATTTGCCACTGCCAGACGGACCAGTAACAATAATAATTCCATCACGCAAACGAGTCATATTATACATAGCATCTGTAAAACCAAGCGCGGCGGGGTTTGGTGATAAATCAGAAATTAAGCGAGCGGTTAAAGCGATTTCACCGCGTTGAAAATGAAGATTAACACGAAAACGCTTACCAAACACCTCATGAGAAAAATCAGCTTCTCGGGTTTCTTGAAATTTTTTCCACTGGTCCGGTAAGAGTAATTTCTCGATCTCAGCGGTTAAATATTCATTAGTCAAAATTTCATCGTTGATTGGTTGTAACGAACCATTAACTCGCAGTGATGCGCGAGCGCGCGATACAAGATGTAAGTCAGAGGCCGTCTGATCAATTGTCATTTTAAAATAATCTCGTAAAATCATAATAAAAAATAAATTACTATCAATCGTTATTTATCAATAGTATTATACCATTTTCACTCTAATAAATTAACTAATCAATAAATTAACGAATAAGTTGATTTTTTATTCCTCAGTTTATTAATTTTACTGATATATTAAGTACGACTCAGTGTTCGATAGATGCTATCAGCTGCGACCGCACCTTCACCGCAGGCAGTCACAATCTGATGAAAATTATTAGAAGCGTTGGTTGAGTCACCAGCCGCATATATGTTTTGTACGCTCGTTGACATATCAGGTTTAACAACAATATAACCAAAAGTATCAACTTCACCCCCAAGACTCTTAAATAACTCTGTTTGCGGTAGTAAGCCAATTTCAACAAACAAACCATTAACTAAAAGTTCATTACCACCATTAAACGGTTTATCAAGTAATAGTTTTTCTAGTTTTTCTTCACCAGCCAAGCCAACAATATTAGTTTCATATATCGCGGTGACGTTTGGTCTTTTAATTAACTCATCACGCCAGACGGGCTCACCTTTTAACGTCGCACTACGACAAACAACATACACCTTTCCCGCGAGATCGGCTAAATAAAGAGCGGCTGAAATTACACTATTGCCTCCTCCGACCAAAGCCACCGTTAAGCCTTTGAAAAAAGGACCATCACAAGTTGCGCAATAAGCTAAACCACGGCCTAAGTAATGATCTTCATTAGGTAAATTTAATTTTCGGTGCTTTGTACCAGAAGTAAATAAGACTGTTTTGCTGGATAACGTTTTCCCGCTACGTGTTTTTACTACTAAACTTTTATCAGCGACTTGCGTTATCTCAGTGACTTGATCAGTAATAATCGTGCCGCCAGAAGCTTTAAGATGATCAGCCATTTTTTTCGTTAATTCAAAACCAGAAATACCCGGATCACCCGGCCAGTTATAAATTTTGTGAGCTTCAGTAGTTAAACCGCCGACCAAATCACCAATGATTACATTTTTTAACTGGTAGCGCGAAGCATAAATCCCAGCAGTTAAACCGGCGGCTCCAGCACCAATAATAATAACATCGTAATCCATAAAAATATTAACGATTATCCCCTTCACTATTAACAACGCCTCGTTCTTGTCGTGAGGCTAATTTCTTTAAATTTTCTTCCGCGACGTCATTAAGCGTAAAACCAAACTCTTGTGAGAGTAGGGCAATATACCACAAAACATCACCTAATTCTTTTTTAATTAAATCACGATATTCATCGGTAATTACCCCATTATAATTACGAAAAATTTTTTTCACCTTCTCAACCACTTCACCGGCCTCACCCGCTAACCCTAAGGCTGGATAAACAAAAGAAGCACCAATAGAAGGGTAACCGGCGGTTTTTGCGGCCGCTGTTTGATACTCATTTAAATCCATAAAAAAGAAAAAATATTAGTATTTGTTACTATACCAGGCGATAAAAGATAAAACAAGTTTGTCTTTATAGAGGCGTTATTATACAATACTATACACTAATAACTTTAAACTGAACTATGGAAACATTAAATATAAAAGAGGAAATGACTGAAAATATGGAAGATCCTCGACCTTTTATTTTAGGTATTATTAATGAAATATCACCAATGGGTGCAAATGATGAAGAAGTGCCAAAGTTATATGAAATATTTAATAGATTTCAGAAAAAAGAAATAACCGCTGAAGAGGCTCGATCCCTTGCCTCAGAAATCAGAAATAAAAAAATGGATGGAGATTATCACTAAATTTTTAGTGGTTACTAAAAAGAGGTGATATTACTCATGCCAAAAAATTAAAGCAATAGAAATCAGGCCAAGGATTAATCCTATGGCCTGAGTTTTTGTAACCTGTTCTTTATACAAAAAGATTCCGAGAACTACGGCAATAATAGCGGAGAGGACAGAAAATATTACCGCCCCCCTTGCTAAACCCGACCCGTTCTTTAAAGCAAATAACCAAAATGTATTGGCAATAACATATGAAGCAAGTGAACAGATAGCTAAAAAAGTAGCTCTATTAAGAGACCACTGCTTAGCAAAAATATCAGCTATCAATTCAAAGATAATTAATAAAGATAGGGGTAGTATCCATTTCATGATAGTAACAATAACAAAAAATGGGTTAATAGCGAAATGTCAATATGAATAATCCGTTATTAGCGGATAGGTAATCTTGATTAAGATAAATTAAAAGAGCAGTCTTATATTCTGACTGCTCTGTAACTTTTTTTAATATATTTTTTAAAACTAATAATGCAGCTTTATTTTCGGACAATGACTACGACCATAATCAATAGCCGCTTGAACATTTATTAAGCCATGGCCAACCGTATTATTTCTAGTTGGATGACTTCCGGTTTGTTTGGCGAATTTTCGTGCCAACTGAATCGTACAGTCATAACCTTCGTTGATTAATATTCGGCGTATTATATTTATTTTTGCCGCTACAACACCAACTGCACCTGATAGATAGAGACAGTACGCACTGCCACTACTATTGGTAAAATTACTTGGCAGTACTGGATCAACTAAGACTGAATCACTATTTCTTAAAGACAAAACTCTCATCTTATAAAAGCTTAATGAATCACCGTTTTGAGTAGTAATTCTGACTCTGATTGGAAAACTAATGTAGACGTATGATCTCATTTCGGTTTTTAACAAAGATAAACCAAGAAGAGGAGTGACTACATTAGCAATACTAAATGATCTCACTGGGGCACCGTTTGATATATACTGAATATCAGTCGAATCCAAAAAATCAAGTTTATTCCCAGTGACCCACTCATTTTGAACAGACAAACGATTAATGTTTCCCGCTGAGACGGAAATAACTGGAGTTGAATCAGGATAACTGATATTCATATTCTGAGGATAATACATACCACCA
>CAYZML010000017.1:0-11194 GCA_964479555.1 uncultured Gammaproteobacteria bacterium | reverse complement strand
CTCATAATGAATTAACAACTCTTGAACGCTCTGCCTGTACTTCTGGTACCTGTGCCACTGATTTTCCATATGATACAACTACGTCAGGTGCGCGTGGTACTAATGAAGGTATTGCTTTAAGAACTGGTGGACATACTGGCTTTAACGCTGTTTTAGGTGGACGTCGTGAAGGCGATGGTGTAACTTTTACAAATCGTGGTAATTCAACCTGGTTATGGTCTTCACAGTATGCAGTTCCGTCCGTTTATCGTCGTTTAATTACTGCCTCAACCGGACAAATATTTCGTGATGCCGGTAACCTTACTTTTAATCGTGCGCAATCATTACGTTGTTTGCGTGACGTCCCAGTAACACCATCTTGTGGTAATACAGTAACTGACCGAGATGGTTTTACGTACCCAACTGTTCAGATTGGTAATGAATGCTGGTTAGCTGAAAATTTAAAGACTAAAACTAATCCTGATGGAACCTGTATTAATAAGGGAATGACTAGTGCAGTTAATGGTCATATCTATACAGTTGGCCCAGCTCCAGATTGTAAAATTTATGATAATGGGGTTGAAACTAATAAAGGCGGTTGGACTGTTAATCAGGCTCTAACATCAAAACGTGACTGTATTTCCCCTACTGCTGATCAGCAGGGAATTGAGCAGGATTGTGTTAATGGTTATACATTATATGATTGGCATGCTGCTTTAGGTGATTCAGCCACTAACCCAATTTTAATTCAACCAGGACAACAGTCATTTACCAGACAGGGAATTTGTCCGACCGGTTGGCATATCCCGACTTCTGATGAGTTTACCAACCTTGAACGATCAGTCTGTACTTCTGGTACCTGTGCTACTGATTTTCCATATGGTATAAGTACAGTTGGTGATCGCGGTACTAATGAAGGTATACAGCTTAGACTTGGCGGTACCTCGGGTTTTAACGCTTTACCAATTGGTCAGCGTCGCCCTCACCCAACTGATACAACTCAACCCGCAGTTTTTTATAAATACCCCGCTACTTTTTTATGGGTGAGCTCTTTTGATGGAACATACAACCAAGCCGGACGACGTATTATTTATGGTAGTGAGATCAGTGATAAAATTAATCGAAAATATACCTATAAATTTGCTGGTTACGGAGTTCGTTGTGTAAAGAATTAGTAGTAATGTTTATTAACTAATACAGTAGTTTTACTAATAATAACCGTCGGTTTATCACTGACGGTTATTACTATTTGTCTTTTTTCTAGAGGTGTGATTAACTAATAGATTATATAGTTTCTTTTAAAATTACATATTATTCTTGAATTAAAAAGGAGCCCTCAATGAGTAAAAAAAATAACTACTCTGTTTTAATTATGGCCGATAAAGAGCAGGTCAACGTTCTAGTAGAAAAGTTATTAAAAGAAAACTTTTCTAAAGAAAAAATTTTCGTCACGGCAAAAGTCGCTTCTCTCTCCCCACAGAATTTTAACCCCAATCTCGCCAGTGAAAAATCAATAGTAAAGTTCATTGAAAGATATAAGGTTGATATTGCTATTATTGATTCTTCTATTTATTCTGAGGCGATTGAGTACCTACAGAAACAGCCAATAATAGTTATTGGTGTGAGTGGGAAAGTAATGATCAGAAGTATTGTTAAATCAATTCTAACTATAAATAATATTTCCCAGTTTCGTTATTCTTTCTGTGTAGACCAAACTGACATGCGGATAGTTAAACTTCTTTTTAAATTCCCCGTGCGGATTATGCCTGATAATATTTCATCATTACGACCCGTCACCATCTGTGATGACAGGGCTTCATATCTAAAAGAGATGAATAAATTATCACTACCAGCAAAAATTACCTCCGAAGATAATCGACATAAACCAATTCTTGTTGAGGAATATATTGCGGGCGAGCAAATTATTATTACGACCTATATTGATCAAGAAAATGGTCAAATTATAGAAGCCTTTCCGTCGATTTTTAATAATGATATTCTCGAAGTTATACAGCAGACTATTATTAGCCCTTTAGTTAGAGCTTTTAAGGAATATAAGTTGTATTGTTTGGGTTTTATTAAGATCTATATTACCTTAAGCCAGGGTAGCTACTTTGTGACCGATATTACCCCCGTTTTTAATAATGAGGAATATCAAGCAATTCTTACTAGGTATCCATTGCTTGATATAATAAATGGTGTGTTGGAAATAAGCTCCGAGAAGCAAGAACAAGAAATATTGATATAAAAAAATTATATGCCCAGGATATTATATTTTCCTGGGCATATTTTCATTACTCTTATATAGGTTTTTTGTTATACTTACTATATAAAATAAAAATTACTAAGAGAGTGTTCAAGCATTACTTAATAATATATTGACTTTTTTATAGAATTATTGTATAATTTAATTACCTATGTCTGTAAGAAACAACAAAATTTTAAAGAAAAAAGTTAAGCAGTCTTATTGTTTTTTTAAAAACGATATTTTTAATCATCCTTTAGGTAAAGGTTCCTTAAAGGATTTTTTTATTCCTCATAGTGGTAATAATCATAAACCACATGCTCTGCATCCGAAGCGAGTTTTATTCCATGTTTCTTCTGCCTTAGTTATTAAGGCTATTGTTGTGTTAGTTATGCTACAATATCCGCTCACCGCCTGGATGACGCCTGATGTTATCGCTGGCGAAAGTAAAAAAATTATTAGTCAAACTAATAGTCTTCGTAGTAGTTTATCTTTAAGCACACTAAGTGAAAATCAAAAACTAGATCAGGCTGCGTATGAAAAAGTACAAGATATGTTTTTACAACAATATTTTGCTCATCGTAGTCCGAGTGGCTTAGGCTTGGATTATTGGGCAAAACAAGGTGGCTATAATAACTACTATGTCATCGGTGAAAATTTAGCGGTTGGCTATAATAATGCTACAGAAGTTATGTCCGCATGGCGTAATAGCCCAACTCACTATAAAAATTTAGTTGAACCACTCTATAAAGATATTGGTGTGAGTTTAGTTGGTGGAAAATATAAAGGCGAAGATACAGTTTTTATTGCTCAATATTTTGGCGCGCTTCAAGTACCTGAAAATAGTGCGCCAGCTGTTTCAGAAACAAAAATCGAGAAAGTAGCTGTTGCTCCACCAGCTGTTTTATCAGAGCAGAGCGTTAAAAAAGAAAAGCCTCTTAACAACACAACTGAAAAAAGTAGCTCAAAAAATCAGACGCAGGCAACAGTAGTTGTGCGTAAAACCGCTGGTACAACAAATGAAAAAGCAGTTGAAGCTAAGGCCATTTTACCATCTGATACAACTGCGGCTTCGGTTACTATTCTTAATCAGAAGGTCGCCCTTGAGCCAAAGGCCAATGGTCAATGGGAGGGCCGAGAGCTTATTATAAGTCCAGTTGAGTCTCCGTCAGCCACTCCAGCAATTTTAACTGTTAATAATGGATCAGGAGAGACAACAGCACTTGATATTTCCGCTGAAAATATCGTCCCAGAGCAAGCCTCAATTTTTGATCAGTATTCCCTTTATAAAAGTCTGCCAAACTCCTGGCTTAATCGTATTTTTAGTATAAGCACGATTTATTATGAGATTTTACTAGTTATTGCCCTAGGTGCCTTAACTTTAAATGTTGCGATTGCGCGTCATAAACAGCATCCACACCTTATTGCTTCTGGAGTTGGTTTAATTGTATCGCTTTTTTTTCTGATTATTCTTTAAACTCTATTATTTGACGTTTTTTAAATAATATGATATTACTTAAAATAAGATTTCATTTTTTAAAATGAAAGGTGTATAATAAATTTATATATCTTTCTCTTCTTTTTTAAAGAAGAATTTAATCACCCCTCTTATGAGAAAAATTATTGTGTTCTCTATATTGTGCTTACTGCTAAGTCCAGTATCACAGAACCTAAAAAATGCCAGCGCACTTGGGCTAAGCGATAGTGAGGCGGTAAATGAGATTGCTGAGGGTGACTCAGTACCATCTATTTTCCAACCCGTTAATGTTCAGCCCGGGCCAGCCGCTGATTTAGCTGATGAAGAGCCTCAGGATTTAAATGTACCTAGCCCAACACCTGCACCACACCCTTGCACAGGTATTCTTTCAATTATTAATCCTCCTTGTGCCCCTGGTCCGATTCATAAACCAGTGCTTAATGCGACTGATGATGATGTTGACGTAGTAGTACCAAATCCTTCACCTAACCCTTGTTTAAATCATCCAAATATTATTGATATTCTTCATGGTCTTATAACTGGTCCAATGAAAATTTCACCTTGTGCTATTGGTCCATCTCATGACCCAGCCGTCAGTTCAGATGAAGAAGTAGTGCCAGCGCCAGATCCAGCCCCTCTTCCTTGTGTCAATGCTACTCCAGCGATTAATACAGCCTCTGATAGTATAATAGTACCCTCACTTATTAACCCTTGTATTGATCCAGTTGAAGAAGAAGTAGAGGAAATCGAAGATCCAGTTACACCCCCTTCTGGTGGCAGTGGCGGCGGAGGAGGTGGAGGAGGTTTTATTCCAACTAATGTTACAAATACAACTACCACTACGACTACTACTGATAACCAATCCCAGAATCAGCAAGTTTTAGGTGAACAATTATTTGCCGGTAATCCAAGTCAACAGGTTTTAGGTGAACAGCAAGTTGCTAATAATAATACTTCCCCATCTTTTCCTAAGACTGGTGTAGGGACTCCTGTAACTAATAATTCAAATACTTCTCTAACTATTATTTTCACATTACTAGGTTTATTAGGTATGACTTTGGTCTTACGTAATCAGAAAAAGCCTACTGCCGTTTCAGTTTCTAAATAATAATGAAAAAACAGCTTGTAATTGTTCCACATCATATTCAGGTTAAACAAGCACAACAAAACCGTTTGCTCTATTGGGCGTATCTTTGCGCCTTGGGGACAGCGGTTTTTTTGTGTACTTTTTTCTTGTATACCAAAAGTTCATCACCCTTAGCCCAGGTTGAGTCTCAATCGCGACTAGTCCAATCGTCAGAAAAAAATATTGTAAGTCAACCCATGCGTTTATTAATTCCAAAAATTGCGGTTGATGCAAGAGTTGAATCAGTTGGCTTAACTACTACTGGCGCGATGGATATACCAAAAGATCAATTTAATGTCGCTTGGTATAATCGCGGTCCAAAGCCAGGTGAGAAGGGGAGCGCAGTGATTGATGGGCATCTTGATGGAGAAAATCAAACTGAAGCGGTTTTTAAAGATTTAAAAAACGTTGTAGTCGGCGATACGATTGAAGTCGTTAATGAACAGGGGCAGCATCTTATTTTTATTGTTCGCAAGACTAAACTCTATAAAGTCAACGATGATACCACTGAAATTTTTAAAGATACATCTGGCTATTATCTAAATTTAATTACCTGCGCTGGTCGCTGGAATGATGAACACCATGATTATGAAGAACGGTTGGTTGTGTTTGCTGAACTACAATCCTAGATCATGCTATGCCTAATATGTATGGAATCACCTGAATCTTATATACTTGAGAAACAAGTAAATTCTAAAGTGACTAAGAAAGAATATTACTCAGAAGATATTTCTAGTGAGAGACGAGAAGAAAAACTATTAAAGGCTGTACCTATTAGAGCTTCTTTGGTTGATAGTAAAAATATAGATGCTATTACTAAAAGAGCAATTAATAATATTAAAAAAAGAGGTATTGCAGTTAATTTTTATGGATCAAGTTCTGAGCTTCGAAGACATAATATTACTAATCAAGGTTTTGAAACGTATGTTATTTCGGAATTTGATGAACAGGATAAATATTCTGAACAATATTATGATTGTACTGGTATTATTATAGCGGGTAGACTAGACTCTTCAGGTCAGCAATTATCGCTTTTAAGTCACCAGAATCCCGAAGTTTTTCTTAAAGATCACAAAAATCAATTTACTGAAGATATGGAAGATCATCTTCATAGTTTACTACGTCTAGTTGATAAAAAAACTCTTGATGCGGTTATTATCGGTGGTCAACAAGACTATTATCTTCAGGAGGAAGCCAAGGTCTATAAAGAGTCAATTATTTTCTTAAGTGAGCTGTTAAAAAAATACTTAGATGTTACCCCAACAATTTTAACTGGGCCTAACCTAGAGATAGGCTATACTAATATTTATTATAATACTCAGCATCGTCGTTTATATCTTGTACGACCATTTCAATCTAATAATGCGGCTAACCAAGCCTATCAATTACAAAATTATAAAAAACAAGCTCAGAAATGGAATTAGTTTTTAATATGATTCTATGATGAAAAATAAGAAAAACGTATTGATCGATCATCTTGAAGATACTACCACTGAATCAGCTGAACATCTAATTAAAGATCGGTTACCATGGTTATTCTTAGGTTTGTTTGGTGGGTTGGTGGTGACTTTTGTTATATCGAAATATGAAGCGCTTTTAGCGGCTGATGTTCGTTTGGCTTTTTTTATACCGATTATTGTTTATCTAAGCGATGCGGTTGGTACTCAGACAGAAACAATTTATATTCGGACCCTAGTAAAAAAGAAAATTAATTTTATCGCTTATATTTTAAAAGAAACATTAGTTGGTCTTGGTTTGGGTTCAATTTTTGGTGTTTTTCTTGGTTTCTTTGCCACTCTTTGGTTAAAATCAGTTAATTTAGGGTTTGTGGTAGGGATTACTATCCTTATTAACCAAACGTTGGCACCCGTGTTGGCAGTAATGATTCCAAATTTAATTAAAAGAAGTCATAGTGATCCGGCTTTAGGGGCCGGACCAGTCGCCACAATCATCCAAGATTTTATTAGTTTGATGATTTTTTTCCTGATTGCGATGCTGATCATGTTTGATTAATAATTTCGATAGTCAAAAACGTATTAATTTATTATAATAAGAGGGTCTAAGGATAATTCTTTAGTTTTGGTTTTTGTATCGTAATTCGTATATTTTATATAGAGCTTAGATTAAAAAAATTAAAACAAGGAATTTATATATTCTACTCTGACCCCATGCTAAGTAAATATTATCTAAAAGATCATTTAGGTAGGAAAGTTGCTATTATTTTTGTTGTGTTAGCTTTATTAGCCTATGGTTTTTTCTTTCCTTTTAAAAAATCATATGCTAACGAAATAACCTTATTTCCTAGCGTCTGTGAAGGTAGCTGGCAAAACGCTACCGCCGTGGCCGGAGATCCGGCTGAAGAAACCGATGGTGCCCAGTCACTTTCCTCGGGTGATATAATTAATTGTCACTCTTTTGACGGTGAAAGCTTGCCTGAAGGAGTAACTATCACCAGTGCATATTTAGAATTTGTTTGGACAGTTAATAAAAAAAGTGAAGAATTGCCAGCTCCTTCAATTGAAGATAGTTATGATCTAACTCCGACTCTTGTTACTCCGACTGAAAATGTAGAAGAGGAGTCAATTAAAGAAGATCCAATCGAAGAAAAACCCGTTGATATTGAAGAAGTTTCTCCCGTGATTGAACAGCCTCCTGTAGAGTCTTCCTCTGAAGAGCCAACTTCGTATTTACCTAAATTAAAGCAGGTTTTTTTTATTCCCGTTGCGCAAGCCGAAGAGGCTGCTCCCGTAAGTTCAGAGTCGGTTAGCTTGCCACCTGAACCAAGTGTTTCAGATAATTCTAAAATAGAGACATTGGAATCGGAAAATATATCACCGGTAGAAGAAAAACTACCTGATGATAATGAGGGTGAAAAGGAGCTAATAAATGAATCTGATATGTCTCCTGAAAATGAAGAAGTTATTCCAAGTGAGAATAGCTCGACCCCTTCTCCTCAGGAAGAAGGTAATAATGAAATAGCGGCCAATGGTACACCTTTGTTCGCTATCATATATTCTCTTCCTGATAAAAATGAGCAACCGCTTGGTCATATAATGCAAGAACAGCTTAATGATAGATATGGTATAAATGTAGATATTTCTGAAATTTCTGACTTAGAAGTTTCTCTGACTTCATTATTAACCATTGATTCAGTGAAAAATTTGACTTTGCAGGGTGTTAAGTTGGTCGTAAGGTATGATGAGCCAAAACAAGAAGATCCTATTCGCCAACCTGATTTAACGGTTGATACAGTACTTGATGATATTCGCTCTGAAGACACGCGCGTTATTCGTATTCAGCGAGCTGATAATCAAGAGTATGAAATTTGGTACCGGTCTTTAGCGGCAGAGGATCAGGAAGAGGCTCAAAAAATTGCTAGGCAAAAAGAGATTAAAAAATCTCTTACTAAAGATCAGTTACAAGATAATAAAACCAAAGAAGATGAAATTGTTATGCCGGCTAGTGAGAGTGTCTCTAATGAGAACATCTCTAGTGAAATATCTTTGGAAATACCTGGGCCACCATCAATAAAATCAGACAATGCAATTACCACCTCTGTATCGGCTAAAGAATCTGTGATTGATAAGTTAATTCAACTAACAACGCCTCCTTCTGGTTCTATAGATTTAAGCTGGAACTTTGTAGCTAGTCAAAGTTTAGTTAATGATTTGTTTCCGTTAGCTTTTAAAGACAATGTTATTTTTTGGTTAGATGCGAAGGCTAATTCTATATATTCCTTTTATATTGATACGCAGGGAGTAAACTCTAGATCATATAACCCAGAAAATGGTGATAACTATACTATATATCGGACGCCATACTCAGAAGAAAAAAAAGCTATTTTTAATTTTGCTGATAAAAAATTTATTTTTGAAGAATAAATTACTATGAAATTTTTATCCCGCCATTGCCGTAAGATTATAACCTTCTTTATTATTTTTGTTATATTAGTAACCGGATTTCATATTGAAGTGAAAAAAGAAAATAATGAGGTAAAAATAGAACAAAAGATGGCTAATCCTGTCAGAGCTACCTATCAATTCACGCCGAGTGGTGGTCAATTAGTAACTGGAACAGCTCAGACAATTGTTTCTGCCACTGCTGCCTCCACCGAAGGAGTTAATACTGGTTCATGGAAGGGTACATTAGGCGATGATGATTATCATTGGACAAATGCTAGTACTTCAAGTGGTTATGATGTTCAGTTAATTCTTGGAGGAGTACAGCTTAATGGTGCAAACACTTTGATACTTCAAACCGAATTTGATTTAGATGCCACAGCTCCAAGCACGCTAGTACAGATTTGTGATTGGGTAACATCTACTAATGTTGACAATGCCGCTGATTCCCAATGTACTACTGGTGGTTGGCGAACACTTAATAATACAAAAACAGGTATCACTACGACTACTCCAACGGCGTATACTTGGTATATATATGATGGTTACTGGACAAATGGGTCAGATGCGCCTGTTTCAACCCCTTTATCTAACTTTATCAATGGTTCGAATGAAGTCCGAGTTCGATATTATTCAACTACCAATACTACCTCAGTAGTTTCAATTGATTTTCTTAGAGTTTTTGCGGTTGTTAATTCAATTTATACCGCCGCTGATACTACTAATTTAGGTTCAGGTGGAATTACGGGGGAATATATAAACACGACGGTTATCAATCAAGGTGCTTCAGATAATGTTCGTTATGAAGTTGCGGGTACGGCTGGGTCAGTGGCTGATATGTATTTTTCTTTTAAGAATGTTAAAACCTTAACTGGAATGAATACAATTTTAGTAAGAGCAGAATATTCGTGTTCAGCGGCTGGTATAAACCACCGTCCAAAAATTTATAATTTCAACTCAGCTTCATGGGAAGATTTAACCTCGGCATCTATTGCTTGTTCAACTACTGATGGAACCTTTATTGGTGCAAAAAATAATATAACTTTGACTGATTACATCTCAAGCGGTGAAATACGTATTGGTTGGCGAGGCTTGTCTAATGCTACAACAAGTTTACGTTTTGATCAGATATATATTATGGTTGGTTCAACTAATACTGATACAGGCGGTTGTGAGATTACTTTCGGGACTAACAGCGCCGGTACTTGCGCTAATACTCGAGATATTGATTCAGCAACAACAGCTAATACCTGGAATATAGCGACTGAAGATGAATCAAATACTTTTGGCCATGATTTTTATTCTGGCGATATTGTTGCTAACGGAACAACTGAAGAAGATGGGGCGGCGACTATTGATATGCCAATTGATCCTCCTTCAAATGTGACTATTACTGGTATATTAAACGCAGCTAGGTATATGTCGGGAGTAGCAGGGACAGTCGTAACTAATCTTCGTATTTTTGGACAATATTTTAGTCAAAGCGGAGGAGGTGGCTGGATGTATATTGGTGGTGGTGGTACTACTAGTTTAGCTTACTCTGATAATATAACAGTTGGTGGACAATCATGGGGCGGACCAGGCGGAGGTCAGTTCCCGGCTGTTGGTCAAATGGATTCAGTTAGTGGAAAATTTCAAACCCATTTAGCTACATCAACTGCAGGAGCTACTTCTAATAATTCCGTTAATCAATGGGACTTTGTGATGATGAGTGTTCAATGGACTGAAGACGCAAATCATCCAAGCGCATCATATAATTTTAATCCAACTGGAAGTCAATTAGTTACCGGTACTGAGCAAAATATTTTAGCCGCCACAGCGGCGTCGACTGAAGGTGTTAATACCGGTTCATGGCGAGGAGTAATAGGTAATGATGATCTTCATTGGCAAATTGCTAGTACGACCAGTGGGTATGATGCACAGTTAAAATTTGGAGCTTTTCAGCTTAATGGGGCTAATAGAATTATTTTAAATACCGAATTTGATTTAGATGCTACTGCGCCAGATACATTAGTTCAAATATGTGATTGGGAATCAAGCTCAAGCGTTGATAATGCGGCTGATGCTCGATGTACGGGCGGTGGCTGGCGGACGATTAATAATCGTGATGTTGCGATAACTACAGCGACCCCATCAACGTATACGTGGTATATATTTGATGGATATTGGTCAGATGGATCTAATAATTCTATCTCAACTCCTTTAACAAATTTTGTAAATACTAGTAACGAAGTTCGTATTCGATTATATTCATCTACGAATACAACCTCAGTCGTTTCGATTGACTTTATGATGTTAACGGCGGTAGTGAATCCAGTCTATACTCCGGCCGGCTTTACAAATTTAGGGAGCGGAAGTGTTACAGGCGATTATATGTATACTAATAATGTTACTAATATTACAGGGAGTGGTTCGGACGATGTTCGTTTACAAGTCGCTGGTACCGCCGGTTCAGTGGCTGATTTTTA
>CAYZML010000016.1:0-11425 GCA_964479555.1 uncultured Gammaproteobacteria bacterium | reverse complement strand
ATAAAAGGTCATGAACATAAACGAATTTATGTCTGGTTTGAAGCTGTTATTGGCTATCTCTCGGCCAGTATTAAATTATCGCGCGATAATGGCAATAACGATCGCTGGCAAGAATTCTGGCATAATGAACAAGCGAGCCATTATTATTTTATGGGCAAAGATAATCTTGTGTTTCATACTATCTTCTGGCCTGGGCAACTTCATGCTTATAACGAAAAACTACACCTCCCCGATGTACTGGCGGTCAATCAATTTCTCACCCTTAATAATGAAGCTTTTTCAAAAAGTTTTAATGTCACGCTTGATCCAAAAAAAATTTTAAAAGATTTTGATCTTGATCTGATCCGATTTTATCTTTGTTTAATTATGCCCGAAAATCATGATAGTGACTTTACTTGGGATGATTTTATTACCAAAGTTAATAACATTATCATCGCAAATCTTGGTAACTTTATTTTCCGAACCTTAAAATTAGCCGAAGGTATATCATTTGTAGATATAGTGCCTGAGGAAAAAATCTGTCAAAACGTCAGTGAAACGTTACATACCGCCGCGACCGCTTTAGAAAATTGCCAGTTTAAACGCTATGCTGAATGTATTCTTGAATTATCTGCTTTTGGTAATAAGTACCTATCTGACAATACTCCCTGGGCACAACGTAAAACAGACTCCAAAGCCGCCGATCAATGTCTTGCTTCGGCTTTAATCATCACAACCGCTCTAGTCACTCTCTTAACACCTATAACTCCTCAAAGCGCAAAAAAACTCGAATCAATGCTCGGGATTACCCTTAACTATTGGCCGGAAATTGCAATTATAAAAAAATTATTACCAGAGATTACTATTACCAAGCTTGAGCCTCTATTTCAGAAAATTGAAACTGACCCAAGTGATTTTAACGAAAAGTATAAATAAAACCCTTGAAAAATATAATTATTCAAGGGTTTTAACTTTAAAAATCAATTATTCATTCATCATCTCAACCAAGGCATTCTTCATATCTTCTTCATCTTCAAAAAAACTCTGGAGAGCTATACCGGCGATGAGATGATGCTTACCATCAAACCGATCAAGGTTTTTTTTATCTTCAAAACCGGAAAAATATTCATTATGCATAGAGGGATGATTATATAATAACTTCATTTTTGATTTCAAGCAAACGGCGGAGAATTAACTGCCGTAAATCAGGAATTGCTTCGCGCAGAAAAACCGCTAACTGCTCCATGTCTTCATCATCAAGTAAACTCTCCATCTCTTCAAGCTGAGCGGCAGTAATATTATCAAAAATTACCTGACTAATTTCACGGTTAATACGATCAATTAAATCCTGTCGAATTGTTTCATAACCAGCTTCATCTAAACCGGCTACATAACGCGCTTCAAGTAAACAATCAGCAAAATAACCAGCTAATTCTTTTTGCTCATTTAATATTTCCATTTCTCGATTATAACAAACCACGAAAAAGTCGACAAGATTTGTATATAAAAAACGGACAACCCCAAAAGTCGTCCGTCATATATCACTCTTTTTTAAAAAAATTAACTAGCTTTTGCCAGTTCCAGTTTTTTCTTCCATCTTTTTGATTCTTCTCGTCTTATTTTTGCCTGATAAAGTTCTATAACCTTCTTGGCAAGAAGCTTACTGATCTGAGCTTGCTCTTGATATTCAACACATTCACTCAATTGATCAATCAAGCCAGATAGATAATCAAAAACTTTCTTCCGGCAGTGAATAGCGCAGGGAATTGACTTGCAGAAGACTGAAAAAAGTTTCTTATCAACCTTTAAAATCAAATCCTGTTCGTGAAAAACGATCAATCTTCCACCTCTTTTATCTTCATGAATATGGACAAGATCTGATCCGGAGATTGATGTCCTTTGATGACATAAAGGACAAACTGGAGTTTTTACAGAGATAGAGCTAGAATTTTTTCTTCTCGACATCTTTACTTCCTTTCTTTTTGTTTTTTAAAAGAGTTTTTTGGTAGGTACAACATTGTTTTTAGAATAAAAACAATAATAGTATATTACTCTTTTTGCGTAAAAAGTCAAATATTAGTCTAATATATTCTAAAAATAACTAGCGTATTAAAAATCTCATGATTTTACAGTTTGGTACTTGCTTTTCGGTCCAGGCGTCCATCTGCTTATTACTTAGCTTCTTTACATAACCGCGTGCGACTTTCAAGATCGGCATGTGCGAAACAATTAAAATATTCTGATATTTTGCCTTTCGTAAATCTTTTAAAAAAGCCGAGAAACGTTTTTTCATATCTTCATACGACTCTCCACCACGATGACGACAAGTCCAGGGGTTTTTCTGCTTATCTCGCCATTCATAAAACAACTGAACATTTTTATTTTCAAAGCCGGTGGCACGATCGTTTAAACGCCTATCTTTTATTATAGGTACTTTATGAAACTGGTTAATAATTTTACCGGTCTGCTGACTACGATACAACTCCGAAACAAATATAATTTCAAATTTTTCTTTTTTTAAAATTTCTGCGGCCTGTCGAGCCTGCTTTTTTCCTAATACAGTTAACCGGACTTTTTTGTCCGGTCGACTGTTACATAATGACTTAATATTATAGTTAGTTTGCCCGTGGCGGATAAAAATAAGCTTCATGTCTAGCTTCTTAATCTTTAATGCAACGAACTGAAAAAGCATATAATCGTAATCTATTCCATCGCCAAACACCATTATTAGATCCTCCACAATCACTAATAATTCTAGCTGTTGCACACCAGCTTCCACTGCATTCCGTAGTACTGTTGCTTAAAGGGGCGTCAGTAGACCAATAATCAACTCCACAACCGTTGTGTAAAAAATTTCCATATCCATCTCTTCCTCCGGCATAAAAAGCTTCAAAACCAGAAGATCCACCAATCTTAAGTTTTGCGCCAGCGTTAAGACACTGGGAACCAATTGGATGATCTCGCGTTGGATTACAAACATTTGGACTATCAGTTAAATAGGTTTCAAGGGTTGACCATTCACTATCAGATGGAATATGCCACCCAGTCGGACAGATTCCCTGATAATTTGTAGTAGCAGGGTGACAAGTGGCGGAAGAAGAGCTCCAACAAGAATTCGGTAAATTCATTGCCGCCGGCCACGTATATAAGGCCCCAGAAACTGCACAATCGCTTTCAGTTCCTCTTGTATTATCAACCGTAACACAATCACGCCGAGATCCATCAGGCGCAGAGGCTGTCCACCCAGAAAAACCAGTAGGCACTCCACCAACTGAAGTAATACAATTTGGCGCTGCTCCAACCGTATAACCACCGCTAGACACGTTAATACAACTTCCGTCGGGGTTTGTTTTAGTATATAAATTTTTTCCAAGCCAACACTGAGTACCAATCATAACCGTTGGATATACATTACCATCCCGATCTGTCACCGTAAAACCTGGCCCACAATCAGTATCAGCTACACCACAATTACCATTTCTACAAATCACCTTTCCTTTGGTAAAACGGCCATGATCAGATCCGATACAAAACGTTATCTTATAGCCAGTACTGGTTGTCTGATAAGTATAATCCTGATTTGGGCAACCACCATCAGTGCGCGGAGAGGGGTTAGTTGGAACTTTATTTAATAACACCGTTGAACCTGACATAATTGGTTGTCCAGGAGTAATTACCGTGGGGTATGATTGATTTGCCGCATAATACGATTCAAGGGCGGTCATAATCTGATTGACATTAGAAACACGCTTACTATTACGACTGTTCATCCGAGATTGTGACATCGCGACAAAACTTAAAGAAATTAATAAAACAATAATCGCTACCGAAACTAACACCTCAGTTAAGGTAAAGGCTTTTTTACTCTTTCTTTGATTTCTTTTCATAGTTTTCTTATTATTTATATATTCTAGTATACCATATAACCATTTTATAGGCTCATATGAAAATTATATTAAAGACCATATAAGTGCAATGGTGGCAATACTCATAACAACCGTAATACACCAACCCAACCACTGGGTTAAACGAGAATTACGGTGCCTGCCCATAATTTTTCGATTATTACCGATTATCATAATAAGAACTAAAAGCGGTGGGGCGCAAATACCATTTAAAACCGCGGTATAATATAACATCTGGAATGGTTTAATTGGCGTTAAATTAATAATAATGCCTAAAAAGGTAGCAATGATAATAATCGTATAAAAAGCCCGAGCCTGCGTAAATTTTTTTCCAAGACCGGCTTTCCAGCCACAAGTTTCGGCTAAAGCGTAAGAAGCTGAACCAGCTAATATTGGTACAGCTAATAAGCCAGTGCCAATAATACCAAGAGCAAATAGAAAAAAAGCTAAATCACCGGCCAATGGCCGCAACGCCTCAGCGGCCTGATCAGCCGTACTAATTACAGTTACACCATGTAAACCAAGAGTCGAAGCGGTGGTGGCGATAATACAAAACATTACTATATTTGAAAACAACATACCAATAAACGTATCAACACGCAGGCGACGTAAATCAAGCCGAGAAACTTTTGGCGCTTTCTGGGTATCGGGATCAAACTTATGGGAAATAATTTCTTCTTCAACCTCCTCGTTTGATTGCCAAAAAAATAAATAGGGTGAGATAGTCGTACCGAGCAAAGCAACGATGTTTAAAAAATATTGCTTTGAGATAATAATATGTGGAATAAAAGTTGACCTAGCTATAGCTCCCCAATCCTGTTTAATAATAAACATAGTTGCGACATAGGCGAGCAAAGATAGGGTTAAATATTTTAAAAAACGCGCATAAACTCGATAAGAAATAAAGATCTCTAAGCCAAGTGTAATTAAACTAATAATCACCAACCAAGATAAAAATGACCAGCCAAACAACATTTGACCAGCCATAGCCATAGCGCCAAGATCAGCGCCAATATTAACAATATTAGCAATACATAAAATTGCCACGGCGCCATATAAAATCTTACGACTATAATGTTCTTTTATAACATGCGCTAAGCCTTTACCGGTAATCATCCCAATCCGTCCACATATTTCCTGTACTACGGTCATAAATGGAAAAGAAAATAAGGCTGTCCATAATTGACCATAACCAAACTGAGCACCGGTTTGTGAATAGGTGGCAATACCAGACGGATCATCATCCGAAGCGCCAGTAATAAGGCCAGGTCCAAGTTTTTTTAACCAGGATTTTGATTTCTTCATAACTATCTTTTAGTATAACATTAAAATCATCCTTTTTTTCACTCTTTTAATATTAAAATTCTACACGCTATATTTTTCTCCTGGCTGAGGTAAATGAACACTGAGGTGAGGAAGTTGCTCATTAAGAATTTTTTTAAAAGCTTCAAGGGCTTCAGCTTCACCATGAACTAAAAATACCTGCTGTAACCCCTTAAGCTGGCTAACATATCGTAAGAGACTTGCCTGATCGGCATGGGCGCTAAATTCATTAATAGTAACTACTTTAGCTTTGAGCTCATGCATCTTGCCGAAAATCGGCACATGCAACTTACCGGAAAAAATCTTTCGCCCAAGTGTATGTTCAGCCTGATAACCAGTCAACATAATAATCGAATTTTCATTCCAAACATTATGCTCAAGATGGTGAAGTATTCGACCACCTTCAGCCATCCCCGACGAAGCAATAATCATCATTGGCCCTTCCATCTGATTTAAAGCCTTTGATTCTTCTTTAGTACTAACATATTTTAGATTCGCAAACGCAAAGGGTGACTCATGATGGTTAATAAAATCAGTCTGAGCGATTTCATCAAAATCTTTTTGATATTTTGTAAAAACTTCAGTAATACTTGTAGATAAAGGACTATCAATATAAATTGGCAAAGCCGGAATTTTACCTTCATTATATAGACGATGAAGAATATAAATTAATTCTTGTGTTCGTCCAAGAGCAAAGGCCGGCACAATAATTTTTTTTCGACCATTAACTGCTTCTTTAATCACGTTAATCAGAACTGAATCAACTTCAGTGATCGATCGATGTAAGCGATTGCCATAGGTACACTCAATAATTAAAGTATCAATCGGTTCAATGATTTTTTCTGGATCATGAAGAATTGGCACTCCCCCATGTCCTAGATCGCCAGTAAATAAAAGGCGCTTACTTGTTTCACCACTACCATATTCAAGAACAGTAACCGCCGAGCCAAGAATATGACCCGCATCATAAAATTTAAAACGAACATCAGTATGCAACATCTGCCAGTCGGGCGTTACACGATTATAATCAACTTCTTTAAATAAACGAGCAGTTTTTTCTACGTCATCAGTAGTATATAAAGGTGGGAGTACTTCGTTTTCTGGTATACCTTGAGCAATCAGGTGTTCATAATCACTAATCTGAATTTTAGCTGAATCAAGCATAATTAAACGGGCAATATCAGCCGTCGCTGGCGTTGCGTAGATTGAACCATTATAACCATTCTTTACAAGGAGTGGCAACGAGGCAGAATGGTCAGCATGGGCATGTGATAAAATAACCGCTTGAATATCAGTCGCCAGAAACGGCAAACGTTTATTTAATTCATAGGCTTCCTTACGACGACCCTGGTGAAAACCACAATCAAGTAATATTCGGTAATTATTATACTCAACAACATATTTTGAGCCAGTTACTTCATGTGCGGCACCAAAAAAAGTAATTTCCATATATAGTTAGTATACTAGATTTATCGTTCCCTGAAAAATAAAAAGCGATCCTGAGTTTAATTTAACTAGAATCGCCTTTAAAAAGGTATTTAATTAATCAGTGCCGGTAACTCCTGCATTGATTTTATTTGTTTGACCTCTTTTCCATACGGTGAAACACTCGGAAAACGATTTAAAAGAATCGCCTCCATACCAAGTTGCCGAGGAATAGCATAATCTAAACGTATATTATCACCGACGATTAAAATTTCCTCAGGAGAAAAACCCGAGCGCCAAGCAATCTGCTCATATATTTCTTTGTCAGGCTTAGCGATTCCAAGGCTTGAGGAAAAAACCTGCAACGGTATTAAATACTCAAAAGCACGATCAAAAAATGGCCTTTGGTATGGTGTGGTAAGGTTAGCAATAACCCCTAATTTATAACCTTGTGTTCGCAATGATACGATTGTCTCAAAAGCACTTGGATAAAGCGTGACATTTCTGATATCTTCTTCAAGGTTTTCTGAAAATATAACTTGATTCACCGGTCGGTTTATCAGACCCTTCTCCCGCAACTTTTTAAACAAATTATCAACCTCATATATTTCATGAGTTAATAAATAAGTGTAAGTGGCGGCCGGATTTGGACTGGCTTTTAAAATATCGCCATAAGGAAATAACTTCCCACTTTTATGCAATAAGGTATGGTAGAGATCAAAAATAACTAATTTAGGATCTGCCATCTGGCCCTCCTTTTTGTTTTGGTTTTTTTTGAAATTGATTTTTTAAATTTTATTAACTATTGATGATTTTAGCTAAATTTAATTCATCAACAATTTTTATCTGCTGAACAAACTCAGGCATGTGGCTCACTAGTAGTATAGCACCTTCATAATTATTAATCGCCTCAGCAATCACAGGAATATGACGGAAGTTAATATGGTTAGTTGGCTCATCTAAAATTAGAAGACCTGGTTTCATTAAAACCAAGCGAGCAAACGATAATAGTCCTTTCTGGCCCTCTGATAACTCTGCTACAGTTCGCCCCATTAACTCACCGGTAATTAAAAAACCAGCCGCGATTGAACGCATTTCTTGTACATCATAACCATCAGCCAGCACATTTTTTAAAGAATCAAAAACCGTTTCACTATAATCAAGCGTTGAAAAATCTTGACTGTAATAACCAATTCGTATCCCTGGCATAATATAAGCACCATTATGCTCACCGTTAGCTAAACTGCGCAGGAGCGTACTTTTACCCATACCGTTTGGACCAGAAACTAATAAACGACCATGTTGTCGTAAAACAATATCAACCGGTTTCTCGGTGGCTTCGTGGTTAATAATAATTTTTATTGAACTAATCTTAACAATCTCACCTTTAATCTCTTGCGCCGGAATGACAAAAGGTCTAATCGTACGATCTTCTTTTCTAACGTCCACTTTATTTTCTTCAAGCTCTTCGGTTTCATCTTTTAACTTTTTTGCTAGCTTACGCATCTTACCGCCTTTATTGGCAAAAAAATTAACCTTATCTTTTCGATCTTGAATTAATTTTTCCAGTTGAGCGTTTTTTCTTTGTTCCCGTTCAATCCGACGATTAATCTCCTCTACAACAGAAAAATAATCGCCGACATAATTTTCTACTTTATGAGTGTGAATATCAAGATATAAAACACCTTCAGTAAAACAATTTAAAAAATCAGCATCATGAGAAATCACAATAACAGTTTTTTCATACATAATTAAAAATTCCACCAAGTGATCAATCCCGGCTTGATCTAAGTTGTTGGTTGGTTCGTCCAATAACAAAATATCAGGATTTTGTAGTAAGGCAAAAGCTAAGAGTAAGCGCGCCTGCTGACCACCAGATAAATCACCAACACGGCGATCAGTTGGAACGGAAAAATTAACCGCTTCCATCGCTTTAGCAATTTTACTCGCAAGGTTAGTTGGCACAACTTCAAACGCTTTAGCAAAATAAGCTTCAACCGTCAGAGTAAAATCAGCGCGATCAACTACCTGTTTAGCCGCCCCGATAGTCGCACCGTTTGTGATGGAAATCGTACCGCTTTTTGGTCGTAACTGTCCTTGTAATAAACCAAAAATAGTACTTTTTCCAGCACCGTTTTGACCCATTAAGGTTAATTTGGCTTTACGACGGATACTAAAACTCGCCCCATCAAGTACCGGGCGTTTTTCAATATACTCAAAAGTGACATCGTCGAAACGAGCAATTACTTCTTCGGGCATATAAAGATACTAATATCAGTATACCAGGGTAACAGATTATTTAAAAAATGTATAGAGTAGAACATTATTATAAAATACAAAAAATAAAAAACAGAAGAATTATATAATTATCTTCTGCTTTTTATAAACTACCTATGATTTCTTCAAATTCTGCCAGACCCCAATAATATTACCCTCAGTGTCTTTAATATAGGCATACAATCCCATACCGCCAATCTCTTTGACTGGCATAAGAACGCTACCACCACTCGTGGTAATTTTAGCCAGAGTTTCTTCAAGGTTATCGACCGTAACAGCAACGGTTGGGCTTGTAACAACAAATTCACCGCCACGCTTAAACATTCCGCCATTGATAAAAGACGGTTCAGTTGGTTTATTATTTTTATCCATCGGACCGGTTGTCATACCGACATATTCCATATTTGGCATTGGCCAATCAGTCATTTTCCAGCCAAAACAACTTTCATAAAAAGCTCGGGCACGACTTACATCATCGGCTGGAATCTCAAAATGTTGAACTTTATTCATATAATTGTAAATAGTAATTAGTATAATAATCAATTATAAATTACCAACCACCGCCACCCCCGCCGCCAAAACCACCACCAACACTCCCAGTAAAACCACTTTCGCCTTCTGTAATAGGGGCCATACTAGAGTTAAACGCCTTAGAAAAATCATCACTCGCATCAATAAAAGAAGAATTTGAAATATTACCACCAATATACCATGGCGCTATGGACTCAATGCCCATTTCCCGCATAGCAGTGGCTAGTTGCTTTGTTACACCAAAAATTATAGCATACGGTAAAACAGCCATAAAAATATTTTCTTTTTCAAAAAATGGCTGGCGATATTTTTCTGTTCCGCTAACAAATAATTTATAACCTAGAGCTTGACGATAAATCTCTCGACCATAGGCAGTTCGTTTAGGCATAGCTGAAGCTAAAATTCGTAATAAGAATCCGCTCATAAACCCACCAACAACAACCCCACCAGTGTACCAATACACTTTTGAAAATCCTATTAGGTTATCAGAGATTTGTTGATAAAAAATAAAACCAACTACCCCCATCACGCTCATAATAATAACTCCAATTGTTTGGTAAAAAGATCGAATTTCTTCTGGATTCTTAAAAAATAATTTTTTGTCAGTAACTCGTTGATAAAGTAAATTATTCATTTTTTCTAGATTACTGTAAAAATCATCAAAACGGGCAAATTTAGTCGCCGTTTTTATAATAGGTCTTCTACCTATATCAGCATATTTAAACTCAGAAACTTTTGTCGAAACCGCATCTTTAAAAATTGTCTCTAATAATAATTTTTCATAATCTAAAAGATCAATAGCTTCTTTGTCTGTTTTAGTAAGTTCATAATCTTTTTTATTTAAAATTCCCGTCTTTGATATCTCGGTAATAGTCAAATAGCCACGTACAGCTAAATCAACAATAGTCGCGCTAATATCTTTACTATCAGCTTTTTCATCTAATACAACACCAAGCTCGGCGGGACGTAATTTGAGTGGTGGCTCATATTCTGGCACAATCGGTTCACCACTTCCCCACAGAGGTTTTATGATTTCTTTTTGGTTAGGGTCATTAAGGCTGGTACGTTGATAATATTCATCTCGACCCTTTTGCCACCATAACCATAGTAATAACAAACCAACTGGTATAATAACAGAGATAAAACCAAGGAAAATATATAACAAAGAAATTCGGTGAAAAAAGGTTAATGGTCGTTCAACTGTGATAATAGGTACAATCCCCTTTGTAAAACCATTAACAATAGTTAGACCTTCTCCAGGCGCTAATGAACGGATGCTAAGAAACTGCGACTGTTTATCTATAATTTCTCCTAAACATTGCTCTTGCGAGCCTATAATGCCTGTATAACAAATCACTTGTATATGATCACCGGCCGGCAGTGTAACAGTAGCTTTAACAGACGTAATCGGCACTTCCCAATTATTGCCAGTAACATTCCAATATAGTTCGTCATGATCAGAAAATGGAGTAATAACTCCGGCAACAGCATAGGTAATAACATATGTTTGTTGGCCGATGATGCGTTTATCTGGATCGCCAATTTTAAAACGAATATAGCCGTCACTATCCATGATTTGATATGGCGTATTAGCACCATTGAGAACAATACTCTGCAATGTAACTTTAGTATAGTGAATTGAGCCATCGTTATTTTTATAATTTACTGGAATATCACGATAGATACCATGTAACGCTTCTTGATAATTAACATTAATTGTCTCAATAATAGTTAATGTACCATCAGTATTTAGTGTAATATTACTTTTAAACTCATCAATCACAAAACCACTAGACGCGTTAACATTACTTGGTAAACTAATAAATACTAAAAATAAAAACATCATTCCACTATATACAATGAAACGTGTGGATTGTTTTAATTTTCTCATATATGAGCCTTATTATAGTTGTAATTATCTATACAGCAACTGCTTTAATAACTATTGTTCTTTATTTTCTCTGTAAGTATTGTATCGTAATCTA
>CAYZML010000015.1:0-12191 GCA_964479555.1 uncultured Gammaproteobacteria bacterium | reverse complement strand
AAGGTATACTATTATCTGGCGTAATCGACAATTCTGGCCTTTTTGGACATTTTTTTTAGTGGCTGGCGGTAGCTTTATTATATTATATTTTTTTACTCAGCGCGCTGAGCACGCTTTGAATTTTACTGCTATTGCTCGCACCTGTATCCCTTTAATTCCAGTTGCAATTTTTGCTTTTAGTCTACTAATGTCAGAAAATGTTAAAGAGATAACATAGATACTTATGAAATCAATCAGTGTGATCATTCCGGTTTATAATGAAGCTAATACTATTACAAAAGTTTTAGACAGCGTTCTTAATCGTCAGTTACAAAACGCTCATATTAGTGAAGTTATTGTTATTGATGATGCCTCAACCGATACAACGACTGAAACGTTGCAGAGATATCAGGATGCAAGATTAATCTATAGGCGTCAACCTGTAAATCAGGGTAAGGGCTCGGCCTTGCGACTTGGCTTTAATTATGCTCAGGGAGATATTATTATTATTCAGGATGGCGACTTGGAGTATGATCCAGCGGATTACCAGAAATTATGTGATCCGATTATTAACGGTGTAGCTCAGGTTGTATATGGCTCACGATTTTTAGAAAAAAAATTATGGGGCAAGAAGATGATTATCTGGAGATTAGCCAACTATTTTTTAACCGTTTTTTCTAATCTTTTTACTGGTTTAACATTAACAGATATGGAAACATGCTATAAAATTTTTGATCACCAATTATTAAATAGTTTTAAAGATAAATTAATTTCCAAGCGTTTTGAAATTGAGCCGGAATTAACGGCCTGGGTCGCACGCAGCAAAGCAAAAATTATTGAAGTACCAATTTCTTATTACGGACGATCATATGACCATGGTAAAAAAATTGGTTGGCGGGATGGCTTGCAGGCAATTGGTGCTATTATTTATTTTAGGTAACATATGAACGAATTATTTATAAGTGCTATTTTTCTTTTTGGTCTGATTATAGGCAGTTTTTTAAACTGTGTTATTTGGCGTTTACATACTAAAGAAAATTTATTTGGTCGTTCCTATTGTCCTCATTGCCATAAAAAGATCTTCTGGTATGACAATATTCCTTTGGTAAGTTTTATAGCTTTACGTGGACGTTGTCGTCATTGTCAAGAAAAAATTAGTTGGCGTTATCCATTAGTTGAGCTTGTAACCGCGATTTTATTCACCATAATTTTTTTTAAAGCTATTACCCTACATGGTGTAATTGAATCTTGGGGAGCTACTACCTGGTTAACATTAGCACGAGACTGGCTTTTTATAGCTACATTAATAGTCATTTTTGTCACTGACGCTTTATGGTACTTAATTTTTGATGAGTTAGTTTTGCCGGTTGTAGTAGTTTTGGCGATTATAAACGGTTTTATTGGCTTTTCATGGTATAACATGTTTCTTTCTGCTACAATAGGAAGCGGTTTTTTTATCATTCAATTTCTAGTTTCACGCGGTCGCTGGATCGGTGGTGGTGATATTCGTTTAGGCTTATTACTTGGTGTTGCTCTCGGCTGGCCACTTATTATCCCATCGATTTTTATTGCTTATATTTTTGGGGCTGTCGTTGGTCTTGGACTTTTGAGTTTTCGTAAAAAGCAGTGGAAATCGGTTTTGCCACTCGGAACGTTTTTAGCAGTTTCAGGTATTATCACTCTGCTGTATGGTTATGAATTAATTGAATGGTATTTGCGGTTAATTTAATTTTTATGAAGAAACAAAAAAAACGAAAAATATCACCAAAATTTATTTTTGTGGTTGGCGGTGTTATGTCAGGAGTAGGTAAAGGAGTTACCGTCGCAAGTATTGGTCGAATTTTAACGAGTAAGGGCTTTGATGTTACCGCTTTAAAGATTGATCCTTATATTAACGTTGATGCCGGTACAATGAACCCGATAGAGCATGGAGAGGTGTTTGTCACTGAAGACGGTGATGAAACTGATCAGGACATTGGTAATTATGAACGGTTTTTAAATAAAAATATTTACCGTGAAAACTATATGACGACCGGTCGGGTTTATCAGGCCGTCATTGAGCGTGAACGTAACCTCGGTTATGGTGGTAAGTGTGTTGAAGTTGTTCCTCATATTCCTTTAGAAGTTAAGGCTCGTATTGAAAAAGCGTTAAAAAAATCAAAAGCCGAGATCATGATTGTTGAAATTGGTGGTACTGTAGGCGAATATCAGAATATGTTGTTTTTAGAAGCGGCCCGTATGATGAAATTTACGTATGGTCATGATGTTGTTTTTGTTATGGTGAGCTATTTACCGGTGCCATCAAATTCCAGCGAAATGAAAACTAAGCCAACGCAATATGCGATTCGTACTTTAAATACCGCCGGTATTCAGCCAGATTTTATAATTGCTCGTTCTATTACCACGCTTGATCGTCCACGGCGTGAGAAAATTGCTATTAATTGTAATATTAGTCCGGAAGATGTCATCTCAGCGCCGGATAGTGATTCTATTTATGATGTACCACTTAACTTTGAAAAAGACCATTTAGCAGAACGAATTTTACGAAAATTTAATCTCACGCCTCGTCGCAAAGATTTAGTGGAATGGCGTGCGATGATTAAGCGTTTGAAAACAGCAAAAAAATCAGTTGATGTTGGGATTGTTGGTAAATATTTTAAGTCCGGTGATTTTAATTTAACTGATTCATATATTTCGGTTATAGAAGCAGTTAAACACGCCGCCGCCGCTAATCGTTGTAAAGTTAACCTTCATTGGTTATCAGCGGAGGAGATTGAAGAAAAAGGAGTTGGTATGCTTAAAGGTTTTTCTGGTATTATTGTGCCTCAGGGATGGGGGAGTCGTGGCTCGGAAGGTAAAATTAAGACTATTAAGTATTGTCGTGAACACAAGGTACCTTATTTTGGCCTATGCTACGGTATGCAGATGGCTGTTATTGAATTTGCTCGTCATGTCGCCGGTTTAAAGGGTGCTCACAGTCGGGAAGTTGATGAAAAAACTAAATATCCGGTAATTGATATTATGGAGCAACAGAAATCTAATATAGCGCATAATCATTATGGTGGAACAATTCGACTTGGCGGTTGGCCCTGTAAACTTATACCTGGTACGAAATTAGCTACTATTTATGCTGAAAGGGTTGGTAAGAAAAAAGTTGTTTCCGAACGCCATCGTCATCGTTATGAGTTCAATCCCAAATATCGTGAAATTCTTGAGAGCAAGGGTTTGGTTATTTCTGGTGTATCTCCGGACGGACAGATTATTGAGGCGATTGAATTACGAGATCACCCATTTTTTATTGGTACTCAGTTTCACCCCGAATATATTTCTCGTCCACTTGATCCCCACCCATTATTTGTGGAGTTTGTTAAGGTGTGCAGAGTTTTGACTAGTAAACACAGCTGATATGAAATATGTATGGCGTTTTAGAATTTTATTTTATTGGTTATTAGGTCGAAGACATGGGGTGACAATTGGGAATTTAATTAAAAATATAACCGCGCCTCGTTTTAAGCAGAGAGCTGAGGAATATATCCAATCTTTAGATGAAGATTTAGATGATTATATTGTGCAGATCAAGGGTTGTGGTATACCGTTATATTTTCCCAAGGCTGTTGGCCTTGATGCTTTATATCATGTTATTCCAGAAATTTGTGATAAGAAAGATTGGCATTATTACGAAATTCCTGAAACACGAGTTAAACCAGATGATATAGTAGTTGATTGTGGTGCAGCCGAAGGCCTTTTTACCCTAAAAATTATGGATCGGTGTCAGCATGTTTATGCAATTGAACCATTACCATATTTTTTACAATCATTAAAAAAAACATTTATTAACAAAGATAAGGTTAGTATTATTCCATTAGCGCTTGGATCAATCCAAGATAATTTATATATTACCAATGAAGGTATGGGAGCAAAGGTTTCAACGATCACAACAGAAAATCCTGTTAAAGTTGATACTATAGATAATTTATTTTTTTATCAAAATAGAAAAATTACTTATATTAAAGCTGATCTTGAGGGTTATGAATTAGAGATGTTAGCTGGAGCTGAATTAACTATAAAGAATTATCACCCCACTATAGTTATTACGACTTATCATCAAGCTAATCATGCTCAACTAATCTTCCGATTCCTTAAAAAACTATGCCCAAATTATACTATTATGACCAAGGGTATTGAAGATATGGCGGGAGCACCAATATTATTACATGCCTGGATTGATCAATAGTATATGCAGCAAGGTATTTCAATTGTTATCGTTTCTTATAATGTTGAAGATTCATTGCAACGTTGTTTATTATCTTATACAAAAGCATTAGGTAATGATCAGGATGAAATTATTGTGGTTGATAATCATTCTACTGACCAAAGTGTTCAAGTTATAGAAAATAATTTTCCTCATGTACGTTTAATCAAGAATATTAACAATGGAGGTTATTCCCGAGGCTGCAATCAAGGCTATAAAATTTCTAAAAATAATTTAATAATATTTTCTAATGGTGATATCATGGTCCCAAAAAATTTTTTAGAAATAGTAAGATTAAAAATGGATGCTTTACCTTATTGTGGAATTCTAAGCCCACAGTTAAAAACTGCGCGAGGTGATATTATTCAAACATGTTGGTCTCGAGAGCTAAGTTTTGTTGGTGAATTTATTGCTTCTTTTCTTTCGCCTTTTCGAGTAGCAAAATATCAGTTCATTAAAAAGTTAGTAATTGCTAGGCAACAATATCAAAGAGTAGTACCAATTGTAGTGGGAGCCTGTATGATTGTACGTCGATCTATGCTTGATATGATAGGTGGTATGGACGAAAATTTTGAATTATATTTTGAAGATGCCGATCTTTGTTGTCGTTGTCGAAAAAAAGGTTATCAAGTTATTTTTTCTCCAGATCTAACAGCTTATCATGAACTTGGACAATCAGGTAAACATAGTTCTCGAAAAATTCAACTTATATATCGTCAAAGTCAAATTTACTATTATCGTCAACATAATTCTCTTCTTGAATTATGGTTATTAAAAATATATTTATTTTTTAAATTTGTAATCTGGCGTCAGATTTGGCGAGATCATAATTTTTTTAAATATTTTTTAAACATTTTATTGGAAAAAAAATATTTTAGATTAAATGATGAGTTTATTAAAAATTAAAACACTAAAGAACGATATGTAGTCTGTATGAATAAAAGAATTAAAAAAACATTTTTTTATATTAAGGAAGAAGGATTAATTTTTTTTCTAAAAAAAAGATTATATCGCCATATATTTGCCTTTTTTCTTATGCCCTACTATTTGTTATTGCTTAAGATCAAAAATATTAATACTAAAGAAGATGCCATAAAATTTATTTTTAAGGATTCTAATAATTACTTTGCTTCAGTTCAGATAGAGAGTGAAATCAATAGTTTGCTTGAATTAATAGTGGAAAATAGTCCTAAAGTCATTATGGAGATTGGTACTGCTTTTGGTGGCACTTTATTTCTTTTGAGTAAGGTTGCTATTTCTAATGCGACAATTATTAGTATTGATTTACCAGGCGGTGAATTTGGTGCTGGTTATCCTTGGTGGAAAATACCGTTATTTAAAGCTTTTAAGAAAAAGGGACAATTTATTTATTTAATTAGAGGCGACTCTCATTCCACTGCAGTATTTAATAAAATTAGAGAAATATTAGGAAGTCGAGGAATAGATTTTTTATTTATTGATGGTGATCATACTTATAAAGGAGTTAAGAGCGATTTTCTTACTTACAGTAAATTAGTAAAAAACGGAGGACTAATTGCTTTTCATGATATTATCCCTAATACACAAATGCCAACTTGCCAGGTTCATATATTTTGGAGTGAAATCAAGGGGCATTATAAAAATTATGAGTTTATAGAAAATTTTGTTTCCCCAACGCCGGGTATAGGTGTAATAGAATTAAAATAATTTAAAACGCCCTCTTTATAAGAGGGCGTTTTAAATTATTTAACACTCACCACTGTCGAAGCTTTTAATTTACCATTATATTTCAAAAACTTTTTACTTGAAAAGGTAACAACTCCGGCCGCACTCGCATATAACGTATCATCTTTGCCTTTTCGAACATTAACTCCAGGTTGATATTTTGTGCCACGTTGGCGAATTAAAATTGAGCCTGGTTGAGCAATTTGGCCGTGCTGAAGTTTTACGCCAAGGCGTTTGCTTTGACTATCACGACCCAGGGCGGTGGACCCGCCGGCTTTTTTATGTGCCATAGAAATTATTTAATAGTTTCCGCTTCCCAAAGTTCTTTATCAGCGGTTTTTAAAACTATATCTTCTCCGCAAGAAGATATACATTAAAGGCTTTTAAAATATAGCGAAAGACAGGATATTTGTCAATTGAAACTATTGAATAGCTAATAAATAGGCTTAAAAATATTTTGGTTATACTAAGCCTGTTGGTACAGAATTATAAATATTGACTTATTTTATAATAAGTGGTATAATTAATACATATTTAAATAAGACAATAAAATAAACAAGCCGATCTAAGCAATCGGTTTTTTCTTAACTTTACCCAAGTAATTATTCAGGCTACAATTACCTTATCCTAATAGTTAACTATGATTAGCGAATTAATTAGTTATATTCAAGCCATTATTATTCAATACGGCGCAGGCGGTATTTTTTTTGCGACCATGCTTGAAGAGATTATTGCCCCGATTCCGTCGCCACTTGTTTCCTTGGCTGGTGGTTTTTTTCTTTTGTCTGGTGATGCCTCTTGGCTGTTAGCCGTCAAAGATGCTTTTTTTATAATTGCTATACCAGTTGCTATTGGTGTTAGCCTTGGTTCTGCCGCGGTTTATGCCTTGGGTCATTTTGGCGGTAAACCAATGCTTGAAAAATGGGGGAAATGGCTTGGTTTGGAGTGGAACGACATTGAAAAAGCCAAACAGAAATTTACCCTTAAAAAAGGTGATGAGGTAACATTGTTTGGTTTACGACTTTTGCCGATTGTACCTGGTGTTGTTCTATCTGGCTTTTGTGGTATTGTTCGTTACCGTTTTTCCGCTTTTATAATTTTAACTTTTTTTGGTTCTTTATGCCGAGCTTGGCTGTTGGCGCTGATCGGCTGGCGAGTAGGCGAACTTTACCAAAAATATGTTACAATACTTGATCATTTTGAACAATATATATTTTTAGCAATTATATGTGTTTTAGCTATTGCAGTGGCGATCGTATGGTATAGAAAACGTCGGCGAACTCTTTTTCAGTAATTTGAAAAAAGTCACTCTATAGGTTATTCTTAGGGTATATAGTGTATAAGTTGATATATGTCTAAACAAGGTAGTTTTATTAAAGGCTTATTAGAATTTTTAAAGCGGTATTCGGTTATTGGTTTAGCGATCGGTGTTATTACCGCTGAAGCTTCGAAAGATTTAGTTGATGCTTTGGTTAAAGGTGTTTTTACACCTTTAATACGCTTGCTTATTCCGGCGGATTTTTCTCATTTAGTTTTTAGAATTAAAGATATTTCGTTTGATATTGGTGGGATTCTTAATGCTGGCTTAACGTTTATTATTATTATGACATTTTTGTATTTTATCATTAAGACCCTACTCAAAAACGATGAATTGTTAGATAAAAAATAATAATCTATCTTTTATATAATTGTATGTTTCTAATTATTAAATGGCTCGGCTCGGCGTTAGCGGTAATGATTGCTAGCTACGTTTTGCCTGGCGTTAAGCTTGATAGTTTTTGGTCAGCGTTATGGGTCGCATTATTTCTTGGCTTAGTTAATATAATTATTAAACCGTTGCTTATCTTATTAACCTTGCCAATTAATATTTTAACACTTGGTTTATTTACTTTTGTTATTAACGCAATTTTGATTCTCTTAGCTTCATCCGTTATCAAGGGTTTTTCCGTTAGCGGTTTCTGGATCGCCTTATTATTTAGTATTGTTTTGGCTATTTTTAATTATTTCTTTAGTCGCTTAATTGGCAAGGAATAAAGCGAGTATTGCGTAAAATATTAGAAACACCTAAGATGACAACTTATTTAAAAATGCATCCCGGGGTGTAGTATACCGGTAGTACACACGCTTCGGGTGCGTGTAGACCGAGTTCAATTCTCGGCATCCCGACTTTTATGATTGAGCCATATTTACAAACCTTAGCTGAGACCGGAGAGGTAATATTAAAAATAAAGGTTCATGCGGGCGCTCATGCGACTAGGATTAAATCTGTTTTAGCTGACGGAGTTATTAAGATTGATTTACAGGCTGTGCCTGAGCAGGGGAAAGGTAATGACGCCTTGTTTAGTTTTTTAGCGGAAATATTTGGGGTTAATAAAAATAATATACATATTATACTGGGGAAATTTTCTGCTGATAAAACCGTGCGGATTGTAAAGCAAGTATAAAAAATATTAATATATATACCCATAATTACTCCTTTAAGGAGTTTTTTTAGTTGACAAGATCTTATATTTTGCTATAGTAACAAAAATTAATTGTTCATTTTATTAAACTAAATAAAAAAAAAGAAAGGAGTTATGTAATGTCTAAAAACTTTTCGGTCAAGGCACATCCTTATTATATTATTGAGGTTGATTCATATCATTATACGATAGAGACATTGATTGATTATTTAAGGTCGTTAGGTGTACGAGTTCAGATATTTAACGAAATTTCTTTACAAAAAATTTGTCGATATTCTGGCGCTAGTAAAAAAATTAAGCCGTGGATTCTCGAAACATCCAAACCGGAATTATCACCGCAAGATGTTGTTGAGCTTATTCAACTTCATAAACTCACCTATGATTTTGATGCCATTTTAAAATTATTGGCTGATTTAGCCACGGCTGATCATGATTTTCATTATGTAGCGCCTCTTAAGTGTTACGCAATAAAAAATCATAGCCAGGAGGAATCGGTTGAAGATTTTCAGTGGTTTTTTTGTTTAATTCGAAAAATTGCCGATCAAGTTTTTGTGCATATTAATGATTGGGTTAATGGTATTGATCCCAGTCCGAGAATACCAGCCAACGCCTTAAAAGTTATAGGCTTCCGCCATTTGTAAGATTTTTTTTAAAAAAGCCATTATCAATTATGATAACGGCTTTTTCTATCATGATAATTATGGAGTAATGCGATAAATTGTTCTTGGAAAAGGTATTGTTTCGCGAATATGTTGGAGACCACAGATCCAGGCAGTTAGGCGCTCAAGACCAAGCCCAAAACCGCCGTGCGGGACTGAGCCATATTTTCTTAAATCAAGATACCATTGGTAATCATCAACTTTTAGACCAAACTCCTGTATCCTTTTTTTTAATATTTCATAATCATCCTCACGCTGAGACCCGCCAATAATTTCGCCATACCCTTCCGGGGCGAGTAAATCAGCGCCAAGAACACGGGTTGGATCATTACTATCTCGTTTCATATAAAATGCTTTTACCTCAGCCGGATAATGCGTAATGAAAATCGGTCGGTCATATTCTTTTGTCAGCATTGTTTCATCATCGGCCCCAAGATCGTCACGGTCGCCAATATTAGACCCAAGGGTACGTAATTTTGCTACTGCTTCATTGTGTGTTAAACGATAAAATGGTTCAGAAATTTTTTCAAGTGGTTCAGTGTTACGTTCAAGGATTTCCATCTCGAATTTATTTTTTTTCAGCACCGCTTGGACAAGAAAACGAATAAGTGTTTCTTGTATTTGTAAGTTCATTTCAAGATCACTAAACGCCATTTCAGCGTCCATCATCCAGAATTCGGTTAAATGTCGTCTGGTTTTTGATTTTTCTGCGCGGAAGGTTGGACCAAAATCAAAAACCCGGCCATGAGCAAACATAGCCGCCTCGAGATAAAGTTGGCCGGTTTGTGAAAGATAAGTGGTAGTATCAAAATAATTAACTTTAAAAAGGTCAGTAGTGTTTTCACCGGCATTGGCAGTAATAATTGGCGCGTCAATTTTTATAAAACCATGTTCACCAAGGCATTCATATATAGCATGAATTAATGTGTCACGCACTCGTTGGATTGCCCATTGTTTCGAAGATCGTAACCAGAGATGGCGGTTATCAAGTAAGAAATCAATCCCATGGTCTTTATTGGCGATTGGATATTCGGCCGCAACTTGGTAAACAGTTACCGCGCTGACGTGTAATTCATATTCGTCTTTTTTCGGATGTTTGCTGACTTTTCCCATTAATAAGACTGAAGTTTCCTGCGTCACAGTTTGTACCAGTGTCCATTGTTCAGCGGACAGCTCATCGATTGATAAGATTGCCTGACAAAAACTTGAGCCATCTCTAATCTGCCAAAAAGCGATTTTGCCTGAGGAGCGGAGATTTTGTACCCAGCCTTGAATAGTGACTATTTCGTCGACATGACTTTTTAAGTCGACTATACGTATAGTTGAATTCATAATAATAATTTTCCTGGTTATCTTAGCAGATATAAGCCAAATAATCAATTATATCTGATACTTTTTTAGTTTTTAGGATTCCTTGCTATCATAGATATATGAAATATATTCGTATTATTAGATTAGGTTGGATATGTGGTTTAAGCGCTTTGGTTTTATTTTTAATCTATCGCGCCGTGGCGCCGTTTGGTTCAATTGTTTATACTCATAATTTTTTGCATGATAATTATTTTATTAGTCCATTTTCGCCTAAAGAACGCTTAGCGGGTGATAGTGGTCGCGATCAGCGTTTGCTTATTAGTGAGCCAGTATACTTTTTTCTCCGTACGATGCGGCCGTTTAAAACGGCAGAAATTAAAGTGAGTTATACGAACCCAGCTCCGTTTATGGAATTGGGTATTTGTCGTGACAAGACTGTTTGGAACTTTGAACGTCAGCCATTATATATTAAAAATTTAGAAACACTAGCCACTGACCAAAATAGTCTAAAAGAAAATGGCTTAATTCTTTGGCAGAAGCAAAAAAAGTATTCAACTATCAAAGATTTTTTACATACTCCGCCGGCACCGGAAAAAATAGCGGTTTATAATTATAATATTAAAACATCTTTTCGATTGGGGGATTATAAAAATCTTACGAGTGAGAGAATAATTCCAGTTGGTCTTCGTGGTGGCTATACTATAGTTACATATACCAATAATGATCCTATTAAATTCACTCTAAATCTTCATCAAGAAATTTCTAATAGTAGTTATCGGTCCTTAGAAATTATAGGCTATTCCGAGGAAGGTAAAATTATCTATGAAGAAAATTTTTTAAATCAAGTTGATAACACTGTCCCAAACACTTCACGATTAATAACTATCACAACCCCAATTCTTCCGACTGGTCCATATCGTTTTGAATTTAAGATCGACGATAGTATTATTACTGATACTATCACCACTACCCAAGCAAAATTATCTTTTCTCAATACCTTAAATTTTGCTAATAGTGGTCGAGGTAGTATAACACTTGTTACTGATGGCAGTTATCTTAAAGCGCAAACTTTTAATCCCGAGCGTTTACAAACTATTAGCATTGAAAAACAGTCTTTAGATTTAAATAAAACCTATTATCAATTTTCTGTATCTTTACAAGATCAAACGCGTAGCATTAAAACAATCAAGCTAACCGGAGATGATAGTATGATTGCTAGTGACGGTATATTTGCTTTTAGTGCGGCTGAGGCTATTAATCCTTTTCCTCGTTCATATAACTTAGATACTAACCCAACCACTGAGGGCCTCGAGTATATTTTGGCTCATTATGATCCAATCGGTAATGCCCAGCATAATTCTCGAATTGTAACCTTTACTTTAAACTCCAACTGTCTTGATAAGGGTCGCTACCCATTTCTTGTATCGGCGCCGAATATTGACTCGATCTCACCCCTTGAGATAGAGCGTATTTCGCTGCGTCTTTCGGGTTTAAATTTAATTGAATATATACAAAAATTATGGCGCGACTTATAAGCCCTACAAATTATTCAGTTATAGAAGAATTATATCTTGCGCTAACGATTAGTTCAGGTGTTTTACTACTCTTAGAGCTTATTAAACCAGGGCTTGTGATAGCTTATATTTCCTTAAATTATTGGTTGTTACTTTGGTGTATTAGTGGTATACTAGTGGTATATATTCGGCGAAAATAATCATTATATTGAGGTTAATTGCTTAATATTAATTTTTTATTACTCTTATTTTATTTCTATGGACAAAACAGTATTTCATAAAATTATTGCTAAAGAAATCCCTGCTCATA
>CAYZML010000014.1:0-13216 GCA_964479555.1 uncultured Gammaproteobacteria bacterium | reverse complement strand
GAAGAAGCTCGTACGTCTTTAAAACATGGCGTTGATCAGCTTGCTAATGCAGTTAAAGTAACACTTGGACCAAAAGGACGAAACGTTGTTTTGGATAAAGGCTTTGGCGCACCAGTCATCACTAAAGATGGCGTTAGTGTGGCAAAAGAAATTGAGCTAGAAAATAAATTTGAGAATATCGGCGCTGAAATGATTAAAGAGGTCGCAGCCAAAACTAATGATTCAGCCGGTGATGGAACTACTACCGCCACAATTCTTGCCCAGGCAATGATTACCGAGGGTTTAAAATTAGTTTCCTCAGGAATTAGCCCAATTGAGATTCGTCAGGGAATAGAAAAGAAAGTTGCGGAAATTGTTGAACACTTAAAAAAAAATTCAAAGCAAATTTCCACTAAAGAAGAAATTGCGCAGGTTGGCGCTATCAGCGCTAATGATAAAGAAATTGGCTTAATTATTGCTGAAGCCATGGAATCGGTTGGAAAAGAAGGAGTGATCACAGTTGAAGAGGGTCAATCGTTTGGTGTGGAAAAAGAAGTGGTTGAGGGTATGCAGTTTGATAAAGGTTATGTTTCTCATTATATGGTCACTAATACTGAGACGATGAAAGCGGAAATGAGTGATCCTTATATTCTATTAACTGATAAAAAAATTAGTTCAATTCAGGAAATACTTCCATTACTGGAAAAAATTGCGCAATCAGGTCGTAAAGATTTAGTTATTGTTGCCGATGAAATTGAAGGTGAGGCGTTAACGACGTTTGTTTTAAATAAACTACGTGGGACATTTAATGTTTTGGGTATTAAAGCCCCTGGGTTTGGTGATCGTCGTAAGGCTATGCTTGAAGATATCGCAGTTTTGACTGGTGGGAAAGTAATTTCTGAGGAAATTGGTTTAAAACTTGAAACAACTGAAATAGCTGATTTAGGTCAGGCGCGCAAGGTAACCGCTTCTAAAGATAATACAACGATCGTTGATGGCGCAGGCACAAAAGAAGCCATTAAAATCCGTATCGATCAAATTCGTAAAGAAATTGAGTTAAGCGATTCTGATTTTGATAAAGAAAAACTTCAGGAACGTTTAGCAAAACTAGCCGGTGGCGTAGCGGTTATAAAAGTTGGTGCCGCGACTGAAAGTGAAATGAAAGAAAAAAAAGATCGGATTGAAGATGCCTTAAATGCTACTCGTGCCGCGACGCTTGAAGGTGTTGTGGCTGGCGGTGGACTAGCCTTAGCCTTGGCTGGCAATGTTTTTAAAGAAGTAACTGAAACTAGTACTGAAACGCCAGGAGCACAGATTGTTGACTCAGCTATTCTTGAACCAATTAAACAAATTGCCGCTAATGCCGGTAAAGATGGCTCACTTGTGCTGTATAATATTATGAATGAACATAAAAAAGGTAAGGGTAGTTATGGTTATAATGCCGCGACTGATACGTTTGAAGATTTAATTGAGGCTGGTATTATTGATCCAACTAAAGTTGTTCGTTCTGCACTTGAAAACGCTGCCTCAGCCGCAATTATGTTTTTAACGATTGAAGCGGTTATTACTGATAAACCAGAAGCAAAAGATACAAGCGGTCATGGGTCGGCCGGGATGGGCGGTATGAATCCAGGAATGATGGGTATGTAAGAAGCTATTAGTTAATAGTCACAATTTACTAAGGAGGGGCATGAACACGGGTCAGCCCGTGTTTTGTTATGTTTAAAATTATAGTGTTATAAAGTTATTATTTTTTAAAATTCAAAAACTTTATAACTTTAAACTAAAATCTATGTCATTAAAAATATTCTCAGCCGCAATTATTGGTTTAGAGGCGGAAATTGTTGAAGTTGAAGCTGAAATTGGCGGTGGTGAGCTTGGTTTATTTAAAATTGTTGGTTTACCTGATTTAGCTATTTCCGAATCTCGTGAGCGAGTCAGGAGTGCAATTCGAAATTCAAAAGTTGAGTTTCCGCGCTTAAAAGTAAGGGTTAATCTTGCCCCAGCGCATATTCGCAAACAAGGGCCACGTTATGATCTACCGATTGCTGTTAGCATCCTGGCTATTTCACAACAAATCCCGACTACAAAAATACTAAAATCTGCTTTATTTATTGGAGAGCTGGCCTTATCTGGTGAGATTCGTCCGGTTACTGGAATATTATCAACGGCTTTAGTCGCACAAAACCATGGCTTTAAAACAATATATGTTCCGGTTGATAATGCGGCTGAAGCGGCTTTAGTTTCGGGACTTGAAGTACGTCCAGTAGTTTCATTAAAAGATTTAATTAATTATTTACAAGGAGCTTGTGATATTCCAGCTTTTATTAAAACTACCTCGTATATTTTTGATCAAAGAAATGGCAGTAATTTTGATATGTCGGAAATTTTTGGTCAGAAGCAGGCTAAGCGCGCTCTAGAGATTGCCGCGGCCGGAAGCCATAATATTATTCTTTCCGGAGCACCAGGCTCAGGTAAAACAATTTTAGCGCGTAGTCTTACTTCTATTCTTCCGCCACTAACGATGCCTGAAGCGCTAGAAATTACCAAGATTCATAGTATCGCCGGTATAAACGAAACTCAAAAAGGTTTGATATAGAATCGTCCCTTTCGCTCCCCGCACCACACCGTTTCGGCAGTAGCTTTGGTTGGCGGTGGATCATGGCCAAGGCCAGGTGAAATTTCTTTGGCTCATCGTGGTGTTTTATTTTTAGATGAATTTGCTGAATTTCTTCGATATGTTTTAGAAAATTTACGACAACCGCTTGAAGATGGGCAAATTACGATTAGTCGTATTGCTGGTAATTTAATGTTTCCGGCTCGATTTATGTTAGTTGCGGCTATGAATCCTTGCCCATGTGGTTATCTTGGTGATAGTGAAAAACAGTGTACCTGTTCATTACCACAAATTATAAATTATAAGAGAAAAATTTCTGGGCCGATTCTTGATAGAATTGACTTACATATTTCTGTTCCACGTGTTTCTTTTACCAAACTCGTAAAAGAAGCTACCGCTGAAACATCAGAAAAAATTAGACAGCGAATTATCGCCGCTCGTGAAATTCAATATAAACGTTTTAATCATTCAAAATATATTGTTAACTCAGAGATGCCAACAGCTGATACTCGACAGTTTTGTCACTTAGATCAGGCCGGAAGAATTATTATAGAAAAAGCGGTTGCAAAATTACATATTTCAACTAGATCATATTTTCGTATTTTAAAGTTAGCCCGAACGATTGCTGACTTAGAGTTGGTTGAACATATTACTCCTGACCATATAGCCGAAGCTTTACAATACAGATCAGAGGAGACATAAAAATTAAAAGATTATATTTTAACTTTTACGCTATTTTTTGCTATACTTAGTCTATATACGTTTTATTATATGAGAAAAAACATAGTTATATTTGGCCTATTGTTAGTCTTTATTATTACTTCGGGCGCGGGTTGCTCATCTTCAAAAGTTTCCTCGACGGAATTAAAGCCGATTACTTTGAATTATTGGCGAGTTTGGGATGGGTCAGATGATTTTGATCCATTAATCCAAGCATATAAAGCCGCACAGCCAAACGTTACGATTAACTATCGTAAGTTAAGTTATGATGAGTATGAGGCGGCCTTACTTGATGCCTGGGCTGAGGATCGCGGACCTGATATTTTTTCTATTCAAAATACCTGGATACGCAAATATCAGACAAAGATTGCCCCATTACCTGATTCATTAACTATTACTCGCCCAGTAGAAAAAGGCACAATAAAAAAAGAGGTTGTTGGAGAGGTTCGAAATATTCGCAGTATTACCCCAACCGAAGTTAAAAACACTTTTGTTGACGCCGTGGCGCCAGATGTTATTATTTCGACTCAAGGTAAAGAAAAAATTTATGGCTTACCATTATTTATTGATACACTGGCCATGTATTATAACAAGGATTTATTAAATAATGCTGGTATTCCACAGCTTTCTAGTTACTGGAGTAAAGAATTTCAACAGCAGGTTAAACAATTAACTAAACAAGACACTCGTGGTGAGTTAATTCAATCGGGGGTTGCTTTAGGTGGAGCAAAAAATGTTGAACGTTCAGCCGATATTTTATCTGCTCTTATGATGCAAAATGGTGCTGTAATGATGAGCGGTGATTCAGTAACATTTAACCAGATTCCGCCTGCCTTTCGCGATCGCGGTTATAATCCGGGTATGGAGGCAATTCGTTTCTATACTGACTTTGCTAATCCAGCCAAAGAGGTATATAGCTGGAATAATAAATTAGAAAATTCACTTCAGTATTTTATTAATGGTAAATTAGCAATTTTCTTTGGTTATGCTTATCACCTGCCGATGATTCGTTCCCAGGCGCCACGTTTAAATTTTGCGATTGCGAAATTTCCGCAAATTGAAGGTAGCGCCACTGAAGCTAATACAGCTAATTACTGGGTTGAAACTGTCTCAGCTAAAAGTAAGTACCAGAATGAAGCTTGGGATTTTGTTCAATTTATGACGACTAAACCAGATCAAGCAAAAAAATACTTAGCTAAAGTACAAAAACCAACCGCCCTACGCTCCCTCCTATCTGAACAATTAACTGATGAGTCATTAAAGGTTTTTGCTTCGCAGGTTTTAAATGCTCGGAGTTGGTACCGAGGTAAAGATGTTAATTCGGCCGAAGCGGCTCTTAATGAGATGATTGATAATGTGGTAGCTAATCCAGAAGAACTTGAAGGGGCTGTAAATTTATCAGTTAACCGTATTCAGCAGACAATACGTTAATTATCCTTATGCGGAAAAAAAAGAAAATATTATATAGTAACATTGTTTTGAGTATTTTGTTTCTTGCTTTTATTGTTTATAGTCACCCTGTACGAGCGGCAATTGGGCCATTACTAGATGATGCCTTAATTAAAAAAGCGCAGTGTAGCGAGGGTGATTGTTCACTTAACACCTTTATCGTTTTAGGCATACGTTTAAGTGATATTATTTTGGGTGTTGTTGGATCACTAACATTATTAATGTTTGTGTATGGTGGCGTGACTTTGCTTTTATCAGGTGGTAATTCTGAAACCGTCAGTAAAGGTAAATCAATTATTCTTGGATCAGTTGTTGGACTTTGTATTGTTTTTGGTAGCTATACGATTATTAAATTCACAGTTAATAATATTTTAGAAGCAAAACCAGGTTATGAATTTACCGGCAATGCTCCGGCAGATGTTGTACCTGAGCGAGGTAAGGCACCAAAATGCAAAGGCACCTGTATTAAAGATAATGCTGTTTGTGTAAATTCTTATAAGCAACCGGGTATAACTGAAAGTAGTGATTGTGGTCAAGGTCAAAAATGTTGTATTGCCAAAGAGCCACCAGCTGATCAAACCTGTTTAGGTAGTAATCCAACTGATAATACGTGCGTTATGCCACCTTTTACCTGCTCGGGTTCTATACTTAGTTTGCCATGTCAAAATGGAGGTAGATGTTGTAATATTCCGTCATAATGAGGGTCAGTAACTAATTTTTTGCATGTCTTTTTTTGAGCGCATCCCAATCCTACTTGATGGCGAAACTGTGGCAGAGCAATTACGCCGTGCTCGGGAAGCAAAAGAACTGTCACTGGAAAAAGTATCTCGGCAACTAAAAATTCGCCCTATATATCTGCAGGCTTTGGAAAAAGGTGATTATCAGCTTTTACCCCAAGGCGTGTATCGCCTTAATTTTTTACGAGAATACGCCCATTTTTTAGGCCTTGATAGCCAACGATTAATACAGCAGTTTAATCGCGAAATCAAGCATCGACAGGCCGCAAAAAAGCAGTTATTTGACCGTCAGGTGGTTTCTCGGCGCTATTTGATAGCATTGCCTCAGCTACTACGAAATGCTATAATTGGAGTCTTGATTGTTGGGTGTCTTTTATATGTCGGGCTATTGCTCCAGCGGATTTTTACCCCGCCTTTTTTAATAATAAGCTTTCCGCCCGATAATTTTTCTACCTCGGAAACAAGACTTTTAATTAAAGGTCAGAGTGAGCCAGAAACAGAAATAAAGATTAATAATGAGACTGTGCTCGCTAATAATCAAGGTGAATTTGAAAGAGAAGTCTATGTACAAACCGGCTTTAATACCATAACCATCAGTGCTAAAAAGAAATATAGCCAAGCCGCGGTGATAGTTAGACAGATTTTGGTTAAAAATTAATAAATTAAAAAATAAATACATTAATTAATATATTTATTTTTTAATTTATTAACCACTCTCCTTTATTTTTTTATTTTATGTCAGAGGAAAAAAAGACCAAAGCCGTTAAGGCTGATGTTACTGATAATAAGCATCAGGCCGCTGAAGCCGCTGTTGATCAGATTAAATCAATGTTTGGCGATGGAGCAATTATGAAATTTGGCGACGTTAAAAGCGCTGAAGTCGAAGCAGTTCCAACCGGTTGTATTTCGTTGGATTTAGCTTTGGGGGTTGGTGGTGTTCCACGCGGTCGTATTATTGAAATTTTTGGCCCCGAAGCATCAGGTAAAACTACCCTAGCGCAACATGTTATTGCTGAAGTTCAACGCCAAGGTGGTATTGCCGCTTTTATTGATGCTGAGCATGCACTTGATCCGGAATACGCAACGAAGATTGGCGTTAATATAAAAGACATGTTAATTAGTCAGCCCGATACCGGCGAACAGGCTTTGGAAATCTTGGAAACATTAGTTCGATCAAACGCTATTGATGTTGTAGTAGTTGACTCAGTCGCGGCTTTGGTACCGAAAAAAGAAATTGAAGGTGATATGGGTGATTCACATATGGGTCTGCAGGCGCGTCTGATGAGCCAGGCACTTCGTAAGCTAACCGGAATTGTTTCAAAAACTAAAACAGTTGTTATTTTTATTAACCAAATTCGTATGAAGATTGGTGTTTTCTTTGGTAATCCGGAAACTACTACTGGTGGTACAGCTTTAAAGTTTTACTGCTCAGTTCGTCTTGAAGTTCGTCGCAGTGCGCAGATAAAACAGGGTGAGCGTATTATCGGTAATCGAGTAAAATGTAAGGTTGTAAAAAATAAAGTAGCAGCGCCTTTTAAAACGTGTGAATTTGATATCATGTATAATGAGGGTATTTCTTTGGCCGGAGATTTACTTGATACTGGTGTAGCTTTTGGCGTTGTAACTAAGTCAGGTAATTCGTATTCTTACGGTGATCTTAAGCTTGGTGTAGGTCGAGAAAATGCTAAGATGGCTTTAAAGGCCGATAAAAAGATTATAAAAGAGATACGGGAGAAAATTATGAAAGAGGCAAAGACAAAGGATTTATAAAAAATAGTTAAAGTGTAATATAAAAGCGGTTGTCTAATGACAGCCGCTTTTTTGGTAGTGGTTTAGTTATTTTATTACTTTCATTATTGCTTCTTTTGAATATTCCAAAGCGTACACAACACATTTCTTTTTTGATCTGTGAATAGCTCTTATATTTTCTTTCAAATCTGCACCAGTCATTTGTCCAATCATTCCGCCACCCATTAATACAACTCCAATCTCGGTGTCATCCGGAAGTTCGATTTTATCAAGTGCACCTGTAATAGCTGCCGGAGCTTCGTCCCAGCCTCCTGGGTTCAGGGAATGACATACTAAGCCATAGAAATTTTTATCATTTCCCTCAGCCGTGATTAATGTTCCCATTTTTTACTCTCCCGTATTAATAAACTTCTCAGTATAATTTCCCACTTGCCCTGAAAAGCCTGCATCATTATATCCATCCGTATTAATTGCAAAAGCAATATGTTTGCAATTAGTTTTGAAGATGTTACCTGTTATGACGTCTTTGATCATGATAATTTCCTTTCTGTTAATTTAATTTTTTAATACCCTTCTGCTACTTTCTCCCTCTGATGAAGTTCCTACAAGCGCTATTATCTATGCGATAATGCATAAATCAGGATTAGTATCCCAATACCATATTGTACCCAGTATTGCTACTAAGAGATGAGGACATATTATAAATCCTAATACTGTTAGAATAAAAGCCAGAGGACCAGTCACAGAAGAAAAGACTGCTGAATAAAAGAAAATTGTGATACGGGGAAAAAATGTTAATCCTAGTAAAAATAGAATTCCGTGATAATCCCAAAAGTTCATTTTTATTTCTCCTTTATTAATTTATGATTTATTGAATTTCCTAAGTCTCTATAATGAAAAGACTTTAGAAATTCAATAAATCTTATTTAGATCACCAAATTATAAAGAACTAGATATGATAATATATCATATTTTATAATTTTTGTCAATTATAAAGAATAATACAAAAAAGCCCTAAAATAGGGCTTTTTAGATCAATGTTAGTATTATTTAAGCTCTTTCAACGTAGGTTTCGGTTTCAGTATTAATTCTAATAACATCACCTGATTCAACAAACATCGGTACGCTGATTGTTGCGCCGGTTTCAAGCTCAGCTGTTTTCATAACATTTCCGGCTGAGTTACCGCGGACGCCTGGGGGGGCGCTTGTAACCGCTAATTCGACTTTAATCGGTAGCTCAACCGACATTGGTTTACCTTCAAAATGCATAACTATAACATCAATTCCGTCTTTCATAAATCTTTCTTTACCGCCAAGTTGATCAATTGGTAGGTTAAACTGCTCATACGTTTCATTATCCATAAAGTAGGCAAAACTTTCATCTTTATATAGATAGTTGCATTTTCGTTTTTCAACATCAGCTTCTTCTGCCCGATCATTACCCTGCCAGGTTTTTTCAACCACATTACCGGTGATAAGGTTTTTTAATTTAGTTTTTAAAACCGCTCCTCCGCGTCCCATTTTATGATGATCTGAACGTGTAACAATATACGGCTCACTATTAATAACAATTAGTTTGCCGACTTTTATTTCTGTTAAACTCAGCATATTAATTTAATAATTAACGACGTTGGTTAGGAAAATGTAAAAGCGCCATAATACGAGCACGCTTAACCGCTTCAGCTAATTTACGTTGATATTTTGCGGAAACGCCGGTACGGCGGCTTGGTAAGATTTGACCATATGAGTTAATAAACTTTTTTAAAAGCTCAACATCTTTATAATCAATTTCTTTAATATTGTTACTTTTAAAGTAACATTGTTTTTTTTGTTTAGTAATATTTTGTGTCATACGGAAGGAATTAAAAATTATAATATATAAAACTGTCAATAATTTTATTTAAAAGGGAATATTTTCTACTTTGATTTCATCATCAGATTGAGCAAAACCACCCTCATCAGTAAAACGACTTGGAGCATTTTCTTCGCCGTAGTTAATTATTGGCTCACTTGGTTGGGCTGGCTGACTATACTGGTTTTGATTATTGCCAAACGATTGTCCATTGCGATTACCACTATTAGCTGGTAGTTTATCAAGCATAATCATGTTCTCGGCGACAATTTCAGTGATATAGCGTTTTTGACCACTATTTTTATCAATCCAGTCGCGTGTTTGGAGTCGACCTTCAACATAGACTTTTGAACCTTTGTGAAGATATTGCCCACAGATTTCAGCTAATTTTCGCCAGGCAACAATATTATGAAATTCAACTCGTTCTTGACGTTGGCCAGAGGCATCATTCCAGTAGAAATTAGTTGCAACTGAGAAAGAAGCAACGGTAGCGCCGTTAGCGGTTTGGCGTACATCAGGATCACGGGTGATATTACCGATGATCATAGCTTTATTAAGATTCATATAGTTTATACCGCCTGAAAGGAAGCGGTGTTAATAATAGTTATAAATTTTTATAATAAATTACTGGCATCAATAATCTTATCGATTTCTTGATCAAGATCTTTAAGCTCAGTTCGTGTATCATCAACTGTTTTGGTTTTATCAGTTTGTTCAGCTTCTTCCGCCTTACGACGAGCGGCAATTTTTGCGGCAATTTCTTCTTCAGCTTTTAATTCAGCGGCAGTTTTTAAACGCTTTTTTACGATTTGATGACGTAAAATATCATTTGATAGACGCAAGCGATTATTTAATTCATTAAGTTTTGGTCCCTCAAGGTTAAACTCAACTAAGTGATAATAACCATGACGAAAGCCATCAATCACGTATGCTAGCTTACGTTTACCCCAGTACTCTTGGCTGGTAATCTGGCCACTATAATCAAGAATCATTTGTTCAACTCTTTGGCGGATCGGCTCAACTTCAGTTTCACTGAATTTGTTAGAAAACAAGCATAATAGCTCGTAGTGCGGAATATCGGCTGATTTATTTTTTGCCATACTATAAATAGTTAATAATAAAAAATCCTCCTGGTATTCTGTCTTAATGACGTATAGTACGTTAGTTAAGACCCCGTGTGGAGGTTTAGAGAATACCCATGCTGAAAGCTATAATGATTTCAGCATCTATCTAAAAAAGATAGATATGGAAAAGGTTTGTAAATTGTCTATAGCGACTATAGCATGAATCTATAAACAAATCAAGCCCTATTTAAAAAGCTTGCTTAAAGCTGATAATTTAGTGATTTTATTTATCAAGGCAGTATGATAAGGTATAAGATATGAAATATTTTTTTGTCTTAGGTAATCATCCGGCCCTATCAATCGCGGAAATTAAAGCGGTTTTACTAGGCTTTAAAGTAGAGCTAGTTGATTCTAATATACTATTAGTTGATACACCAGAAAAAATTAATGGGAGAGATTTGATAGCTCGACTCGGAGGAACAATTAAGATTGGTGAAATTTTTGATGAGTTATTATATCAGCCCCATGCTCTGTTTACTGCAAGTTTAAAAATTCTGAGTCAGATTGATAAAGTCGGTAAATTTAATTTTGGTTTATCATATTATGGTCAGGCTAAACTTGATACAAGAAAAGTTGGTTTAGCTTTAAAACAAGAGTTAAAAGGTCAAGGCGTTAGCTGTCGGTTAGTGGTAAGTCGTGAAAAAACATTATCAAGCGTAGTTGTTCAGCAAAATAAATTAACTACCTCAGGTTGCGAGTTAGTTTATATTAAAAAAGACAAGAAAATACTGATTGGCGTTACAACCGCTGTTCAGCCTTTTAAAGAATTATCAGAGCGAGATTATGGTCGTCCAGCTCGAGATGATTATTCAGGTATGCTACCGCCAAAGCTGGCACAGATAATGATTAATGTAGCTCAGGCTAAAAAAGATGATCTAATTCTTGATCCTTTTTGCGGATCAGGCACAATTTTAACTGAAGCAATGATGATGGGCTATCGTAATATATATGGTAGTGATATCTCAAAAAAAGCTATTAGTGATAGTCAACATAATATTCAATGGTTGCAAAAGAAATACAAAAATTTGTCTACTCCGAAACTTAACATAAGCGATGTGAATCAGATTCATTTATTTTTTAAAGAAAGTTCAGTTGATAGTGTTATTAGTGAGACCTACCTTGGTCCACAGCGAGGAGCGATTAATATAAAAAAAACTACTACTGAGTTGGCAAGGTTTTATGAAAAAGTGTTTAAACAATTATTTTTAATTTTAAAACCTGGTGCGAGAGTTGTTATTGCTTTACCAGCTTTGATGGCTAAATCTGAGCCCTCACTTCTCAATCTTTCTTTTAAGCCGTTAAAAATTATTACCACCAATCTAAAAATTACTAACGGTATAACTAAACGAGGTACCTTTTTATATGGTCGAGTCAATCAACGTGTTTGGCGAGAAATTATTATTTTAGAAAAATAAAATAATTAAAAAAAAGAACCTCCGTTAAAGTTCTTTAGCAATTAAGCCAGTAACTTTTCACAAATATATATTTATTTTTGCCCATCTTATTCAGACGGATAAACATAATTTGTTCGGAGGTTCAGAATGATGCTCTCTGTCGAACACTTCATAAATTTGAAATAACAATGAAATGCAAAAAACATTATTATTAACTTATTGAAGTTGGCTCAGGCAGAGAGCAAAGCCGTAATCTTTTGTTCATTTGTTCATTTTTTCGAAAGGAGAATAAAGGAGAATAAATGAATGATTATATGATAGAGTCAGAATGTTAATTCATGTCCACATTGATTACAGCTATATATTATAAAGAGCACTTTTTTGAAGGACACCCAAAGCTAGGAATAATCCTATGCAGATGAGGTATAGGTTGTTACCTAGCTAGGCGTCCTTTGTAATTTGGCCTCAGACTTGTTATGGGTTTTTATACCCTAACGATTTGGCCTCGCGGGGGATAATAATCCCCTCCTTTCTGATTACAAGATATTATCGCTTTGCTAAAAGTTTGTCAAGCAAAAGATATTTTATTATTTTATATTTAATATTAGCTAAATTTTAGTTAATATAAATGATTATGTTTTAACAAGAAAATTACAAACATCACCGTCTTGTATAAGATAGTCTTTACCTTCAGTACGAATTAAGCCCTTAGCTTTAGCTTCATTTTCGCCACCAGCCTCAATAAAATCATGCCAGTTAATTACTTCAGCCCTGATAAAACCTTTGGTAAAGTCAGTATGAATAGCACCAGCGGCTTCAGGGGCAGTTGCGTTTAATCGTACGGTCCAGGCTCTTGTTTCATCTTTTCCGGTAGTAAAAAAAGTAATAAGACCAAGAAGATCATAACTAGCACGAATTAAACGATCAAGGCCACTTTCTTTTAAACCAAGTTCATTAATATAGATTTGCTGTTCTTCTTCTGGTAATGAAGCAATCTCGGCTTCAAGTTTAGCATCAATCGCAACTACCTTTCCGTCTGGCCAGGTATGAGAAACATCGCCACTCTGTTCATTACTGTTAAGGACATATAATAAAGGTTTATGAGTGATAAGACTTAGCTGTTTAACAATAATTTTTTCTTCTTCTGAAAATGTAAGCTCTCTAACTGGTTTCTCATTTTCTAATTGAGTAACAATTCGTTCAAGCACATTTTTTTGTGCTATAGCCTCTTTATTACCAGTACGTGCTTCACGGCTTACTCTATCTAGGCGTTTTGTTACAGTTGAAAGATCAGCTAATATTAATTCAAAGTTAATTGTTGTGCGATCATTATCAGGATCAATTTTATTATGAACATGGATAATATTAGTATCTTCGAATTGTCGAACTACTTCACAAATCGCATCACATTCTCTGATATGAGAAAGAAATTGATTACCAAGCCCTTCTCCAGCCGAGGCACCTTTTACCAACCCAGCAATATCAACAAACTCAATAACGGTCGGAATAATTTTTTCCGGTTTTGAGATAGCGGCAAGTTTCTGGAGTCGCTCGTCAGGAACTTTTACCAAACCAACATTTGGTTCAATGGTACA
>CAYZML010000013.1:0-13742 GCA_964479555.1 uncultured Gammaproteobacteria bacterium | reverse complement strand
ATGCGACTGAATGGCCACTTGATCAGATTACTATTGTTGATCGTAATGTGCTCCGCCTTGGTATTTATGAATTAGTTTTTGATCTAAATATCCCCGCTAAAGTTGCGATTAATGAATCAATTGAAATTGCTAAAGCTTTTGGTGGTGACTCTTCAGGAAAATTTATTAATGGTGTTCTTGGCGCAATTATGAAAGAAATGCCAATAAAACAAATCGATAAAGATAATGAAGCTAAAGCTGAAGAAAAATCAACTGAAACGATTACTGAGAATAAATAATTATTAGACTAAAAAAATTTTAAATTGATTATGAAGGAATTTGCTAAATTGGAAAAAACAATTAATTATACTTTTTCTAACCCTGACCTACTTAAGCAATCAATGGTTCATCGCTCATATATTAATGAACATCCTGAATTTGCTCTTGGACATAATGAACGCTTAGAATTTTTAGGCGATGCGGTACTGGAAATTATCGTGACTGAGTACTTATTTCATACTTATCCTGATACACCTGAAGGTGAATTAACTGATTGGCGAGCAAGTCTTGTTAATGCTAAGATGCTTGCCCAGATTGCCCAGGAGCTAAAATTGGAGGAAAATTTATACCTATCACGAGGTGAAGCAAAGGATACTAACTCAAAGGCCCGTTATTATATCTTAGCTAACGCTATGGAAGCCTTAATTGGGGCTTTATACCTTGACGGCGGAAATAAGGTCGCTCAAGCCTTTATTAACACCTTTATTCTTTCTCATTTTAAGCATATTCTTGAAAACCATCTCTACCTTGACCCTAAATCACGTTTTCAGGAAAAAGCTCAGGAAATTATTGGCATTACGCCTCACTACAAAGTACTATCAGAATCAGGCCCAGACCATAATAAAATTTTTGAGGTTGGATTATACTTAGAGGAAGAGATGATAGCGATCGGTCGCGGCTCCTCAAAGCAAGAAGCTCAGGTCGAGGCCGCCGCTCAAGGCCTAATTAATAAAAATTGGCGTTAATTGCCGAAACGGCTTAAATATTATAGTATAAGATTATACTTAATTTATGACTACTGAAATTCTAGAAAAAATTAAAGAAGACCTCTTAAAACAAAAGGCTCAGTTGACTGCTGAATTGACTGGTATTGGACAAGATGTAAATAGCCATCGCGGACCTGATGTGCCTGATTATGGCACTGAGAATGATGAAAATGCGCAGGAGGTTGAACAATATACAACCAACCTTGAAGCTGATAAAATTCTTGAAAAAACCCTAGCCGATATTAATAAGGCTTTAAAAAGTATTGAAAATGGTACTTATGGTATTTGCAAATACTGCGGAAAAGAAATAGAAGAAAAAAGATTACTGATTCGACCTTTTTCAAGCTCCTGCGTTAGTTGTAAAACAAAATTACAGCAAAACTAAGCGCTTATGCGCTCTCAATTTTTTTACACAATAGCCTATTTTAGCGCTATTGTGTTTGTTATTATTGATAGATTATTAAAATCAATGGCTTTAACTTTCTGGCAAATTAATCCGAAAATTATATCGACTGATTTATCCCTTATTTTTTCAAAAAATACTTTTATTGCCTTTTCTTTACCAACTTTTTTTAATCCGCTTTTTTTAATCATCCCAATTATACTTTTATTACTTGTTTTCTTTATTAGATGCTTAAAAAATAATTTGCTGTATGAGAGCGCTGGGTTGTTGCTAATATTACTTGGAGCCGGTAGCAATCTCTATGATCGTTTATGGTATAGTTATGTTATCGATTATATTAATCTTCGCTATTTTACCGTTTTTAATATAGCTGATGCTATGATTTGTATTGGAGTATTCTTTTTGATAATTTTTTATCAAAAAAATATAATAAAAATATAATAAAAAAATTTTATTATATTTATTTTTTATTTTTAGCCTCTCTTTTCTTTAAAAATTCCTTTAGTTTATCTGATATCTCACTTCCCTTAGGTTTTACTTTATCTATTTCATATTCAAATTTTGATAAACCACTACTTAAACGATCATACGCTGTGTCAAAAAATTTTCCTTCATGTCCTTGAAATTTCAAATTTTTTTCTCTTAACATTGGTGTAACTGAAATAAGGGCTTGTTTATACACTTCAGCAATTTTTTCATTTTTTGCCACATAACGAGCATATTCTTCATATAACTTTAATTGGGAGTAAATTTGGGTAATTATTTGTAGTTGAATCGGATGGTTAGCTAATTTTTCCTTATCTTCTTCTAACCATAACTCAGTTAATTCATTAACTGTTTTTGAGTCACAGGCAATAACTATTCGTGGAATATTAGTTAATCGTGCTGGACCTGAATGCGAAGATTTATAATATTTTACTTGCCCTAACTCGCCGGAATCAATTTCACTCTTAATTCTGCCTAATTTTTGTTCAATATTTAAGCTATAGCTAACATCAACCGCCAAACCTAAATATTTTTTATTCTCTTTTTCAAATTCAATAATGATATCAATGCCATTTATAATATCATCAAACCTAGAGGCTCTAACCGTCGTAACATCTTTACCCAACCATTCAGCTTGTTTACCTTGCTCATAAATCAAATACTCTAAAACTGAAGCTCTTTTTTGCTGATCGAGCTCCTCACTTAATTCCTTTTTTGCCTCAAAAGATTTTTCCTTTTCTAAAATAGTTTTTTTATCATTAGCTATTTCCTCCGCTGTATAGATATTCAAAAAATCATCCTCACGTATAGTAATATCCTTTAAATGAGCCATTATTTTTTTATATGCATTGTCAGTATTTATTTTTACCTCGGTTGAATAAAATTCATTCATATATACATATTACTAAAAAGCAAATTTCTTTTTCGTGGCGTTACAATAGTACATCGTATTAATAAACTTTTCCTTGGTAAAATTTTTTTTACTAAGTTAGCCCACTCAATCACAACTATTATATCCTTGGCTTTAATATAATCTTCTAAACCAATTGCTGTCAACGATTCTGCTTTTTTAAGCCGATACGCATCAACATGAACAAATTTTTTTATTTTTTTATGTTTAACTGGATATACTTTCATTAATACAAAAGTTGGACTGGTTATTTTTTTCTTTATTCCTAACCCTGCCGCCAAACCTTTTACAAAAGTAGTTTTCCCAGAACCTAGGTCACCGATTAAGCCAATTACTTCACCGCCTTGTAAATTTTTAGCTAACGTTATAGCTATTTTTTTTGTCTCTGCCTCTGATTGAGTTATTATCTTCATAACTATATTGTAAGTCAAAATAATCGTTTATGTAAAACAAAATCCGGAGCAACATTTCCCCGGATTTTGTTAATCTCAGTCTTATTTAGTGGTTGGAATCTTCACTAAATTGTTATTAGTAATACCAATGGCTGATTGTTTTGTTACGTCAACTATATTATCAGGTGTGACTCGAACTCTTTGCCCATTTGGACTAACATACCATGTTTCACCCCGACTCTCAACTTGTAATAAGAATCTACCAACCAAACGATTACCTAGAGCTGAGCCGGAAACACTTGTCCCAGCCACAGGAATTTTCTCTAAATCTTTATTAGTAATACCAAGGGAAGTATTTCTAAACACGTTTATAGCATTATCTTTACTAACTTCATAACGTTGACCTTGGTTTGGGGCAACATACCAAACTGTACCCTTATCCTCAACTGCTAGTAATATCTTGCTGGCTAATTTTTCAATTACCGCCTTAACTTCCGGGGTTGGAGCAACCTTTACTTCAGCTTCGATAGTTACTGAAGATCCAGAGCCAGTAGAAACATCTGAGCTTTTTTCAACAATTTTACTATTAGTAGAGTCTTCTTTTTTTACTTCATCAGCACTTACTTTAGCACTATCTTCTTTAGCGACTACGTCTTTTAAGGAAACGACTTTGGTTTTATTTAAAGATTCAACAGTGTTGTTTGCTTGATTTAATAAACTTAAAGGTAGAGATGTACTTGAACGAGATGGAGTAACGCTAGACTCTTCACTTATATTATTTTGATTATTATCCTGAGAATTATTATTTTGTGCTGGGGTCTGCACAGTAACCGCCATGTCAGTAAATGATGGGGCATTTAATCCATTAGAACTTAATACAGGATTGTTTCCGCTATTATAGGTTGCTGTTACGGTTGATCCGGCCGGAGCAGAGGTTCCAAGTGTTAATGTAACCGTTGTTCCCGATATAGCAATACTATCAATTGACACATTATTGCCATTAATTTTAACAGAAAAATCACCAATAACTGGGCTATCAACTTCAGTATCAAGACTTGTGTTATATTGTATAGTTAAAGTCTTGTCATTAACCGAGGCCGAGGTAGCAACCATATTAGAAGTAAATGAACCACTATTTTCCCGAATAAACGTAGTTGAAGAATTATAAGTTGCTCCTGTTACATTAAGATTAATACCATCAGCTTTCACAATCCATGAATCATTAGTGAAATCTCGAGAGGTTTCAGTCTCTGTCTCGCCATTATACACTCGTGTTTTTGACCCCGTGATAGAGCCGTTATTTTCTGATAGATCACCAACAAAGATAGCATCGCCATTAACCGTACCACTATTTTCACCACTGTTAATAAAGGTTGGGTTCCCTTCATACTCTGCTTTATCTAAGATATGAAGTTCATTTTGCGATAAATCGGGAATTTCTTGAGCTGGATTACTTACTTCAGCATCATACCAATAATTTCCAATTTCTTCAGGAGATGTATTAACGGCATTATTAAAATAATATACTGATCCACTTTTATCACCACCACCATCTGTAGGTCCCATGCCATCTGAATCCCCATCTAAACCACCTCCAAAAACTCCAGCGGTAACAATAATGATTGAGTAAGAAAAAACACATAGTACAATAACTAAAAAAATTGCTATGTGCTCATAAATTAATTTTTTCATATTTTTTTGTTTTTATTTTTTGCTCAAATAGAGCATTTTTGAGAGTTTTTTTAAAAAAACTCTATATTATTTATAATAATAGCATACTTTTATGAAAAAATCAAGAGGTATTTTCTTATTATTTACCTAAAGATGGGTAAAAAAGAATTTTTTAAATAAAAAAATCACCTTTTTATAGAGACGGGTTGTTATTTTATTAGAATTAAAAACATAATAAAATATTATATTTGCTATACTTAGCTTATGAAAAATATAGCTACTCCGCTAGAAAAAAATTGGCAACACCTTTTTAGATTTGGAATATTCTTAAAAGGTAGTAATGGTATTGTTGAAACAGTAATTGGCTCTTTTATACTTTTCGTAGACAAAATTGTTTTTATTAAGCTATTTGCCAATATTACCCAAAAAGAGCTATTAGAAGACCCGCAAGATACCTTAGTTAATTTTTTAGGCTACTCTTTAAATAATTTATCAGAAAATAATAAATTATTTCTAGCTATCTATATTTTTACTCATGGAATTATTAATATTTTTTTATCAATTCAACTCTATCGAAAAAAATTAGGGTATATATTATAGCTATAATATTATTAATTATTTTTACTTTATACCAAATATATCGAATCACTTATACGCATTCTCTTATACTGACTCTAATTACTGTATGGGATATCATCTTTATCTTTTTAACCTGGCATGAATATAATTTTCAATCTAAAACAAAAAATAGACCATAGTCTATTTTATACAGGGTGGGCGCACAAGGATTCGAACCCTGGACCCCCTCGGTGTAAACGAGGTGCTCTAACCAGCTGAGCTATACGCCCTTATTTAGTTGAAAGTTTTAAAATTTCTATATTTGATCTAAATTTATAGCTTTATTACACTATAGCCTTAATAACCTTTAAACTTTATAACTTCTTGGTGCGGATAGAGGGACTCGAACCCTCACAGGGAAGCCCCCACAAGCCCCTCAAGCTTGCGTGTCTACCAATTTCACCATATCCGCGCAACAAAACTTATGACTTATCTTTGAGTCGCTTATTATAACCGCCTTTAAGATAATAAAGTTTTGCTCGGCGGACACGAGCCTGTTTCTGAATTTCAATCTTAGTAATGGTTGGTAAATTTAAAGGATAAATCTTTTCTACACCTACCCCGTCAGTTACTTTGCGTACAGTTATAGTTGATCCGATCTCTTTACCATGTTTACGGGCAATAACCATACCATCAAAATATTGAAGGCGTTCTTTTTCTTCGCCCTTAGGGTTTAATTCTTTAATTTTCTGATAAATACGGATAGTCATACCCGCCTTTAAATCATTTTTGATTTCTTCAAGTGTCTTATCTGACTTTTTGGCTTCAGGTAACTTTTTCTGTTTTTTAGTTGCGGTCATAATATAAAATTAATAAACAATATCAAGATTCTATAATATTATAATGATATTGTCAATGGAATGGTTGGCCGTTCTATATATAACTATTTTGGCTCTACTTAGTAATAATTTTATCAATAATACCGTATTTCTTTGCCTCCTCTGGAGTCATAAACCTATCTCGGTCAGTATCTTTTTCAATCATATCAGCTGGTTGACCAGTATGTTTTGATAAAATTTTATTAAGCTTGTCTTTAATTTGTAAAATATGTTCGGAACGAATTTTAATGTCAGATGCTTGGCCTTCAAAACCGCCCATAACCTGGTGAATCATAATTTCTGAGTTTGGTAAAGCAAAACGCTTACCTGGAGCTCCAGCGGCTAATAATGTTGATCCCATTGATGCAGCTAAACCAAGACAAATAGTCGAGACGTCTGACTTTACATATTGCATTGTGTCATAAATTGCTAAACCAGCTGTAACTGACCCGCCTGGAGTGTTAATATAGAATTTAATATCCTTATCTTTATTTTCGGCATCAAGAAAAAGAAATTGGGCAATAATAATATTTGCGACATGATCAGTAATTGGTTCTCCTAAAAAAATAATTCGATCTTTAAGTAGGCGAGAATAAATATCATAAGCTCGTTCATAATTTCCGGCTTTCTCAATGACAGTTGGTATTAATGGCATAAAATAATTTTAAATTGTAATAAGAATTAGCCACGACAAGTATTGTTAGACTAACACTTTTAATCATTTTTTTCAACCTTGACTAGAGAAAGCTTTTTGTGTAGAATAAAAAAATTGTTCATTTAAAAATCAAAAAATGTCTGAGAAAAACAATCCTCCCATTACTGCAGAACAAATTTATTCTGAAGTGCTGAAATATAATGAAAATAAAAAATTTAAACGGAAAATAAAAATTAATGACACTGTCTGTTTAAATACAGTTTTTTCTTTGATAAAGAAACAACTGAAAAGAAAGGGGGCAAAAGCTCAGGGTAAAAAAATTTCTATTTCTAAAATTACCTACGATGTAATACCGGATTTAAATAAAATTATTGGTATTATTATTTTATGGCAAGAACCTGAGTGCGAACACTTTATTAATATTTTTGAAGAGGCAAAAGGTAGAGTTATTATCCTACCAATGAAGAAAATGTAACAATCAACGCCGATAGCTTTTAAGCTGTCGGTTTTTTAAAATTTTCTTTCTTTACTAACAATTACAGTTAAACTTTTGGGGAGAATCGAAACTGATCTAATGTCATGGACTTGAACACCACCATCAACAATCGCTGAATAAGGTCCAGAAATAAATTCAACATTACGGCAAGCAATTGATGATTGTGAAACATCTTTTCTAAAAAAACCACTTTCGGTTTTTAATATATACATATTAAGCTGACCATCTTCTGGCGAAGCTTTAATTCCACGATACCCATAATCATCTGGTAAAACGTTAGCAATTTGAATATTAGTTGTACCTTCGGCGCGCGCAACAATTTCATCATCAATCTTTAAAACTGGATTTGGAGTTGAAATAAGTAGTTGGCTAATAAAAATAGCTCCGGTATTAATTTTACCAATATCAATTTCAACTAAACGACGGCCAGCTAATGTTCGACACGCATTTTCGCTAGTAATACCAAAAGCAGTCGCGCATAGACTTTCTGAACCAATAGGAATAATAGCGATGGGGATTGATTTACCAACTAAAAGACTAGCGACGCGAGTAAATAATGTGTCACTACCGACAACGACAATCGTCTTTGGTAATTTTTTTATTTCTTCACGAACAACCTCCTCAACCCGTGTCATTGGCGCCAAACGATAGATTTTCCCATTTAAACCAAGGTCAGTTAATCTTGTTTCTAATTTTTCTAAATTTTTTTGATATCGTTTAACACCTAAAGTATGCTCGTATAAATAAACGTTATTCATTACTGTTAGTTACTGGTACTTTATTGTTTTTAGTTATTTTTGCTTCTGTAAAAGCCACTAAACACTTACCTTTAATTACAGCTCCACGTACAATTGATAAACTACCAGCCTCAATATCACCAATAATTCTTGCTGAAGCCGTTAACTCAAGGTAGCCTTCAACTTTAATATTACCTTTAATTTCTCCACCAACGCGTGCTTCTTTTGCACTCACATCAGCTAATACCAAGGCTTTATCACCAACCTCTAGAAAACCCTGGGTAGCAATCACACCCTTAACTTCTCCTTCAATAACAATGCCTCCCTGACAAATAAAATTACCTTCGATTTTAACTGATGGACCAATAATAGTTTCAACCCCATCTCGACTTATCCCGCTTTTATTAAACATAATATTATAATAAGTAATTATATCAGTATTGTAGATAGAAAAAGCTAAAAAACGCAAGTTTTATAAAACAGGGCTTAGTTTGTAAAAAAGGGCTTAACATTATATATTAGACATACGCTTATCTAGGCTCTCGTAGTTCAATGGATAGAACAAATCCGTCCTAAGGATAAAATGGGGGTTCGATTCCCTCCGAGAGCACAAAAATTTTAAAAAAGCTTAAAAAGAATATTAAAACTTGCCTATTAACTAATAATATTATATATTTTACAAGTGTTAGATAAATACCTTTCTATATTTTACATTTTACTATTGGGCCATTAGCTCACTTGGTAGAGCGCTTCCATGGCATGGAAGAGGCAAAGGGTTCAAATCCCTTATGGTCCACAGATATTTTTTAAGGTGGTAATAAGTCCACATTAATTTAGACTTATAATTTATATATAGTTTAATATTAGCCAATTTTTTCTTGTTGATATCTTGTTATTAACTTGTTTATGAAAACAATCCCAACCACAACTTCTTTACTATCTTTTAGTGATATTTTAAAAAAATCTGATATTCTTGAGGGTTTTAAAGTTATTGATCTTGGTTGTGGTCGATCATTGTTTTTTTTATATAACCTAGTTAAATTAGTTGGTAAAAACGGAGAAATTTATGCAGTTGATATTCTCCCTGAAGTAATAGAATCACTTCATTATGACATTAATCACTATAGTTTAAATAATATAAAACTACTACAAGCTAACATAGAAAAAGAAAATAAAAATATTAAAGATAATTCTTTTCAAACTGCTTTTCTTATAAATACTTTAAATCAAGTTGAAAACACCTTGGCAACATTAAAAGAATCAGCTAGAATTTTACAACCGGGCGGGAAATTAACTATTGTTGATTGGCTATCAAATGATTCTTATATCGGGCCAAAACCTGAACAAAGAATTGATAAAAGTCAGGTTAAAAAAATTGCAGTTATTCTTAATTTAAAATTAGTTGATGAGTTTCAAGCTGGGCCACACCATTACGGCCTAATTTTTAGTAAATAAAATTAATCAAAAATCTATTTATGGATAAATATCTATCTTTTAATTATTGGTTCAACGTACGACCAGATCTTTTAAGTAGTTTTGGCATGAATATTATTTTTTATATTTCAACAATCTTAATAATTATTGGTGTTGCTGGTATTAGTGGGGTATTAAAAAAAATCCTAATTTCTCAAAGAAAGATTGATAGGGTAGTTACTTTTTGCTTTACTAATACTATTATAGGCTTGAGTTTTGCTTTTTTTAACTATCAGATTATACCTTATTTTAGATCACGATTTCTTTATATTATCTGGTTTATTATTGCTGTTATTTGGCTTTGGAAAATCATTTTTCCGCCTAAAAAAGATCAGCATATATTATCCCAAAGAGAAAAAGAGATTAAAAAATATTTACCCAATTGATTATTATAATCAATTACATATAAGACCCCTCTACATAGTAGAGGGGTCTTATTTTTATATTTACTTAAGATTGTTCCACAAGGAACTTACTACAATAGAAATTCAAGACTATTAATGTTCTAGCTGGAACAAATAAGTTCAATTATGAACTATCAACATAATAAAAAATACTCTGATATTGGCGAAAAAATTGCTATTAATTATCTTAAAAAACATGGTTATAAAATTATCTCAACTAATACAAAAGTTAATAGCTATGAAGTTGATATTATTGCTAATATTAGCTATTTTATTGTTTTTATTGAAGTAAAAACTAGGCTTTCAAAAAAATATGAATCAGCTGAATATCATTTTTCTCACAGGAAGCTTCTAAATCTAAAAAATGTAATAAAAAAATATTGTTTTTTATATAACCTATCAGAGGAAAAAATAAAACTTGAGTTTATTGCTATAAATCTAAATATTAACAATAATTTGGCTAATATTAAACATTTTTTATTAATTACGTAAAAATAGTTAATTAAAGTAGTTTCTAAAAGATATAAATTTTAAATATTGACATTTTTTTATTTTTATGACTTGACTTAAATATCGATCTATGATAAGGTGCTGTCACGAAATCTCCCATTATGTTTAGATGGGAGTTTTTATTTTAAAGACTATGGCCTTATTTAGATATAAAAATCTAACCCTTTTAACCAAAAGAACCAAGAAACACATTATCACTTTTATTCTTGGGACATTATTTTATAATTTCTTAATATTCCCAGTTCATGCAGCTGATGATATTAGTGGGGTTATGAGCGGTGATTATGATTATCAAGTTATTAAAGCTCCGGGCACTGAAATAAACCTACATGAAAAATTAACTACAAATCCTTCCAACGAATCTCAATTCTTTTTTCTAAAGAAATCTAATGACGGCTCAGGGTTTGCTAGAAATCTTAAGATTGTAGTTGATCCAACAACTTCACCACTTATGGATCTCTATAAAGAAAATAAAGGGAAACAAGCTATTCATATTGCCAGCCTAGATAATGAACCTATTTCTGATACTAAGTCAGTAACCCTAACTGCCTATAACTCTGAGGTTGAGCAGTGTGATGGTGATCCTTGTACAACTGCTAGTGGTTTTAATGTTTGCAAACACGGTATTGAAGATACTGTCGCGGCTAATTTTTTACCACTTGGAACCAAAATTAAAATTCCTGAATTGTTTGGTGATCGTATTTTTACTGTCCGCGACCGAACTGCTCGCCGATTTTCTAACCGAGTTGATGTCTGGATGGTTAAAAAAACTGATGCGCTTAAATTTGGTATTAAAAAAGCCGACATTATAGTTATTATTGATGAATAAATTATTTATACAGCCAGGTTTATAAAAGAAAAAGCCAAAAAGGCTTTTTCTTGTTTTAAAAAGATAATTTTGATATAGTGCCAGAGTATCATATAAAAATGGTCACGTAGCCAAGTGGTCTAAGGCTGCGGTTTGCAAAACCGCCATTCGTGGGTTCGACTCCCACCGTGACCTCACTTTGATAAAGACTTAAAAAAAATAAAATACTTAAATCTAAGAGGGTTGGTTAAAATTATTTTTAAGCTTTGTGTTTTATCTTTTATATTTTATCTCCCTGTGGATAAACAGTGAATTTTGTGTATAACTTTATTATTTAAGTCTAAAAAAATGTGGACTTAAGTTGTTGAAAACTACTCTATAACAATATTATTATTGCTAATATTAAATAAAAATAATCATTTTTATCTAAAACTATTGCGTGGTATTTAAAAATATGCTATACTTAAAACATAATTTGTTCTTTAATACTAGAGGTTTTTCGCAATTTTTTACTTAGAATCATTATTGTAAAAAAACCTCTCTCTTTAACTAGTAATTTCCTATAGGTCGGTGTTGATACGATCTAAAAAACAAAAATACAAGAAGGGATATTTTCGCTCCCCATGTTCGAAATTATCCATTTATTGGTAAAAGAGAAAAGCTTTAAATCAACAAGGCTTCAATTCCTGCGGAAACCAATTCACTCGTAGGAATGGAGCTCAACATAAGGGTATTAATTAATTTTTAATAATTGGCCCTAGTTGGGCTCCTTTTTATATCCTTTTATATACAATACTTTAATCTCATAACAAAGTTTCTCTTATTAGGTATTATAAAACGGGCAAAATGCCCGTTTTTTAGTAATTAAATGATTGGCTATTATTTAATAATTTCTCCCTCAATAATATCTTTACCTCCACTATCCTTTGGCTTTGTGTGGTAAAAAACAAGCCACTGCTGAACGATTGTTAAAAGAGTTGAGATTAGCCAGTAAAAAGCCAGTCCGCTCGGCAGTGTTAAACAAATAAAAATAGTAAGAGCTGGCATAAAGTATAACATCTGCTTATTCATAACTGACATCATATTTTCATCAGCCGAACCATCGGTTTTAATTGATGCTGGCTTCATTGGCATCATCTTAGCTTGAAAAAACTGGGAAACTCCGGCTAAAATCGCAAAAATTATATTTGGTTTAGAAAAATCAATAATACCAAAAGCAGTGGCGTTAATAACGCCTGGATTATGAATAAAGGGATAAATTAATATTAAAGCCTTGCCGGTTAATTCATCTCTAAAAACTCTAAAAATTGCCCAGAAAAATGGTAGCTGTAAAAGTAAGGGTAAACAAGAAGAAAGTGGATTTACTTTTTCTTGCTTATATAGATTCATCATCGCTCGACTCATTGCCTCTTTATTATCCGCATATTTCTTCTTAATTTCCTCAAGCTTTGGTTGAAGCCCCTGTAATGCCTTTTGTCCTTCAATTGATTTTTTCGATAATGGATATAGAATTACTTTAATAATTATTGTTAAAATAATAATTGTCCAACCAATATCGTGGTTTGGTAAATAGTTATAAATTAATACAACTAAATTTAAAATTGGTTGATAGAAAATTGTAGTAAAAAAATGAGCCATATATAAAATATTAAATTAAAGGATCGTTTCCCCCAAGATTCCAAGGATGACAACGTAGAAGACGTTTTAAGCCCTTATATGAACCTCTAATAAGCCCATAACGAGAAATTGCTTGATCCACATAGACTGAACAAGTCGGATTAAAGCGACAATAACCATAAGGAAATAAAAAACTAAGTCGACCATGGTCTGGGGAAATAAGTTTTTGATATATTTTGATAACAGCGCGGGCAATAACAACACCAGGTGACTTCATAGTTATTTTTCTATTTTTCTTAATATAATTTCTATATCTTCTTTAATATTTTTAAAAGTTGCTATATCAGCCCCTTTTAAAGCATTTACCACTATGTCAAGTGGGGGATTAAAGGTCTTAATATATTTTTGAAAAATCATCCGTATTCGTCGTTTAGTTTTATTACGAATAACCGCACTTTTGTTAATTTTAAGACCAACCACAACTGCTAAACGAGAAGTTTTTAAATCATTTTTCTTATATGATAACCGAATAAAACGTCCGTAAACCCCTAGTTTTGAGCTAAAAACTCGCTCAAAGTCGCGAGTCTTTTTTAATCTGTTTCCTTGTGGAAGCATATTAAACTGTTAATTTTTTTCTACCCTTTGCTTGACGACGCTTAAGAACGATTCGTCCATTTTTTGTCTGCATCCGTTTACGAAAACCATGCTTCTTTTTTGAT
>CAYZML010000012.1:0-15304 GCA_964479555.1 uncultured Gammaproteobacteria bacterium | reverse complement strand
TTAGTATTCAGTGGTTAATGCTTTCCTTAGTCATAGCCAGCTTATTTAATGTTATCTACTCGGCGACGATGATGTGGCGGGTAACAAAACTTCCACCAACCATTCAATGGGATAGACAACTAATACGACAAATTATATTTTTGTCATTACCGTTTGCTGTTTATGGTGTCTTCCAGCGTTTCTACACTTTTTTTGATTCAGTTTTATTGTTTAAATTTTCTGGTGATCGCGCGGTTGGATTATATCAGGTGCCTTTTAAAATTATTGTGGCTATCCAATTTTTACCCATGGCTTTTACCGCCTCACTTTACCCAGCCTTGAGTGTTTATTGGCAACGTAATCGTGAACAGTTACAGATTACCTTTGAGCGGGCAATTAATTATTCTTTAATCCTTGGTGTGCCGATTGCGATTGGCACCATAGCTTTGGCTGAAAAAATTGTTAGTTTATTTACAGCCACATTTAATGAAGCAATTGTTCCCTTACAGGTCGCTATTATCGCTGTGCCAGCGATGTTCTTAGCTTTTCCAATTGGTTCACTTTTAAATGCCTGTGACCAGCAAAAAAGAAATACGGTTAATATTATTATCACCGCCTTAATGAGCGCTCTGTTAAATTGGTGGTTAATTCCGCGTTGGGGTGTCTTGGGCGCATGTCTAACTTCCGTAGTGACAAGCTACGGCATGATTATTCTTGGCTGGGTAGTGGTACGGCGAATTATCATTATCCGTACGAAGGTAATGATAGTAATGATAACGCGAATTTTCTTTGCCGGTTTGATTATGGGAGTTTTTGCCTATAGTATTAAAACTTTATTTCATCCGGTGATTACTATTATGTTGGCTAGCGTGATATATGTAGTCGCTCTATACGCGTTAAAAGGTTTTTCTAAAGAAGATATAAAGAGTATTAAACTTTCTTTTCGTTAATATGAAAACGTTATTACTTGCCCTTGAGTTTCCGCCCGCCCTTGGCGGTGTGGAAACATATTATCAGAAAGTCGTTGAATATTGGCCCGATGAGCTAATTCTTTTAACTAACGCTCAAAAAGCTCTCTTAAGCCCATTTTTGCCCATTTTTGCCTGGCTACGAGGGCTTTTTAGGGTTAAGGCGATAATAGAGCAGGAAGAGCCAGAATGGGTATTGGCAGGCGAAATTTTGCCTTTAGGCACCATTGCCTATATATTGTCTTTTTTTAAGGTTTTCAAGTATGGAGTTTTTTTACATGGCCTTGATTTTTCTTTGGCAACTAAGAATGTTTATAAGTGTTGGCTCTCGAGTTTAATTCTACGCCGAGCAACGATAGTTATTTGCGCTAATGCCACAACTGAGCAGGTAGTAAAGAAAAGATTTCCTACTGTAACAACCGCCGTAGTTAATCCCGGGGTTGAAACTAAGTCATTAGGAACTAAGACTCAAGATGTCTCAACTTTCCGCTTACATCATAACCTAACTAACGCTTTCATCCTTGTCACAGTTGGTCGCTTAGTTGAACGTAAGGGTATGGATATGGTAATTCAAGCTTTACCAGAAATTATAAAAAAAATCCCCAATTGTTATTATGTTGTCATTGGTGATGGTCCATATAAAAAAAGACTTCTTGAGTTAGCTGAAACTGTCGGAGTTGCAAAACGAGTTTTATTTTTTTCCGGACTTAGTGATGAAATAAAAAATAATTGGTTAGCGGCCAGTGATATTTTTATTATGCCAACAAGAGTGATTGGCGGAGATTATGAAGGCTTTGGAATTGTTTACCTTGAAGCGGGATTATATAAAAAACCGGTGATTGCCGGTCAAAGCGGGGGAGTAAAAGAAGCGGTTAATGACGGAGAGAGTGGTTTAATAATTAATGGAACTGATAAAGAATCCATTACCGCCGCGGTTATTTACCTACATGATGATGAAGGCTTGCGTCATAGGCTGAGTATGAATGGTTATAACAAAGCTGTTTCTATGGCTTGGTCAAAACAAGTAAAGAAAATTTATTCTCTCTTAGAAGCTATATGAGTAAAAAAGTTTCAATTATTATTCCGATTTATAATCAAGCAACATCTCTTGGTGGTTGTCTTGAGAGTTTATTACAACAGACGTATCATGATTGGGAAGTAATTATTGTTAATGATGGCTCGACTGATGATTTAGAAGCGGTTATTAAAACCTATCAGCCTCGTTTTCAAAGTGAGCAATATACTTATATTTCAAAAAATAATGAAGGGTCAAACCCGACGCGTAATCGGGGAGCAGAATTAGCCCGTGGAGATTTTTTATTATTTTGTGATGCTGATGTTACTTTAAAAAATAATTATCTAGCGGTAATGGTAGGGACTTTAGAAAGTCACCCCGAAGTCAGTTTTGCTTACAGCTCTTTTTATTACGGTGCAAAATTATTTCGCTCTTTTCCGTATGACCTGACACGTTTACGGACGATGCCTTATATTCATACAACTGCCTTACTGCGACGTGAACATTTTCCTGGTTTTGATAATGCTATTAAGCGCTTTCAGGATTGGGATCTATGGTTAACAATGAGTGAGCAAAATCATCGTGGTATCTGGATTAACCAAGCTTTATTTTCAGTCCGAACCGGCGGTACGATTAGCACATGGTTACCGGCTTTTGCTTATACATTATTGCCGTTTTTACCGGCCACACGTAAGTATCAGAGTGCTTTAAAAATTATTAAAGAAAAACATGGTTTGGCTTAAAACAACAATTAGTGTCACGGTTATTATGACCGTTTGTGGTTTAGCTGTTATGGTCGTTTGGCCTCGTCCATTACAGCACTCTACCACTACAGTTGTATTAAATGGTCAGCCTCTTAAGGTTGAGGTTGTTAATACACCAGCAGAACAATTTCAGGGCTTAAGTGATCGACCGTCAATTTGTGCACGTTGTGGTATGCTATTTGTTTTTTCTCAAAGCACCGAGCACGTCTTTGTTATGCGTCGGATGCATTTTCCACTTGATATTATTTGGCTCCATAATAAAAAAGTTACTGGTATGAGCTTAAATCTCCCCCCTGAATCAAGTGAGCCATATACACCTTATCCCTCAAGTGGTGCGGTTGATATGGTACTTGAAGTACTAGCCGGTACAGCCAAAATGTATGATATTAAAGTCGGTGACTCATTATCTTTAGATACTACTGGTTTATGAAGCTAAAAAATCTATTCTTAATAACTTTTTTCAGTACGTTTGTTTTAGCAATAGTGTCTTATGTAGGGTTTCATTATGAGCTAGTGGCTACTATAGCGATGAGTACTCTCATTATTGCTGTTATATTACTTAGTTTGAGAAATATTCAATACGGCCTTTTGTGTATAGTGGCTGAATTATGTTTAGGCTCACAGGGTTATCTTTTAAGCTTAACAGTCGAGAATACTGTCATTTCACTACGAATGGCATTATGGATTATCGTGATGGCGGTTTGGTTCGGGCAGGAGATAGCCGCCGCAATGCGTCATCAAGCAATTTTAAAAAAGTATAAAGACATACAATATTGGCGGCCACTCCTTGCTTTCGGCGGGATTATGATTCTTGGTTTATTAGTGGGTTGGCTACAATCTAATAATGTTACTTTTTTTGTACTGGAAAGTAAGCGATGGTTATATGCTCTGATACTTATTCCATTGCTTGTTTCTTTTAAAACTAAAGAAGCTACACAACGACTGTTAGTGGTTACTTTTAGTTCAACTCTGGTTTTATGTTTACAAAATATTTTTATAATTTATATTTTTTCGCATAATTTTATTCCTTTTGTTTATGATTTGTATGCCTGGTTACGTCATGATCTACTTGCTGAGATTACAGCTTCAAAAAATAGTTTTTATCGAATTTTTATTCAATCACAAATTTTTATTCTGCCGTTGATTATTGGAAGTTATGTATATTATTTGACTCATGTTAAGAATAGTAAAACCTATGTTAATTCAAAAAGTATTGTTTATCTTTTAATAATTAGCTTTGGTTTAGTGTGCCTTATCTCAAGTCTCTCACGTAGTTTCTGGCTTGGTCTTGTGGGAGCAATTATCATTACAGCCATTACGTATATTTTCCAGCATCGTCCTTTACGACGTCACATAATTTATTCTGCTCTAGCGGTAATTGTAATAGTTGTCTTTAGTACTGGTTTATTATTTTCCTTAATTCGTTTTCCCTATCCTGAGCCTCGATCCGGCTTTGACATCTCTCTTTTATCTGATCGCGCCAAAACTGATGAAGCCGCGGCGGCGGCGCGCTGGACATTACTGCCGGTAATGACTAAGGAAATTTTACATTCACCTTTATTTGGTTATGGTTTTGGCAAAACATTAACATATAAAACCAGTGATCCGCGAATTGTTAATTCAACTGTGAACGGAGAATTTACCACTTATGCTTTTGAATGGGGCTGGCTTGATATTGCTTTAAAGTTTGGTTTACTTGGTTTATTAGTTTATGGTTGGTTAATTGGACGATTAATAAAAGACAGTTATATACTAATGAAGTCAGAGCCAGTGCTCGGCTCAGTATTATTTTCAAGTTTAGTTGCGATTAGTATCATTCATTTTTTTACCCCTTATCTTAACCATCCCTTAGGTTTTGGTTATCTCGGCTTAATAATGATCCTAACTAAAAAATCAGACATATTAAAATAGTCACCTAAAAAGAAATAGGTGACTATCTAGTCTTGCTAAAACTATAAGAATATTCTACAATAGAAGCCATTAATTTATTACTTATTCCTATACGTCTATGAGCGACCAAATTATTTCCGAAGAAGGGTATTCTAAGCTAGAAGAAGAATTACAACAATTAAGTACAGTTAAGCGACGAGAGATTGCTGATCGGATTGAAAAGGCTAAAGAGCTTGGTGATTTAAGTGAGAATGCTGAGTACGCTGATGCTAAAGAAGCACAAGCCTTTAATGAAGGTCGTATTTCTGAAATTAGTGCCTTACTTAAAAATTTAACAGTTGTTAAAAATACTTCCCGATCAGTTATTGGTATGGGTTCAAAAGTTGTGGCTGAAGCTGATGGCCAAGAGAAAACTTACACCATTGTTAGTTTTAATGAAGCTGACCCTTTAAGCGGAAAAATTTCTAATGAATCGCCAATGGGATTTGCTTTTGTTGGTAAAAAAGTTGGTGATGTTGTAGTTGTTCATAGTCCAAAAGGTGATACGACCTATAAAATTATTAAAATTTCTTAAGCTATTTTTTAGTTGTTCAAAAAACCATTGTTAAGAAACAATGGTTTTTGACTTTAAGGCAAAAAAACTGTATTATTAGTCTATTATTATACCTATTGTTATGTTAGATATTAAATTTATTCGCGATAATGTTGATTTAGTAGCCACTAACAGCGCTAACCGTTTAAGCCGAGCTGATGTCTCGGCCTTATTAGTCGTTGATACTGAGCACCGATCTTTAATTACCAAAATTGAAGAATTACGAGCTAAACGTAATCAGAGTTCTCAAACAAAACCAAGTGAATCTGAGATTATAGCCATGAAAGCAATCGGGGATGAAATTACTCGTTTAGAAAGCGAAGCTAACGAGGTCGAAAAAAAATTAAAAACGTTATTATTAGAAGTACCAAATTTAACTCACAAAGATGTTTTAGTAAGTCAAGACGAAACTGAAAATCCGGTGCTTGAGATTAATGGAAAAGTTACCGAGTTTAATTTTAAAGCCAAAGATCATGTTGAATTAAGTACAGCGCTTGATCTGATTGATTTTGAACGAGGCACAAAGGTTGTTGGTAGTAAGTTTTATTATCTAAAAAATGATTTAGCCTTGTTAAGTTTAGCCTTAAACCGCTATGCGATTGATATTGCGAGAAGCTATGGTTATATTTTTATGATTACGCCTGACCTAGCTAAACTCGAAGTAATCGAAGGTTTGGGGTTTAATCCACGCGGTGAATCAAGCCAAATTTATAAAATTACTGGCGAAGAGATTGGTTTGATTGGCACGGCAGAAATTACCTTAGGAGGTTATCACGCGGATGAAGTCTTAGATCTTACAGCCCCAAAAAAATATGTGGCGTTATCTCATTGTTTTCGCACTGAAGCCGGTGCTTACTCAAAGTTTTCCAAAGGAATCTTTCGCGTCCATCAGTTTGAAAAATTAGAAATGTTTATTTTCTGTAAACCACGTGAAGCTGAAGCCTTACACCAAGAAATGCTCGAGATTGAAAAAGAAATTTTTAATGGTTTAGAAATCCCTTTCCGAGTTATCGATCATTGTACGGCTGACCTTGGCGCGCCATCATTTCGAACTTTTGATCTCGAAGCTTGGTTGCCAGGTAAAGCAACTGGCGAAGGTAGTCTTGGTGATTGGGCAGAAATCACTTCAACCTCAAATTGTACTGATTATCAGTCACGCGCTCTTAATATTAAGTATCTTGATGAGGAAGGCAAAAAACGTTTAGTCTACACACTTAATGGAACAGCTAATCCAGGTCCACGCGCGTTGATCGCGATTATGGAAAATTATCAACAAGCTGACGGAGCGATTAAAATTCCCAAAGTATTACTACCATATATGGGCGGGATTGAATTTATTCGTTAGTTTTTCTCGCGACATTTTATAGTATAAATTATTGAGCTTATCGGTAGTATTTACCGGGCATTATTATGACCCCGAATCGTTATTATAAAAGTTATAGCCCGCTTCATCGGCCACACCATCGTGTTGGCAACCCTTATTTTCGTAGTCGAAGCGCTGATCGGTTAGCTATGTCACGAATAAGCACCTCTACTTCCCGATGGTCATTTAAAGTTTGGTTATATTTATTTTTAAGTTTTCTTTTTTTGTTAGCGTTACTATGGCTTCTTTTATTTTCTAATATTTTTATCATACAACATATTGAAGTAAAAGGTACGTATGAAAATAAAGCCCGTATTATTAAAGAAATGGCTGAGCAGCAAACGAATGATACGCGGCTATGGATTTTACCCCAATCTCGTTTAGTGGTTTTTAAGAAAGCGCAGTTGTTGGAAAAAATTAATAATAATTATATCTTTTCTAACATTAGAATACAGAAAAAAATTCCCCAAACACTTATTATCCAGTTGGTTGAGAAGTCCGCCGCGGTTTATTGGTTTGAAAATGATATATACTATTTACTTGATGCTGAAGGCTGGGTACTTGAAACGCAAACAACGCCACTAACTGATACGGTGGTTATCTACAATAACGCTGAACCGAAGATTACCGCTCGTCGATTAAGCGAGTCAGAACGATCGGTTATTGAGCCAGTAGGCAAACTTCAATCGTTACTGCGTAGCCGTTTTTCTTATCTAAAAGCTAAACAAATTACTGTTACGCAAGAGCGTGATACAGTTATAGTTGTTTTAGAAGGTGGCCAGTTATTATATCTCAATTCTAAACAGCCAATGGAAGCACAACTTGATCGACTTGATACATTGATTAAATATGAAATAAAGAATCGCTTGCCGACGCTCAACTATATTGATTTACGATTCGGTGATAAGGTATACTATAAATAAGGAGGGGATTATATACTATATGGAAACTGGTTTTAAAGTCTTATTTTTTTTCGGTGTGCTTTTATTTAGCTTGATTATTGTTGGCTTGTTTATTTTATTGCTTAGAATTTTACTGGTTTTTTATCCTGAGTTGAACTTTATGGGTTTAACGATTGTTTCCGCCCTCTAATTTAACTATTCACTTGCCAAAATAATAAAATTACGCTATAATGAGCGTCAGTTCTTTTTATTAAAATAAACACTTTTATTAACTTAAAAACGAAAGGAAGTTATAGATGCAGAAAGCATTTAATTTTTTTACCCTAAATCATAATAATATCAACAATATTCTAAGGATTCAGGATATAGGGAAATCAATTGACATCAGTGATGATATTTTTTTATCAAAGAATGGTGTCTTTCGATTGCCCACTGGAGGTGAGTATATTGAATTAGCTGATTGTGGCAATAATATACTTGAGCTCAGCCACAAAGACGTTAAAGCCCACTTTCCTTATTGTAAGACTGATTTAGCCGGTGGTGGACGATTTATTTTGAAAAATTCTCTTAACAGAGATATCGGTGTAAAAAATCAGTACGGTATTTTGATGTTTGTTTCAACAAAAGGCGGAGAAGTTTCAGAAAAAAATAACACCGTCTTTTTGTACGAAAAAAATACTAATAATCACCAGCACTACATTATTATTTTCAGAAATCTCTCATCTTGTAAAATCAAAACTTCTCATGGAGAAGCACAAATACTATATAATGGGAGATTTATTTCCGGGTAAAAAAAGTTAAAAGTGTATAAAAGCGGTCGAATGTATTCAACCGCTTTTTTTGTATAATTATTAATTTTTAAACTGTACTGGAATTTCTAGTTCAGCATCATTTTTAGATAAACCCGAAGGATTATCCTTTCTAAGAATTAGTGTGCCGGTAGTGGTGATTGGGACGGGAAAGGTTATAGTCGCTGAAAAGGGGACAAAGTTTTCTGTCATCCATTCATCTTTTGCTTCAGCTGATGTTTTTGCTAAAACAACTCCATTCGCATCTTTTAATATAATTGGGAACGAAGCCTCAAAAAACCAGCTACCGCGTGCCTGGCCAGTAATAGTAAGGGGTGAGGTTATTTTTCCATTGGGTCGAGGGGTGGTAACTTGAATAATATTATAAAGTGCCGTGGCGGGTTTTTTAATGATGTTAATATTAGTAGTTGTGTCTCGAGGTACTTCTTCAATAAAAAATTGATTATGAGGACCAATACAACGACGAGGATAGGTTTTTTGAACAGGGTAGCCAGCCGCCAAACATTCAGTAAAGTTGTGTGGCGAATTAGATTTTTCCCCAAATGACTGTAGGGGTTTAAGTATAATATTTGGGTCAATTATTAGTAGAAAACCAGCTGCGACAATTAATAATATCAATACAATAATAAGAGATATTTTTTTCATATATAAGTACAGTATAACAAGAAAATTAAAATTTGCTAATTACTAACCCCATGTTACAATATAAAATATAATCAATTATATGTTTAGACGAATAACAGGCAGGGGAGTGCTAGTTTTTTTAGTGTTAGGTTGGTTGGGGATTATTTTTTATAATCACTTAGATCTAAACGAAAAAATAGCCAAAGTTTCTAATCGATTTTTACTAGCTTCTTCATCGTTTATTAGACAAGATGGCCCTGATAAAGATGTTACCCCATTGTTTGCCACTGATATTATTGATTTAACCAATAAATATCGTGAGGCCGGCGGTTTAGTGACTTTGCGTAGTAATGATTTATTAACTATGGCTGCCGAAGCCAAGGTTGATGATATGTTTAAAAATAATTATTTTTCTCATATTTCAAAAACTGGTAAAGGACCGTCTGAGTTTGCAGAGGCAGTGAATTATCAATATATTTTAGTTGGTGAAAATCTAGCTATGGGTATTTTTGATGATAGCGCTGATTTAGTTACTTCATGGATGAATAGTCCTGGTCACCGTGAAAATATTATGCATCAGGGTTATAGCGAAATTGGTGTTGCGGCTAAGCAGGGGATGTATGAAGGCAAGCGTATCTGGATGATCGCTCAGGAGTTTGGTACACCATTGAGTGCTTGTGGTAATTTTAATGATAGTCGTGAGATAATTATTAAAACCTATAAAAAGCAACTAAACGACTTGAAACTCTATATTGATGCTAAAGATCAGGAACTTCAACGATTACCTAAGAATACCCCTGAGTATAATACAACAGTAGGTGCTTATAATAAGCTCGTTAAAGAATATAATGATCTCGCTGGTCGAACTAGGAAATTATTAGATGCGTATAACAACGAAGCTAATAGCTATAATAATTGTATGGAAACATTTAAAAAATAGTTTATTGAAAGACACTTTTTAATTGTTGCCAAGCGTGTTTTCGAGCTTTTTTATTAATAGATATTTTTATAATATACGGTAAAGAGCCTAGTAGTACAACGCCAGCCAGTAACGGTAGTATATATTGATCGACGTTGGGGATCGTTTGACCTAAGAAATAACCAAGTAAAATTAATCCGGTTGACCATAGTAAAGCCCCGATAATATTATAGAAAAAAAATACTGTATATGGCATTCGTCCAATACCGGCTAAAATCGGCGCCAACGTTCTAATAACCGGCAAAAAACGCGCAATGACGATTGTTTTTGCGCCATAACGTTTAAAAAAGTTTTCCGCCATTTTTACGTGAGTCTTATCAAAGGTGAGAAATCTTTTTTTACGCAATAATCGTTGTCCCCATTGATGCCCAAAGGCATAACCCGCTGTGTCGCCAGCTACGGCGGCAAAGAAGAGGAGGGGAATAAGAATCATAATATCCAAAATATTCTGTGACGCTAATAATCCCGCTGTAAAAAGCAAGCTATCTCCTGGTAGAAAAAAACCAATCAGCAAACCTGATTCAGCAAAGGTAATAATAAAAATCCCTCCGTAGCTAATAGTTTTAGTTAATGTAACGAGATCAAGCATATACTAGCTAGTATAACAGAAGAACTTACTTTAAGCGATACAAAAAAACAATTCCAATCACGGAATTGTTTTTTTGTTTTATAAAACGATGCTTTACATGTCACCTTCTTCTGCACCGGCTTCGTCATCCTGATCATCAGCTGGAACGCCATTACCTTCGGCATCGTCATTCGCAGCTTCTTCACCGCCCATGTCATCATGGTTCATGTCATCGTTCATGGTGAGTTCGTCACTCATAGATATATATTAAGATTAATAAAGCCTTATTAAACTTGCCCAAAAGCATAATAAGGTTACTACATACTAATACGTATGATTCTTATTATGATAGTATAGGAATCATAATAAGTCAAGATTTTTTAGTTGTGATTTTTTTTAATATCACGTAATATAATACATTATATGGAATATCGTCAATCACTAATCTCTCAAGAGATTTTTTCTCAAAAAAAGACCAATGAGTCTTGGCAGGAGGGAATGAATAAATTTTCCGAGCATATCAACTATGAAACAGAGACTAAGTTTGTTAATAAAGAAGGTATTATTAACATGGATTCATTTTCTGATATATATACTGAGGCTGAAATTACTATGGATAAAAAAGTTGTTGGAGATAGTGATCGTCTTTGGAGTGGAGTTGAAGACGCTGAAGTTAGAAAATCATTTATTCTTAATTATGGTTTTGAAAATGAAAGTGAGGAAAGTATTACTAAACGTTTATTAGAGCGGTATGAACGTAAGAAAAAAGTTGGTACTGAGGTTGAGGTAGCTATGACATTTTTATTACAGAAGACACTTGGGTCTGATTATATTGTGGCACGGGCTTCAGTTTACGATGATTATATCAATGGTGTTGATACTGTGATTGTTAATAAAATCACTGGCGAGGTGGTAGCCGCTTTTGATGAATTACATAATGATGATTTAGGTAAACGAGCTAAAGCAAAAGAAGAAAAAATTCTAAAAAAGGCCAAAAGGGGAGGGGCTCATTTAAAATATGGCTTTTCTTTTGATGAGGGTAAATTAGTTAAAAAGTCATTACAAAATTTACCCATTTTTTATCTTGGTTTGACCACGACTGAATTACATAAAATTTATAGTAAAATGAATTTTAATAATTTAGATGAGCTTAATGACGAGGAGCGTGCTATTATGGGCGATTTAAAGGACTCTCTATTGCTTCAATCTAGATTAATAATGGCTTTAGATAGCACAAAACCAGCGGTAAAAAAACTTCAAGCCAACGTAGAAAAATTTCAACTTAGTTTTAAATTGTTTTCTTAGTTATTTAATTAAAATTAATAGTAGTAGGGGAGTATAAGCCTATTTTTAGATAGGTCTTTTCTTCTTAAGGAACAACTATTAACTATTTGACATTTTTTATAAAAAATGTTTATATATAGTATATTTTAAAAATAAATAAAAAATTAAGTATATAAAGGAGGTTTATAAAAAAATAAAAAATTTTCTGTTGTTAAGCAAAAAAAATATTTTTATAAAATCAAAAAGATATAATGGAAGGAAGGTAAAATGAAAAAGTTATATCCGCTAAAAAAGAAAATAATAGAAGTTCTATCAGGCGACAGCCGTTTAGGGTTAGTGCCTCGGCTTGAATCAATTCCAGAGCAAGACTCAACAGTTATTATTCTTGAACTAAATGCCCTAAAGATGAATGGTGTCGAAGTCAGAGTCTATTGTGACTTTAAAGATAATATTGTTAAGGTAAGGCATCTCTATGTAACAAGAGAGGGTGACAGGACGTGTCTTGAGGATCAGAATTGGTGGGAAATGGAAACAAAGCTTTCTATATACGCCCATAAAGGCAATAAAAATTTAGAGGACTTTGTTGATAGCTTTGAAAATTTTTTGGAAAGATCCCAATCATTTTTAACCAGAGCTATAGAGCTAGCTTTAAACGATAAAAAATCAGCGGCATAGAAGATGTAACCCTTAAGTTAGCTATAAAGGACTGATATATTATAATCAGTCCTTTTATTTAATCTATAACGTCGTATAAGTTATATTGTGCGACGTTATAAATTATGAAAGAAGCCAGTCCTCTCTTGCTTTTTAGTTACCATAGTATACATAACAAAAAGTATATATTTATATAGTAAAAATAATTTACTAACATAATAATTTATATTATCTATTATTAACTTAATTAACTTATCTTTAGTATTTAACTAACCTCTCCCCTATTAGATATTAAAAAACCGGGTCTTTTTTTGATCCGGTTTTTAAAATGTTTTTAACTTGTTACTTTTTTAAGCTACCAAATTCCTCCGTGTCTTTTCTGGGAATTACGATAATCTCGTAAATCCTTAGAATACACGATAAATCGTATATATGACAAGAAGACAAAAATAATACCGATCAGGGTAATTAGCCAACCAAGATTACTAAAAAATTGTGTCAGCATCAAGACACCAAGAAGAGTCATCTGACCGACTGTTATCTGTTTACTGATAGGCGAAATATAATGGGCTTTTAAACAATTTCTTAATTTAGCCGATTGTATTATTCCACAGATTTCCAGTATGGTTACCAATAAAGCTAAAAGGGGCGTGAAGCAATAAAGAATGATAAGCATGAATTTATCAGCAATTGGATCAAAAATTTTTCCAAAATTTGATTCACGTTTGAAAATTCGTGCTAAATAACCGTCAAGAAAATCAGTGATTCCGGCAAGCGCGACTGCGACAACACTTAAGAGAACTTTTTGACTCTTAATACCCCAGATTGCCACTATAGTTAGTACCACCCTTAGAAAAGTGAAAAAAGTCGCTATATTAAAAATATTTCCTATTTTTAAAGACGAAATTGATTGTTCTGTAAGGTTCAAAATCCCTCCTTCGTTAAATTTAGTTTATATTAAACCTCCATACTAATAAATTATTATTTTAGTATAAGAGTTTTAAGTTCTTACTTCATTAAAGTCATTTTCTTTGCCCCTATAAAATTATCCCCAGTCCATAATTGATAAAAATAAGTGCCAGTAGCAAGATTATTGCCATTAAAGGCAATAGTATGTTTTCCTGCTCTTATTTTATTTAAGAATATTACAGCGATTTCTCTACCAATAATATCAAATACTACTACCCTTACATTATCCTCCCTCGGAATAGAAAAAGTAATTTTAGTAGATGAATTAAAAGGGTTTGGGTCGTTAGAAAGACTATAAGAGAATTGTTTTGATTCATTATCCCCTAGATTTCCTATGTTAAGAAAATGAGAGATCATCATAGAGTGGCCAGCTGGGTTTGTTACATCCACGATAAGACCATTATCTCCAATAATAAATATCTTTGTAAAAGGGTTGGTTTGATTTCTCCATTTCAAAAGCGAATCATTATTACCGGTTATATTCCCTTTTATTATGATGCGGGTGAGAAAATAATCTGAAACCCCAATTTCAATAGAAGAATCAGGAATAGCAATTATAACAGAAAGTATTCCTGATGACATATAATTAAAGAAAGGCTGAGGGATGGCGGCCGAATCAAGGAAAGCTTTAGACACATTAAATCTTGATGTATCTATTGTTATAACTAGTTGAGCACCTTTTAATAAAAATGGTTCAGAAATAGTTTTTTTGATTGTTGTAGTAACTATTACCATAGAATCACCATGAATTTCAGCAATCCCTTTTAGATTATATATTGGATCTGCCACTGATACATTAGACAGACAGGAATAGTCTACAACTATAAGCGCTACTATTAGTAGTATTAACTTTTTCATTTTTAATCAATTTTAGATTTTGAAAAATTTTTTAAAAGAACTTTATATTTTTTTATATAATATTATCTTTATATTGTCAATTTCATATTTAATCCAGTATAATCATATACCTCTAATTAACTTAAAAGCCCCTTGATCAAGGGGCTTTTAAAATATGGTAAAAAAATTTATTTACCAAGGGTTTTCATTGTCTCAATTTCTTCAGTCTGCTTATCAATAATATTCTGAGCTATTTTTAAAATTTCTGGATCTTTGCTTTTTTCAAGGGCTAGTCGCGCCATCTCGATCCCACCTTCATGATGGACAATCATTTGCAAAAGAAATTCTTGGTCAAAATCAGCGTTAGGAGTATTTTCTAAGAGTTTTATAACGTCTTGCCCCATGATTTCCAGTGAGCTTTTTGACATTCGACGGCTCATAGCGTCAGGTGTGCCACAAAATCTATTATCACGACTAACTATATCAGAGTTTTGACTATAATAAGACATTGTTTGATTTTTTAAAATACCAAAGCAGAATCCAATCCACATTAATAGAAACGCGCAAAAGAGAATGATTAATGATTTAAATAACCAGCACATCCAGCATTTACCAACACCAGAGTGATGATAGCAACCACAAGACATAGCCATAGGCAAAGGAGTAGATTTAGGTAATACAGAAGTTTTTTTTGTTTTTGGCATACAGTTTATAACTATATATTAATATACTGTATAGTATATCACATTATGTCGCTTGATGTATATTATTTTTGTTCTAACTCAGCGATAACATCAAGATAGCGATCCCAGCGTTTAATACTCTCCCCTTCTCCTAAAAATAACTTTCGATTTTTTTTAAGGTCATAAATTAAAAAACTATTAAAGGTTGTTGCTTCCGGTAGTTTTGGATTAATAACAAGATAGGTATATAGGCAACGATTAAGCTTTGGGCTATAAAAAACTCGGGGATCGGTTGTTCGTAATCCACGACGGCGAATTGGCTCAACATACGCCCGTGCCAGAGCGTCATTATGGCTACATTCTTCAGTTTTAGCCTTTATATCAGCCTCAGTTAGAGAACGACGCTCTTGGTCGGCTTTATATA
>CAYZML010000011.1:0-16548 GCA_964479555.1 uncultured Gammaproteobacteria bacterium | reverse complement strand
GTAACCACCGGCAATAACAAAACAAAAAGCTAATAAACCAAGGCTGTATAAGGTAATACGGAATATTAATTTCATATCTATTAGTATAAAAAAATAATAATGATAAAGCAATATAAGGTTATGGTAGAGCAAGCCTTATATATGATATACTATAAATAATATATTATTTAATTTTATTATATGGCAAAAGCAAAATTTGCAAACTCAACTAAGGTTGTCGGGGTCTTGACCTTTATTAGCGCTCTTGTTAATGAGCTCATGCCTCTTATTCAAAAAGAAAATCCAAAACTTAAGAAAAAAGTGGCTCATATTATTTCTTTAGTTACTGAGCTTAAAGATGAGATTATGGAGGTTGCGGTTGAGTTTAAGAAAAAGAAAAAATAGATTCTGTTTATATTCTAAAATAATACCCCTTCTTTAAATAAGGGAATATTGTTTTATTTTTTTAAAAAAATCTACCAGGTCGGTATAGGTAATTAAATACATATAAGTGCTATCTATATCTATTGATTTTTATAGGTATATATGATAGATAATTACATATCTACCATTTTGGTTAGATCCCAATGGCTCCGGGAAAGGGGTCATAATTACTCTTGGGCTAAAAGCTTAAGAGAAGGAGAAATTTAAAAATGAAATATCCAGATTTCACATTCGGTCGTACACAAGCGTTAATAGATCAGTTAGGCGGCATAGAAGTTGTTAATAAGATATTAAATGGTGACTTAAAGGTCAGCGTTCAAGGTCCGCTCTTACAGGTTATTGAAGGGATAAAGCCTCTATTTGATAAGAACGGCAGAAGAATTCCGTTTAACCTGAAAGCAGCAGTCTGTGATCCCGCTAGGAACTATTTTGTTGAACAGCCGCCAACTAATTATAAAAGAAGTTTTCTCAAAGGTTTTACTAATACCGGTTTAGATCCGTCTATGTCTTTGGTTGATTATGAGGATCAGGCGGAAAGGCTTTTAGATGAATTATCTTCGAATAAACAATTGAAAAATTTATTAAAGAGTCCCTATTTTCCAATAATTATTCCAAAAACTTATTTAACTGATTTGGGAGCCATGATTGAAGAATTTGTTACAGCAGCCGGTAAATCATACGAGCAGCATTACTATGTTTTAGATTTTTCTTATAAACATTCTTTTACTAATTATCAAAAAAATACATTAAAAGGAAGCGTTACCGTTGTTAAGGGAAGTAGATACAAACGGATTGTGGAACAAATCCAAAAAGAATCACTAGTCGGTATTTATTTTCCAACCGCTTTACAGGGTTTTTCAGTTAATGCGGATATTGAGCAAATGTCATCACTTCCGGAAAGCTTTATTCTTTCCGGTCCCCTTGATGTCGCCATGGCTTTTGTCATGTATCCTGACATTTTAGGAAGAGACAGTAATACCCCGATCTATGATTGTTCCGCCGTGAATTGGGCGTCTCGTTACTCTTCTCTTAATTTCGGCGTCGAGGACGATTGTATGGACTTTGGTAAAGAGGGTAATCTTTCGAACACTGACGGTCGTCGATCCGGTGGACTTTTCTTTATTGGGTAATTTTATGTTTTTTGTTCTTATTACTATGTTCTGAGGCATGTACAACGCAATTTGTTGTTATGCCTCTTTTTTTTATTCTCAAAGTTTAGTAGGAGTTTATTTTCCTATCACCAACATTTCTTTTAAACTTTCATCAGTTGTGACATGATAACCCGTTGGGTAAACTAAGATAGCATTCATAATTATTTCGCTTTTATAGCGATAATTTTCCCCTCTTTTTGTTCCTGGGTCATTAGTAATAAATTCATCACTCGTAGGATCATAGCCACGAACAAGGATCATATGGCGTTCGGGGCCTGGGGCAGTAAAATAAGGGTTATATAGCTTCTGACCATTCATTGGTAATAATATAATATTACCTGAATACAAAGCATTAATAATATCCCCTATTCTAATATTTTTTTGGTGAGTAATGTTTTTGTACTTAAAATAATCTGCAAAAATCCAATTTTTAATATCCGCAAGATTAATATCGCGATATTCACCATAGGTGGTTTGTTCATAATCTGATAGAGTTAAAATTTCCTGAAGAATTTCTTGTTTACTTAAAGATTCTCCTCTTACCCATTCCATCGCCATAATTGCACTCGCCTCTTCACAACCATCTTGCTGGCGTTCATCAGCCCACCCGCCAGTCGGTGCCTGGCTTGTAAAAGGAACATTATGATTAATTAATATTTTTTCTTTTTCTGTAGTAGACTTCTGATCATTCATCTTCTTTTTTACTTCATTGGGAGTAACTTTTGTTGGAGTTAGAGTTTCGGTCTTAGTTGGTGTTGATTCTTCGTTTATTATTTCATTAGATATTAAACGAGATTGGTACGGTAAGGGGGGTGTTTTTCGTGATAAATAAAAGTAAGCACCGCCAGCAAAAATAAGTAGCAATGCTATTGGTAGTATAAGGCGAAATCGACGCATATTTATGTATTGTAGTTAGGGGTATGTGTCGGATGTTCATGACCAAGAGTAAGTTTTGCATGAAGATAGGTAACATGCTGATTTTTAAGTGTTGAGAAACGACGACGGTTCATGCCGTTTTTTATAATCATATCAGCCGCATACTGCCCACCAAGAAAATGAGGCAGGATAACATAGTCTGTTCCCTTTTCATATAAAGTTAAGGCGTCGTTGATTGTATGAGCTAATGTCATAATAATTGTCTTTTTATTAGTTTTACGAATTGTTTCAGTAATCAGCATATTAGTTGAAAGATTTGGGATGGTTGAAATAACAATTTCAAGCTTTTTATCATTTAGTTCTTCTAGTAAAGCAATATCACTAGCGTCACCATAACGAGCTGATACACCATCAGTGGTTAACTCTTCAATTGTTTCTGGATTATAATCAATAACTAAAAATTCGCGTTGTTCTTTTTTAAAAGCTTGAACAAAATCATAACCAATTCGGTTACAGCCAAAAATCATAACAGGAAAATGAATTGGCACATAAGCTTTCTTTTTTAGATTTTTTAATTCAAACCAGCCTAACCATTTTTCTAAAAGGTCATATAGACTATCAGCATGAAGGATTAAATAACTTGAAATAAAAATTGTAATTAAGCCAATCATCGTAATCATTGAAAGAATCGAAACATCAAGATGGCCCAGGGTAACGCCAAGAGTGGCTAATATTAAAGAAAATTCACTAATTTGTGCCACAGCTAAAGCGGTTTTAAAACTAGTCTTTTTCCGATAACCATTATTTCTCATAATAATCATAATAATCAAGGGATTACCAATTAAAATAAAAAATGAGAAAATTAGCGCTTTAGGTAAAATAGTAATAATATCAGTCACTGCAATTTGTGTTCCAAGCATGATGAAGAAAATAACAATAAAAAAATCACGTAACGATGTTAAGCGTGCGCTGATTTCATATCGTATTGGTAGAGCCGCTAAAGAAACGCCGGCAATTAAAGCTCCAGTTTCAAGGGAAAAGCCGGCTAATTTAAAAATTGAAGCGATAATAAAACCCCAGCTTAAGGAAAATAAAAATAATAGTTCTTGTGAATGGGCTAAAAAGTTACTTAAAGGTTTTAGGATTTTTTGTGAGATAATCCAAATAATACCGGTCATTAATATTCCTTTGATCAGCATAGCAATAATCCATAACGAAGAGAGGTTTGGATTGGCAATAATCGGAATTGAAAATAAGAGAATCAAAGCAATAAAATCTTGAACCAATAAAAAACCAACCGTGATTTTAGCATGTAGAGTTTCAAGCTCATTTTTATCAGCCAAGAGTTTTAAGACAATAATTGTGCTGGAAAAAGCTAAGGCTACACCAATATAGGTAGCCACAATTGGTGTATAACCAAGAAAGCGAGCAATAAAAAAACCAATTGACGAAGTTAGCACAACTTGACCAATACCGGTCAATAAAGAAATACGACCAAATTGTTTAATAAGGGTTGGGCTTAGATTAAGGCCAACGGTAAAAAGTAAAATTGAGATACCAATTTCACTAAATAATTGAAATACCTCGGTAGAATGAAGAAAGTTTAAGAAAAAGGGCCCAACCACTAAACCGGTTAAAATGTGGCTGACAATTAAGGGTTGCTTTAAAAGTTTCATGATGATTGCCATTAAAGCGCCAATAGCAATCACAAGTGAAAGTTCGGAAAAGACAGAGCTGTTTAAAGGAGCAATAGTGGCAAGTATATCCATAGCATGTCTGATTATTGTAGATAACTTAATGGATCAACTGGTATACCGTTTAAACGGACTTCAAAGTGTAAGTGCGGGCCGGTTGTGAGCGGTCCAGCGCCAGGCGTACCAGGCATAGCACCAGAAAGGCCAATAATTTGACCCTGCGTAACATATTCATCTTCTTTAACATAGATTTTTGAAACGTGACCATACACCGTTGAAAGATTATCAGCATGGAGAATCATAATATAGCTATAGCCCATACCCCCGTCCTTGGCACGGCCAATATACCCAGAAGCCGTGGCGCGAATCGGCGTACCTTGTGGTGTACGAATGTCAACGGCGGGGTGTTCAAAAATTCGGCGAAAGGGATAGTCTGGGTCATGGAAATAAGCGGTAATAGTTTTTGATGGTATTGGCCAAATAAAACCGTTGTACACTAACTTAACCCCGTCTTTACCTAGCTGATTAATTTTTTCTCGTAATGATTTTTCAAGGTTTAAGACATCAGCCGAAGCCGCGGTTTGTTCTCGTCTGGCTTTTTCTAACAATGATTGATATTCAGCTTCGGAATTTTTTGTTTGATCAAGTAAAAAATTCTTTGTGTCTTCTTCATTAGCTAGGGCAACCTGACGATTCTCCAGCTCAGATTTTAACTGGTTTAATTTTTCACTATTGGCAATTAACTTTTCTTGGCTTTCTTTTAATTTTTCTTTAGTAAAACGAAGATCAGTTAGGTTATCGGCAATCTTGTCATTAATATTCTCTAGGTAGGTGATTTGATTAATATAATCAGTTAAATAATTATTAAGCAGCAAAATTTCTAGCTGTGATTTATTGTCCTCTTGATTAAGTAGTTTTAGGGCTGAACTAAGATGACCTTTATTATCGGTAATTTTTTTATCATGCTCAACAATCTCCAGGGCAACTTTTTGTGTTTCTAGATTAGTTGTTTCAATATCAATTTTTACTTGTTCAAGTCCAAGCTTAGTTTCGGCCGTACGATCACTTATAATCTCAAGTTGATTTTCAAGACTTGAACGTTCTGATTGTTTTTTCTTTATTTGTTCACGGTAAGCGTCTTGTTGTTTTTTGATTTCATCAAGTTGGGCTTTCCGTTCGGTAATAACTTTATTGAGACTATCAATTTCGTCGTTACCAGTCGACTGAGTAGTTGCGCCAAAAACACCATTAGTAATAATGGTAATACTTATGATAACAAACGCGACAACCAAAATTCGTTTTAGTGATTGCATGGGAATAATATATCTCCCCTATTATAACATTTTTAACCTAACAAGGCAATGGCTTTTTTTATTTTTATCATTGATTCTTCTTTACCTAAGATATCTATAATCTCAAAAGGCCCTGGGCTGGCTTTACGCCCACTTACAGCCACTCTGAGCGGCCAAAGATAGTCCCCTAATGCTTTATTATTAGCTTTAAGATGCGTGATGATAGTTGTTTCAAGTTGTGATTTTTCCCAATTTTTTTCCGCAAAAGATTCTAATAATTTTAACATTTCCTCAAGATTTTCTTTAACATCTTCTTTGGTTAACTTTTTCCATATAAGCAGATCAGCTTCATAGCTTAATTCTTCTTTAAAGAAAAAATTAACATTCTCACTTATTTCCCCTAAATAGTGGAGGCGAGGTTGCTCTAGATTTAAAACCGCGGTTAAAAATTCATTACTTTTTTTATGCTCAGGGGCGTTAGTTAGTAAGGGCATGAAAAAAGGTTTGGCTAATTCTAGTAATTCATTTATTTTTTTCTCGCGTATATATATCCCATTAACATAATCAAGTTTTTCTTGATCAAAAATTGCCGGACTAACGCCAATGCCATCTACATCAAACATTGTTATTAAATCAGTTAGGGAGAATATTTCCGTATCATTTTTTGGATGCCAGCCGAGAAGCGCAGAAAAATTAATTAAAGCTTCGGGTAAGTAGCCTTTATTAATATAATCTTCAACAAAAACATCGCCTTGGCGTTTACTTAATTTTCCCCCGGCTTTATTAAGGATAAGAGGTAAATGAATAAATAAAGGTGGCTTCCAACCAAAAGCTTGATATAAAAGAATATTTTTTGGCAGTGACGGTAGCCATTCATCTCCCCTAGTAACATGAGTAATACTCATTAAATGATCATCAACTACTGAAGCTAACTGATACGTCGCACCACCATCTGATTTTAATAAAACATGGTCTTCAAGTTCTTTAGCCTGAAATGTAATAGCACCTCGTAATTCATCATGAACGATTATCTCGCCTTCAAGCGGCATGGCCTGTCTAATAACATACGGCTGTCCGGCATCTAACCGTTTTTGTACTTCTTCGACGGAAAGATTGCGATAGCGACGATCATAACGAGGTGGTAAATGTTTAGCCACCTGTTCTTGACGCATATGTTCAAGTTCTTCAGGAGTTGCAAAACAATAGTAGGCACAACCTTTTTCAACCAGTTCTTTAGCATATGCTTGGTAGAGTTTAAGGCGTTCGCTTTGGATATAAGGGCCGTAGTTCCCGCCTAAGTGTGGGCCTTCATCAAAAGTAATACCCATCTTACTTAAAGTCGAAATTAAGTTTTTAGTGGCGCCAGCGACTTCTCGTTTTGCGTCAGTGTCTTCAATACGTAAAATCACTTCGCCACCCCAGTGACGAGCAAGTAGATACGTAAATAAGGCCGTCCGAAAATTTCCTAAATGGAGAAAACCGGTTGGCGAAGGAGCTAAGCGTAGTCGGGGTTTAATTGATTTTTCAGTCTTCATAAGAATATATCGCACTATATCACTTTACTTCTATTTTTTCAAAATAAGCAATTACTTCGTCGGCGCCTTGATAGCAGTTCTGCCCATCCCAAAAAAACGGTATTGATAAATTATCAGCAGGAATATTACAGTGTTGGCCAATACTCTGTAAAAGAGCAACATTATCTTGATCATTAGTAACCTCTCGCTCAACATAATATAAACGGTTTTTAACGCCGTGTTCTTTTATATATTGCTTAACCGTAGTGCAATGAGGGCAGTTCACGGAAAAAAAATAAAATTGACCAGGCGGAATCGTCACTAAATTTTTATTAGTAATTATTTCAGTGTTTCTTACTGGAGGTTTTATTAAACTACAGCCACTGAGACTAAGAGTTATAAGTAGTAATACAATATATTTTTTCATACACTACTATCTTAATTTTTTAGTAATGACGGTATTATTTTTAAGATGTTTACTAACACCAGCAATAATACCAAGTCCAGCCATGGCCGAGATCATGGCTGATCCGCCATAACTAATTAATGGTAATGGTACGCCGGTCATTGGTAATAATCTAATAATTCCGCCAATGTTTAAAATAAGCTGTACGATTAACCACATTTCAATGCCAATCGTTACATTACGTCCAAAGGTATCAGGTGCTTGTATGCCAATAATATAGGAGCGATAAAAAAGAAAACCAAATAAAACAATAAGAATAACACTAAACACTAACCCTACTTCTTCGGCAATAACAGCAAAAATAAAGTCATTTTGGACTTCGGGTAAATATAGAAATTTTTGTCGACTCTCCCCTATACCTCGGCCAAAAATTCCCCCTGATCCAACCGCAATCAAGGATTGATTAAGCTGGTAGCAGGCTTCCTGGGGACTGTAACTCGTATCAAAGACGCACCGAAAACGATCAAGGCGATACTGCCCTTTTGGGATAGCCATTAGTAATAATAAACAACCAACACCAACAGCTATTAAGGCAAAAATATGCTTTGTACTGCCACCGGCAATATAATAAACAGCAAAGGCCGCTATAGTGAGAATAAAGAGTGTACCTGGATCAGGCTGAAGAAGCATTAATAAAGCCACTACTCCATAAACAGTAATAAATGATTTAAAGCGCTGGGGTGTATCAGAGCTTTTTTCAAATAAAGCCGCTAGATACATAATAAAAGTTAATTTTACAAACTCAGAGGGCTGAAGTGAAACTCCAAATAAGTTGATCCAGCTTCGAGAGCCATTAACCTCTTTTCCTAAGCCAGGAATAAAAACTAATAATAATAGGCCAAGTGAACAAAGTAAAAGAAAAAAAGCAATTTTACGAAAGTGACGATAATCAATTTTAGCAAAAAACCAAAAAGCCAAACCACCTAAGATAACACTAACTAACTGGTGTTTTAAAAAATAATAGGTGTCATGATATGAATTATACGCTACGACTGATGAAGCACTACCAAGCATAACAAGGCCAAAAGCAATTAATAAAATAATAGTGAGCATAAACTTTGGATCAATAATGGCCTGATTTGATCCACTATGACGGTGAAAATAAGCACGTAGACGGGCAAACATACATTTTATTTTTTATTATTTAATTTTATTTTATTACCACATCCGATCAAGAAAAAAAACAACTAAACCAAGCGCAGTTGAAATCCAGGCAATAACCCAAAAACGCATAACAATTTTTGCTTCTGACCAGCCTCGAGCTTCAAAATGATGGTGAATTGGCGCTGACAAAAAAACCTTTTTTCCACAAATTTTTTTTGAAACAATTTGTATGATAGTTGAAATTGCTTCTAAAACAAACACTGAACCAATAATCATTAAAATAACCGCGCTATCGGTTAACATACCAATAATACCAAGTGTAATGCCTAGGCTCATTGAGCCGGTATCACCCATAAAAAAACGTGCCGGAGTGATATTAAACCAAAGAAAAGCTAATAAACAACCAACAATAATTCCACAAAGAGTCGCCAATTGAAATTTACCATTAACAAAGGCAATAACAGAATAAGCGGAAAAACTTGTTAATAAAACACCGCCGGCGAGGCCATCAAGTCCATCAGTTTGATTAACTGAAAAAGCTGTACCAACGATAATAACAATAAAAACTAAAATATAACTCCAGCCAAGTTCAAAATGTCCAAGAAAAGGAATATTAAAAGTATCCCGTTCAAGTTTAAAATAAAACCATAAAGCACCAATCGCGGCAATTAGAGTATAGATCAAGAGTCGTTTGCTCATACTTAATCCTCCCCCACCTTTTGATCCCTTGCCTCTAACATCAAGCCAATCATCAAGTAGACCAACCAAAGCAGTCGCTAATAATACGCCAAGAGGTAGCCACGTTTCAGAACGAGAAAGAAAATTTAAGTGGTGAAGAAAATCTGATCCAGTCCATTTTCCGGCATAATAAATAATGAGAGCAAAAGCAATTGTTGTTACCCAGATAAGTACGCCACCCATGGTTGGGGTCCCACTTTTAGCCGCATGGAGTTTGGAAAAAATTGGAGTTGCGCCAGAGTTACGAATAGTTTTACCAAGTTTATATGTATAAAGAATCTTAGTCCACAATGGCGTTAAAAACATCGCTACTAAAAAAGCTGAACTTGATAGTACTAGAATTTTTATGATTTGTGCTTCCATATAAATATTAACTAAAATTAACGCTATACAGTAAATAAATAGCAATCAGTGCCCAGAGATTGATAATCACACCGAGCAATAGTAACTGATGCCCGGGCATTGACTCATTTTTTCGTACCAGCAAGGCGGCCAGCAGGAAGTTTATAACCATGATTGCTAAACCACTGACCGGGATTTTATAAAGTTCACTAGCCGCTCCAATTCTATCAATACCAAAGATGATATTATAATGAGTAATAGCAAGATTATCTGATAATGATCGTACTAATACAATAGCTAAAAACCAAGTACAAAGATTAAAAAGAAAACCTAGGCTTAAGTAGATAATCGTACTCTTGCGCAAAAAAAAGTCGGCCATTGCCGTTCGATATCTACCAGCCCCAAGATAGATATAATGTAAAACCTTGGAAAACGCTAATTTCATACCTATAGTATAGTGTATTTTCTAATTCCTATCCAGTCACAGAGTGAGAAGACGCTAATAGCTTTTTTATAGTCGCGGGTAGTATTTTCGCAACAATTTTTATTTCTTTTAGCGTGGTTTGCTTGCCAAGACTAAGTCGAATTGCTCCGCGCGCAACTAACTCAGATTTACCCATTGCTTGTAAAACATGCGAAGTTGTTATATCGCCCGAAGCACAGGCCGATCCGGTTGAAACGGCAACACCTTGTTTATCAAGTAGCGCTTGTAATAAATCTCCTTCAAGGCTAGGGAAAGAAAGACTAAGCACCGAAGGAATACTGTTTTCAAGCTGAGTATTAATAATAAGTTTTGGCAATTCTTTTTTTAAATTTTTTAATAAGAGAGTGCGTAGGTTAGCTATGTGCTTACTTATTTTTTTCTGCTGGTGAGATAGTGCTATAAAAGCAGTGGCAAATCCAACTACGGCCGGAACATTAACCGTACCACTCCGTAAATTTCTTTCTTGATGACCGCCATATAAAAGAGGGGTAAGTTTTATATCACTGTGACAATACAGTAACCCAATTCCTTTTGGACCATATATTTTATGTGCCGAAAGACTCATGAGATCAACATGGAGAGAACGTGGCGCACAATCCAGAAAATTAAGCGCCTGAGTGGCGTCAGTATGAAATAAAATCGGTATAGGCTTTACTCCACGGCGGCGAGTCGGAGTATTTAGCCACTCAGTATATCTTTTTTTATTATAGTTACTAATAAGACGACCAATTTTTTTAATCGGCTGGATTAAGCCCGTCTCACTATTAACATAACCAATTGAAATTAAACGGGTTTCTGGTCGAATATGGGCAATAACATCGTCAGGTTTAATAAGGCCAGTATGATCAACCGGAAGATAGGTAATTTTTACACCCCTTTTTTCTAAGTAATGACATGGTTCAAGGATTGAAGCATGCTCGATTTTTGTTGTTATAATATGAACATTTTTAAAAGTATAATTATTGGCTATGCCAAAGAGAGCCAAATTATTAGCTTCGGTTGCACCAGAAGTAAAGATAAGATTGTTACCTTTAGTTTTTAGTTTATCAGCGATTAGATAGCGTGCATCATCAACCGCCTTAAGGGCAGTTTGCCCGGGTGTATGAACTGAAGCCGAGTTGGCAAAGTGATCAGAGAAAAAAGGCTTCATACTTTTTATAACTTCAGGGTCAACTGGTGTTGTTGCGCTATAATCAAGGTAAATCATAAGAATTAACTTTTATTTAATTATTACTTTTGTGCCAACTTCGGTCCAATCATACACAATCTTGGCCGCGATAACACCTAAACGAATACAACCATGTGAAACCGGCGTACCAAGGTGAGCCGCACCTTCTTTATAACCATTAGGCCATTCAGGTAATTCATGAATTCCCATTTTTGTACCTTTTAGACCAAGCCAATATGGCATCCATAATCCATATGTTTTTGACCAGGCACGAGGGTTTTTGTTGCCAATTAAGTACTCCCCTTTTGGTGTAGCCATTGACGGTTTACCAGTTGAAACAGTATGAGTTCGAATAGTAACGCCATTAAGCTGTTGATACAGTTCTTGTTTTTTTGTATCAATCAAAATTGATTTTTCCAATTTTTTTATTTCCACTGATAAGGGATTAAAGCCATGGCTAATTTCTAAACCATCAACATACCCATCATTATCACTATCTGGATTATGGGGATTAGTTTTAAATTGTTCTTCCTGACGATCAATTAAACCATCTTTATCAGAATCAGTCACATCAGCCGCAAAAGTCGGGCTAACAAAACAGGTTACAATTAAAAGAGGTATGATAATAATATGTAATTTCATACCTCTAACTATACCAAGAATAATCTAATCTAAGCAATAAAAAGCCACTCATTTAATTACCTCTACTTCGTCAAGTAAAGTTTATGAGTGGCTCGTGGGGTTTTTAGCCCCTTAAGCACTGCTTAATGCTAAAAAGTTTTATAAGCGACCGGTGGTGGTTTCGAATTCCTCAGCAATGCCATACATTGATATATCATCAATGTTAATTATTATAGTTGATGGAATTTGAATTTTAGGAGTTTCCTCCCTTAAAAAGGAAATATTTTTTAGACCAATTTCCTCTTCGTTAGGATGTACAAAGCCGGATTGAGTTTTTGTAATAAAAACGTCGCCTTTTATGATCAATCCATTTTTTAGCGAGATAACCACTGTTTTTGTTTCACATTTTTTTAAATTTGCTACCCTAACCATTTTTTCTCCTTTTAAATTTAAATTAGTTTATTAAATGATTTATTATCATATAATATATTTAATTTTTTGTCAATAGTTCCATATTATTTAATTAAAATATTAGCTAATATTAAATAAAAAATAATCAACATGTTATCCTATTGCGTTAAATATTACTTCACGTTACGATGTATATACTATGAGCTTCCCCACCTCTTCCTCAATTGAAAATAAGCTACCACCACAGAACCTTGAAGCCGAAAATTTTGTCCTCGGCTCGTTATTGATTGATCAAAATACAATCGTTAAGATAGCTGATGTATTAACTCCAGAAGATTTTTATAAAGATAGCCATGGAGTAATCTTTGCGGCCATGAAAGAGTTATATGCTCATCGTGAGCCAATTGATATTTTAAGTTTAACCTCAAAACTTGAAGAAAAAGGTAAGCTGGAGGCAGTTGGTGGTCGGTCATATATTGCCAACCTGGCGAATTCAGTTGGTACTGCTTCGAATGTTGTTTATTATGCTGAACTTATTCAGCGCAAAGCCACACTGCGACGTTTAATTACTGCGGCGGCTGGGATTGGCGAACTCGGCTATGAACAAGACGAGGAAATAGATAAAATTCTTGATGAAGCTGAGCAAAAACTTTTTAATGTTTCTCAGAAATTTTTAAAGCAAGCTTTTCAGCCGATTGATGCTTTATTAAACGAAGCGTTTGACCGTATTGATGAATTACATAAGCAATCAGGTAAACTACGCGGACTTGCTACTGGTTTTACTGACCTTGATAATCTTTTAGCCGGTTTACAAAAATCAGATTTAATTATTTTAGCCGCCCGTCCAAGCGTGGGAAAAACTTCGCTTGCGCTTGATATTGCTCGACAAACCGCTGTTATTAATAAAATTCCAGTTGGTATTTTTTCTTTGGAAATGAGTAAAGAGCAGTTGGTTGATAGAATGTTATGCGCTGAGGCTGGTGTTAGTCTTTGGAAAATGAGAACCGGTAAGTTATCAGACCGAGACGAAGATGATGACTTTTCGCATATTGGACAAGCGATGGGAGTACTGGCCGAAACCCCAATTTTTATTGATGACTCAGCCAGCGCAAATATTATGGAAATTAGAACAAAAGCACGACGACTACAGATGGAGCATAAACTCGGTTTGATTGTGATAGATTATCTTCAGTTGATGGAAGGTCGGGGTAAGTATGGCGATAATCGTGTTCAGGAAGTGGCCGAAATTACCCGTGCCCTTAAAGGTCTGGCACGTGAATTAAATATTCCGGTTTTAGCTTTATCCCAGCTCTCACGTGCGGTTGAGCAAGTAAAACCAGCTATCCCCCGCTTAGCTCACTTGCGTGAATCAGGTTCAATTGAACAAGATGCTGACGTAGTAATTTTTATTTACCGCAAGGCGGCTGATCGTAGTTACCAGCTTGAAGAATTAACTGAAGCTGATAAAAAAGTTGCTAAGGTGTATGTTGCTAAACATCGTAATGGTCCAGTCGGTCAGGTTGATCTTTATTTTGATGAAGAAACAGTTAGTTTTAAGAATTTGGCCAAAACCGATTATGATATACCACCTGACCCTAGCTTTTAATTTATAAATTTAATTTTTATTATATGTTTCAAAAACTTAAACAAATCAAAGATTTACGTTCGCAGGCTAAAACAATGCAAAGCGCTCTTGCGACTGAATCAATCACAACCGAAAAAGGCGGGGTAACTATTTCTTTAGACGGTAACCTTGAAATTAGCAAAGTTATGATTGCCGACGGTATGACAAAAGCACAAATTGAAAAAGCCGTGCAAGAATCAGTTAATGACGCGATTAAAAAAGCGCAAAAAGTAATCGCACAGAAAATGCAGGAAATGGGTGGACTAGAAAAATTGGGTTTATAGTTCTTATTTTCCTGATTATCATACTAAACCCCTCTCCTAAAACTTTAAATGAAGTTTCCTTCTCATATTGAAAAACTAATTTCGCTTTTTTCCCATCTACCCTCAGTCGGACCAAAAACCGCTGAGCGATATATTTTTTATTTACTAAAACAATCTCCTGATTTTCTTCAGTCAATGGCCTTGTCTCTTGCTGAACTGTCTCAGAAAACGCATACATGTTCAATCTGTCAACGCGTTAGTGAATCTGATCCATGCTCATTATGCCTTGATACTCAACGGGACAGTAGTGTTCTATGTATTGTAGCTGATAGCCGTGATTTATTTACAATTGAAGATATTGGTATTTTTAAGGGTTATTATTTTGTTTTAGATGGATTGATTAATGCTCTAGAAGACATAAAACCAAACGATATAAAAGTTAAACAACTACTTAATCGTTTTAATACCTTAAAACCAAAAGAAGTTGTTTTAGCTTTTGACCCAACCCTTGAAGGCGAAACAACCGTACTCTATCTAACGAAATTGCTAAAACCATCAGGCGTAAAGATTACTCGCCTAGCTAAAGGACTTTCAAGTGGAGCTAATATTGAATATGCTGATGAGTTAACACTTAGGCACGCATTGAAGTTTAGGAATGAGGTGTAAGTTGGTAGGTTCGAGTCTTGTTCACTCTGCACTCACTTTTTGGTATCGGACGATCCGAACACCCTCGTATTTACGAGGTTTTTTATAAATAAAAAACCTTTATGTCCCGCATCTTTATAAAATCGGATTTTTATCTGATTTTTTTTATTTTTCCTAATAAAGTAGGAAATTGCGGAGAAAGAATCGGAGTCAAACTCGGCACCCCTGTTCTGAATTGTGGTCGTATTATGGCAAAAATAAAAAGCCACTACCTATGAAAGTAGCGGCCATTAATGCTAATATTTTTTCCTGAGACTAGCTCTTCCCCGTTGTGACGGATGAATCGGAAGCTCGGCGCATCATGCCCTGTTATATCAGCCTCCATTCCTCCACCTGGGATGATTTCTGCCAAAACATAAATAGTTCTCCCGCTCATCTTGTCCGTCCCTTCCTTTGTTTCTATATACTTTTTTATTATTGAGCCAGTACTGGTGATTTTCACCCCACCGTTTTTACCAGAATTGATCGTCCAGAAGACTAGGAAATTATCACTTTTCCTCCTCTCTTTGATAAAAAGAAAATGCCCAGGTTTTTTCTTTAGAGTGATAAGGTCTGCCTTCTTGATGAATCCAGTAGAAGATTCTAGGGATAGTTTTACCCTTTCCTCTATTTCAAAATATTTTGTTTCTATATCTGTTACTATTCCCAAATCCTTGCAACTAACGCCGATCCAATAGGGTCGAGATTTGTGGACCATAAAGAATTTCCAGAAAGGAAAGAGGTCATTATTTTCGACTCTTATTCCTTCTTCAACTCCTCTTTCAGAAACAGAAAATGTTCTCATCTTAGGTTTTTTTATTTTGTGAATGTACTTGTAATATGATATTATATCATACTTTATATTATTTGTCAACTTCATCTAATAATAAACATCTAATAACAAAAAGGAACGTACTACTACGCTCCTTTTTCTTATTTTACTTAAAAATAAGCTTATATAATACTCGTAATCTTAACTTTAGTATTAATTTGTCGATGTCCGACATTTTTTCGATATCTGGTTTTATTCTTAAACTTCACAACACTAACCTTATCGCCTTTAGCAGTCGAAATAATCTCGGCATTAACCTTTTTACCCAAACTAGGGTTTCCAAGCGTTAAGTCATCCCCTACTCCCTCAAAGATCGCTAAGGTTTCAAAGGCAACTGTTTCACCAGCTTCGCCCTTTAATTTTTCAATAGCAATAACAGTTTTTTCCTGTACAAGATACTGTTTGCCACCAGTTTTAATAATTGCGTGTTTCATAGTAATAATTCAATAGATAATTCAATATCCTGACCAAAAGCCAGGATAACAATATAGCCTATATTAATGTACTAGACGTCTTTTGTCAAGCCAGTTAAATACAGCAATAACAGCTATCATGAGAATTAAAAGAATCAGTAAGCTGTATATTTTCCCCTTGCTCTGTAAAAATAAGGCACAGAGGCCAAAAACAAAAGAAGTAAAGCAAAAAGCAATAACAGTTTGGCGGGCGCTTAATCCAGCATCCAGTAAGCGAAAATGAAGATGTTTTCGGTCAGCAAAACGAAAAGGATTTTTCCCCTGTAACAGTCGGCGGATAATCGTCCAAACAACATCCAAGACCGGAATACCCATAATTAAAAGAGCAATCGCAATTTTTCCACCAGAAATGATTGAGAGAATACCTAAGATAAAACCTAAGAATAAC
>CAYZML010000010.1:0-17087 GCA_964479555.1 uncultured Gammaproteobacteria bacterium | reverse complement strand
GTCATGGTGCTTTAGCGGAAAAAGCTTTAGTGCCGGTATTACCAAGTAAAGAAGAGTTTCCTTATACAATTCGAGTTGTGAGTGAAACACTCGGATCAAACGGTTCATCATCAATGGCTTCAACCTGTGCCTCAAGTTTGGCATTATTTGATGCTGGTGTACCAATCAAAAAAGCTGTGGCTGGTATTGCCATGGGTCTGGCCTCAAGCGCTGACATGAGTCGTTGGGAAGTATTAACTGATCTTCAAGACCTTGAAGACGGTGAAGGTGGTATGGATTTTAAAATTACTGGTACGGCTGATGGTATTACGGCGATTCAGCTTGATACAAAAACTATTGGTCTTGATACTGTTATTATGGAAAAAACCTTACACCAAGCACGAGACGCCCGTTTAAAAATACTTGAGGTGATGAATAAAGCTCTTAGTAATCCTCGCCCTGAGCTTTCACAATATGCTCCTCGTATTACAACTATTATGATTGATCCGGAAAAGATTCGCGAAGTGATTGGTAGTGGTGGTAAAGTTATTAATGAAATTATTGATGCTTGCGGCGTTTCGATTGATATTGAAGATTCTGGTTTAGTTATGGTTTGTGGCGTTGAAGTTGAAGGTGTAAAAAAAGCTATCGAATGGATTAATAATATTGTTCGTAAATTTGAAGTAGGTGAAATTTTTACTGGTCGGGTTGTGCGCTTAATGGATTTTGGTGCCTTTGTTGAGTTAGTCGCTGGTCGAGATGGTATGGTTCATGTTTCTGAATTAGCGCCATATCGTATTAGTCGCCCTAGCGATTTTATCCAAATTGGTGATATAGTTACAGTACGGATTAAAGAGATCGATGAGATGGGTCGGGTTAATTTAACTATGAAAGGTTTATCGGAAAATGATGCTTTATGGCAAGAAGAGAAAGGCAAAGAAGTACCTGGCAACGGTTTTGATCGCCCTCCTCGCCGTGATTTCAATGGCCCACGGCGTCCGCGTTTTAATGGCCGTTAAGTTATTATGATATGCCTGAGAAGCCCCAATCAGTGCGCATCACTCTTACAACCTCAAGCTTACTAAGAATCATCCTAGTTCTATTAGCCCTTTATTTTGGTTATTTGATTAGTGATATCTTGGTTTTGCTTTTTACAACAATTATTTTAACCAGTGCAATTGATCCCTGGGTTGATTGGATGCAGAAACGTGCTATTCCGCGAGTTTTGGGCATTACTATTATCTATGTATTGTTATTAGGCGCAATTGGTATTTCGGTTTATCTAGTTATTCCTCCAATCATTTCACAATTCGGACAGCTGATTAATGACCTGCCGGTTTATATTGAAAAAATTAATAGTTATTTAACAAACCTTCGAAGTTATACGTCTGGCTATGCCTGGCTTGATAATTTAAAAGACTCTCTCTCAAGTTCAGTAACAAGTTTACCTTCGATTACTAATAATATTTTCTCAACTGTCTTTAATTTCTTTGGTAGTTTATTTTCAATTGTTGTTATTTTAGTGATAACTTTTTACATGCTGGCCGAAGAGAACTCGATTCGTAAACTTGTATGGTCAATTACGCCAGTTCATAAACAAAAATATGTTATGGATGTTCTAATGCGAATGCAAAAGCGAATTGGACTTTGGATGCGGGGTCAGTTAATTTTATGCTTAGCGATTTTTGTTTTAACTTATATTGGTTTGTTAATTCTTGGTGTTAAGTATGCTTTAATTTTAGCTATTATTGCTGGCTTTACCGAATTTATCCCTTATCTTGGGCCAATCCTGGGAGCAATCCCAGCAATTTTTCTTGCCTCAGGTCAGTCTTCATCTTTAGTGTTATTAACAGCTATTCTCTATATTGTTATTCAGCAGATTGAAAATAATTTTTTGGTGCCAAAGATTATGCAGAAAACCGCCGGCCTTAATCCGATTATTAGTATTGTGGTTTTGATGATTGGATTTTCATTAGCTGGTATACTTGGTGCTTTATTATCCATTCCGGTTGCCACGGCTGGCATGGTTTTAGTTGAGGATATGCTTAACAAAAAATATATTAATGGTGGTAAGCCGTAGAGAGTTATTTTGAACTATAGGATTAATTTGAAATAAAACTTTGTCAAGAGTTTTATTTTTTTATCTGTAAAAAATAACCCCCATAGTGCTTTTGTAAGCAGAGTGAGGGTGGCAGAAAAAATGAATTTAAAACCGAGAGTGCTAATTTAGTTTAAAGAGTAATCGAGGCTAAGTAGAAATTATAGTTTAAGCTCAGCAATAATATCCGGCATAATTTTTTTTACTTCTTTCATTTCTTGATTACTGAAGTTTTGTAAAACAAAAGACTGGCCAGGAATATTTTTTTTATATTCAGTCATAATCCCAATTCGTAGGCGGGTAAAGTTTTTAGTTTTTAGATGATCAATAATTGATTGTACGCCGTTATGCCCGGCACTTGAGCGATTGTGTGAAATTTTATAGGTGCCTAAAGGCAGATCAAGTTCATCTTGTATAACTGTGATGGAGTCTGTTAAGTCAGTATCTTTTTTTAAACCAAAAATACCGCGAGAAACTAGTTTATAATAGCGCACTAAAGCGCCAATAGCTTTTCCCGAGTCATTCATAAAGGTTTGTGGTTTTACAAGTATGCAACTATTTCCAATCGCAAGCAGAGCTTGAAAGGCTGGTTTTTTTTGCCATTGTAGGTTATAGAGACGAGCAACCTCATCAACGATCATAAAGCCGACGTTGTGACGAGTTTGCTCATATTTTTTACCTGGATTACCAAGGCCGATGATGAGGTTCATATATTAGTTAGTATAAAGGAAAAAGTTAAAAGGATAAAGGACGATTAAATGATATTTTAAATAAAAAAGAGGAGCCCATTTTCTATTTATAGTTAGAGAGTTTATTTGGCTCTTCAGTGTTAAAAATATTTTGTAAATAAAAAATAGTTACCTATACAAGCGTAACTATTTATTGCAAATTGTTAATGGCTAAGTTGTTTATCTCCTTTTTTCCATCTATAGTCATTGATTACTTTAACTTCTATTTTTTTAGGCGTTGTCTCATAATCTTTATATTTTTCTCGCCACATTGGCAGTTGATCATCTCTCAATATGAATATCACTTCGCCACGTCCAACTTCTTTGCCGGAAAATCTGTTATAATCTATGACAGATTTTTTTAGCATTAAAACACTATCACCCATCTTTATCTCATCATCCATAGAGATGACTCTTTTATGGATAAAATTTGTATCCGTATCGTCACCTAATACATAGGTGATTTCTTTGCCCCATGTTCTTGGGCCAAAGATGTCTAGCTCCGGATCTATAAATTTAAGACCGAGATAGATAAATATAATTAAGACTATAAATAAGACTAAAAGCATTAAATAATATGTACTATCTACGGATTTTACTGCCTTTTCCATTTTACTTCCTTTCGGTTTAGTTTAGGTTATGATTAAAAAATAGTCCTCTTAGCCTCAAAACTCTAAGAAATAAACTATTTCTTAATCATAACCACAGGTATGTTAATGAGCTATTTGCTATACAAAATAACATATTTAATTTATATTGTCAATTTTACGAATCATGCGCCCCATGAACATCCCGACCCTTTTTAACCCACATTGAGATTGGTGTGCCAAGAAAGCCAAATTTTTCGCGTAGCTGGTTTTCAAGAAAACGAAGGTATGAATCGGCCAGACTTTCACGAGCCCCAACTCGAATCATAAAGGTCGGTGGATTAGTTTCGGTCTGTGTAAACTCATATAAACGAGGATATTTTGTTCCCTTACCTTTAGTTGGGCGATGTTTTTTAATCGCAGTTTTCATTAGCCAATCAAGACTATTCTGTGAAAGACTAATATGACGCTGTTTATTAACATAAATAATCAAATCTAAGAGGTGATCAATCTTTGAATGGTATTTTGCGGAAATAAATTGAATCGGAGCGTATTTTGCAAAAGGCAAGTCGCGGTAAATATAGTTAGTATATTTTTTTGTATCTCGCTCACTGATTTTATCCCATTTATTTGCAATCAAAATTAAACTTTTTTTTCGATCAATAATTTCTTCGACTAAGCGTGAATCTTGTTTGGTTAATGCTTCAGTAATATCAAGTATTAATAAAACAATATCAGCCTTATGCATTGAAGCTCGTGCTTTATCCATACTGAATTTTTCCAGAGTTTTTGTTTTGTGACCGTGCTTGGTTATTCCTGCGGTATCGACTAACAGCAGATCTTTATTTTTATAAGTAAAAGGGGTTGATTGTGGTTCACGAGTGGTGTGTGGCGTTTCGCTAACAATAACGCGATTATAGCCAAGCATCGCATTTAATAAACTTGATTTGCCAACATTTGGTTTTCCGAGTAAACAAATACGAATTGGTTTTTCTTCTTCATTAATTACTATCTCTTCAGTAATAAGTTGTTCTTCAGGTGTTTCTTTAACTTCTTCTATATCAAGATAGTTTAATAAGTCATCAAGCATGTCGCCGGTACCAGCGCCAGTGGCGGCTGAAACCGGATACACTGTTCCTAGGCCAAGGGTATAAAAATCACTAACCTCTGGTCGACGATGACTGGTATCAACTTTATTAGCTATAACAATCACTTTTCCAGTATCAGGAATAATTTTTTTAATAATACTAGCCATCTGTCTATCTTGTGGTAATAACCCTTCTTTACTATCAACCACAAACATAATCGCATTAGCTTTTTTTAAATAATCACGGGCTTGTTTTTGGACAAATTCATCAATCGTTTCCGCTTTGATTTTACGATTGCTTAAAAAGTTAAGATCCATAAAGCCGCCGGTATCAACGAGTGTAAACTGTTGGCCACGCCATTCAACGGTCGCAAGGTTGCTATCGCGCGTTGTGCCGGGAATATCAGAAATCAATGCCTGATGTTTTTCAACCAAGCAGTTAAAGAGAGTTGATTTTCCAACGTTAGTTCGCCCAAAGATAACTACAAGAGGTAAATGAGGCGAATGATGAGTAGAGGACATAAGGTGTTTAACAATAACTAAAGACGCATAGCCTCTTATATTTACTTATTTTAGCCAAAAAAGCAAGCTAAGATGATTAGTTATTATTTTCTATGCCAGAGTTACTACTATCAGCATCCGTTCCGAGGATAATAATAAAATCAGGTTGTTCGGTTGCGCCGGTTTTAGCTGCCACTGAAACATCTTCTTTTAACCAATCGGGTAACGTCGGGGCAATATTTGCACCAGTAATTTCTTTAAGAGATTCAAGACTTGAACGCTTTGTGCCATAGCCAAGATCATAAATAACTGATTTTTCAAAATTATGCCGACTGGAATTACCAATTTCTACAACCGTAATACCTTTTTGTTCAAGATCAACCGCGACTCGACTACCAAGACCGTTGATCCAGGTACCATTTAGAATTGTTACTTTTACTTTTTCTTGTGTTGTTGAAGTTTTTTTATTTTTAGTTGGTGTTGGCGGATCACCAAAAAGATTAGCAAACAAATAAGTAATTTCAGAAAAATCTCCTGAGCGCGGCGAGAGGATATACGCGCCGTTATCGCCGACACCATCAACTAAAAGTCCACTAGCACTGTTATCTAATACTCTATTAATAATATGTTCTTTATCAACATTCTTTACCAAACCAAAAAGTTTAATCATTTCCCAGATTTTTAAGTTGGTTGAAATATTATTATTAAGTTGATCAAGAATGGTTGAAACTTTTTTTGGATTTAATAACGTATCCGCGGAGAGGACTTTATCACGAACAGCTTCAATAATTTTTTGTTGACGACGAGCACGGGCAAAGTCAGTTCCTTCTGCCCCGGCGCCATGACGTGAACGGGCAAATTTTAAAGCTAAGTCGCCGTTCATATGTTGCCAGCCAGCATCAACATGAAGATGTTCAAAGCGGCTATAGTAATCTAGATTATCTTCCTGGCCGCGGATTGGGTAACTATAATCATCCAGTGTATTATCAACATAGACATTAATACCGCCGACTTCATCAATAATTTTTTCAAAACCATCAAAATCAACCCGCAGATAATAATCAATCGGAGAATCAAGGAGATGACTAATTGCCTGACTTGTGGCAACACCACCAGAGCCTGGTTCTTTGCCCTCAGCTAAGGCATTAACATTATTGATTTTTCGCCAACCTAGATTTTCTAGTGGAATAGCTAAGTCGCGAGGAATAGAAAATAAAGCAATTTGTTTGGTTGATGGTTTTATACTGGCAATCATGATCGTATCGCTTAATTGACCGCCGTCATGATTTTTTCCACCAACTCCCAGGAGGAGAATATTAATTCGATCTCGATCCTCACCTTTTAATTCTCGATCAGCGCTTTCGGCCAAATGTTTCATCTGGCCAATAATTGGAATATTATCAATCCATGATGGGTTATTTGTCGGGTTAATTTTATGGTTGATATAAAAGAAACCAAAAAAGCCTCCCATTGTTGCCATAAACCAGAGAATAATTTTTGGCCAGCGGCGTCGGGGGCGGGTTACAGTTTGATGCAGAGGAGTAAAGTCATGGGGTGAAAATGATTGAGGTGTGTATAGTGGCTCCATGATAAAAATTATAGTATTTTAGTGTAATATTTCCATTATAGCGTATCTAAGCGATTTGACAAATTACGGCCGAAACAAGCAAAAAATTACCTGTTTTTTCGTTGACACACCTTATAAAAAAAGCTATACTTTTAGTATTGAAATGAACTCCTCAGTTCATTTATTAATTAGTTAATTTTACTTCGGATGTATGTTTATTACGTGGTTCGGACATTCAGCTTTTAAACTTCAGGGTAAATCTCAGTCTGATACTGTAACGATTATCACTGACCCATTTTTACCAGAAAAAGTTGGTTTAAAATTGCCTCGCCTTGAAAGCGAAATTGTCACAATCAGTCATGCACATGATGATCATAATAATATCGCGGCGGTTAAAGGTAATCCGTATGTTATTTCTGGCGCCGGTGAGTATGAAGTTAAAGGTATTTTTATTGAAGGAGTCTTTTCGTATCATGATACTGTTAAAGGCGCTGAGCGGGGAACTAATATTATGTATCGTTTTGAGGTTGAAGATGTTTCAATTACACACTTAGGTGATCTTGGCACTGAACTTGATAATAAACAGCTGGAAAGCCTTGAGGGTACTGATATTTTATTGGTACCGATTGGTGGAGTGTATACGATTAATGCCGCTACTGCCGTTAAAGTTATTAATCAAATTGAACCGCGGATTGTTATTCCGATGCATTATGATGTTCCTGGATTAAAGTTAGGTAATAAACTTGATTCACTAGAAACTTTTTTAAAAGCAATTGGCGTTAAGCCTCGTTATGAAGAAAAATTAAAGATCAATAAAAAAGATTTACCCCAGGAAGTGATGGAAGTAGTGGTTTTAAGTTTTTAATATATGCCTAGAGCAAAAAAAACTGACAATATAACCCCGGTTAAAAAAACCGCTAAGAAGCGAACAGTTAAAAAGACAACGGCGACCAGAAAAAAAGCTACGTCTAAAAAAATTGCTGTACTTGAGCAACCTAAAATTACTCCGGAAATTTTTACCTTAACCCCTTCGGTCACTCATGGTCATACTGCTTATGAAGTTAATCACCATGTTGTAATCCCAAAACGACGTCCGCATCGTAACCTCGTTATTACCTTTGGTGTTTCAGTTATTATGGTGATCATTGTTGGTGCCTGGATTTTAAGTTTAAAACGTTTGATTAATATTCGTGTTAGCGAAGCTAGTCAGGTTAGTAAACCACAAGCTGATTTTAAAGATTTAAAAGAAGAGCTTGATTCGAGTTTATCTGAAATGAAAGGGCAATTAAAAAAATTTGATGATACGCCGGCAGAAGTTACTCCAACCGTGGAAAATTCTCAGGTTAATGAAGATGTAAAACAGACTTTTAAAGCCATTGCCGGTCAAAAAATTACTATGCCAATAACACCAAGCGCTGAACCAGCGGTTTTACCTAATTAATAACTGTATGCCTCGCACAAAAAATCCTGATAAGTCAAAAAAGACTAATAAAGAAAAAGAATCAGCTACTCCATCGGAAGAAATAAGCACTAACGATATTTTGCCAGTAAACAATATCGGTACATTACAAGCTCAACCGATTGTTGAGGAAATGCGTCGTTCATATCTTGATTACGCGATGAGCGTTATTGTTTCACGCGCTTTGCCTGATGTGCGCGATGGTTTAAAGCCGGTCCATCGTCGTATTTTATATGCGATGTGGAATCTTGGTTTAAAACCAAGTGCCAAGTTTCGTAAGTCAGCGACTGTTGTCGGTGAAGTGCTTGGTAAATATCACCCGCATGGTGATAGTTCCGTCTATGATTCAATGGTACGTATGGCTCAGGATTTTTCCATGCGGTATCCACTCGTACGTGGCCAGGGTAACTTTGGTTCAATGGACGGTGATAATGCCGCCGCTATGCGTTATACGGAGGCAAAATTAGCCCCTATCACCGAAGAATTATTAGCTGATATTGATAAACGAACAGTTAATTTTGTTCCGAACTATGACGGCTCACAACAGGAACCAACTGTTCTCCCTGCTCGTCTACCAAACTTATTATTAAACGGCAGTATGGGTATTGCGGTTGGTATGGCAACAAACATCCCACCGCATAATCTTCGTGAACTAGCCGGCGCAATTACTTATTTAATTGATAACACTGATGCTACCGTTGAAGATTTAATGCAGTTTGTTAAAGGCCCTGATTTTCCGACTGGCGGTATTATTTATGATCAGTCAGAAATTGTCAGAGCCTATACAACCGGTAAAGGTGGAATCATCATGCGCGGTCGGGCTGAAGTTGTTGAAACAAAACAAGGTGGTTTTAATATTATTATTACCGAAATACCTTTTCAGGTTAATAAAGCTAGTTTAGTAGAAAAAATCGCTGATTTAGTTAAAGAAAAAAAACTTGAAGGTATTAAAGATTTGCGTGATGAATCAGATAAAGACGGTGTACGAGTTGTTGTTGAATTAAAAAAAGATGCTTTCCCAAAGAAAATTTTAAATAGTTTATATAAACAAACCCAGCTCCAGGAAACATTCCATGTTAACCTCTTGGCTTTAATTGATGGTTTACAGCCTCGCGTTCTTAATCTTAAGGTTGCGCTCGAAGAATATATTAAACATCGCGAAGAAGTTATCCGTCGTCGGACTGAATTTGAACTTGAAAAAGCCCGTGATCGCGCCCATATCCTTGAAGGCTTAATGATCGCGCTTAATAATATTGACGCGGTTATTAAAGTAATAAAATCATCAGCGGATCGTGAAACCGCTAAGGTGAATTTAATGAAAAAATTTAAGCTATCCGAGAAACAAGCTTTTGCGATTGTGGAAATGAAGTTAGGCTCACTCGCCAACCTCGAACGCCTTCATATTGAAAACGAATTAAAGGAAAAGCAGGCTTTAATTAAAGAGTTAGAAGCAATTTTAAAATCACGCGTAAAAATTCTTAACATTATTAAAAAGGATATTACTGAAGTGGCGGAAAAGTTTGGTGATGAACGACGTACTGAATTGGTTGTTCATGGCATTAAAGAGTTTAACGCCGAAGATCTTGTCCCAAACGAAGAAACAATGGTGATGATGACTCGCGACGGTTATATTAAGCGTCTTTCGCCTGATACGTTTAGGGTCCAGGGTCGTGGTGGTAAGGGTGTTATTGGTTTAACAACCAAAGAAGAAGATATGGTTGAGTTTATGTTAACAACCATGACTCATAACGATATTTTATTTTTCACGACTCGTGGTCGCGTCTTTCAGCTCAAGGGTTATGAAATTCCTTTAGCGCAACGCACTGCCAAGGGTCAGGCGATTGTTAATTTTTTACAATTACCCGGCGAGGAAAAAGTTACCTCGGTTTTACCGCTTGATAAAATTACCAAAAGTGCGTATCTTTTCTTTGCCACTGAGAAAGGTGTTGTAAAAAAAGTCCCAATTGAAGAATTTTCAAAAGTTCGTCGGAGCGGTTTAATCGCGATTAAAATGAGAGATGACGATACATTAATCTGGTCAAAACCAACTTCAGGTAAAGATGAAATTCAATTAATTACTGCTCATGGTCAGGCGATTCGTTTTAAAGAAACTGATGTACGACCAATGGGACGTAATGCTTCGGGAGTAATGGGTATTCGTTTAAAAAAGAATGATCGAGTGGTTGGTATGGGTGTAATTAATACGGCTGATAAAGAGCAGTTGAAAAAATACCAAGTTATATCAGTTATGGCTAATGGGTATGGCAAGCGAACAAGTTTAGGAAATTATAAAGTTCAGGCCCGCGGTGGTAGTGGTATTAAGACTGCTAAAGTCACTGATAAGACTGGCGCCCTAACTAACGCCTATGTTTTAAACAGTGACCAGATGAAAGAGCGAGACATATTAATTATCTCCGCGCAAGGCCAGGTAATTCGTTTGCCGTTTAAGGCCGTTAATGAGCTTGGTCGTGATACGCAGGGAGTGCGTTTAATGCGTTTTAAAATTGAGAATGATAGTGTTGCCTGTGTTAGTTGGGTATAAAATAGGGATACTTAAGAGGTTTGACGTGAAAAACAGTCAGGAGTATAATGTAAGAACTTAAATTATTATATTAATTCATATATATGGAACAGATGGAACATCACATGTCTCATACTCATTCCGAAGAACCTATGTCGAGTTCTTCGAAAAAGGCCGGAGGCAACAAGAAAAATTTAATGATGGCGCTTGGTGCTGTCGCCGTTATTTTAATTGTTTTAGCGGTCGCGAATTTTAACACCGGTGGTAAAGGTTTAAATACTATCTTTAAAGGCGGAGCTAAACATCTAACCGCTGATGAAGCTAAAGCTCGAGCCGAAGATTTTATTAATAAAAATCTAGTTCAGGGCACAACCGCTTCAATCTCTTCGGTTGAAGATTATAGTGATAGTTTGTATAAATTGAAAGTTAAAGTCGGCGATACTGATATTGATTCATATATCACAAAAGACGGTGCGCAGTTTTTCCCTCAGGCAATGAATATTGATGAAATAGCCACAAATGGATCAGGAGGCACTGGTAATGCTGCTGCTCAGACTCCGGTTGCGCCGGCTAATGTTGTTAAGTCAGATAAACCAGCCGTGGAATTATTCGTTATGAGCCATTGCCCATACGGTACCCAGATTGAAAAAGGTATTGTGCCGGTTATGGAAACATTAAAAGGCAAAGCTGATATTAAGATCAAGTTTGTTAACTATATTATGCATGGTGAGGTTGAAAAGAATGATAACCTTGTTCAATACTGTATTGATAAGGAAGATAACGGAAAGTATAATGCTTTTCTTAAGTGTTTCTTAAAAGATGGTAACTCAAGCAATTGTATGAATTCAGCCGGTGTTAATGTTAAAAAGGTTCAAAGCTGTATTTCCTCAGCCGATAAGCAGTATAAAGTTACTGAAACTTTTAATGATAAATCAAAATGGACTAATGGTAGCTTCCCGCCCTTTGCTGTTCATGAAAATGAAAATAGTAAATACGGAGTTCAGGGTTCACCAACGCTTGTAATTAATGGTCAGCAGGTTGAATCAGAACGATCCCCGGCTGCTTTATTAACGACGATTTGCGCTGCCTTTAATAACAAACCATCTGAATGTGATGCTAAACTTGATACCGCGACCCCGGGCCCAGGTTTTGGCGACAGTACAGCCGCTAATAGCACAGGCTCAAACGCCGCTTGCGCTCCAAGTTAATTTTAAATAGTATTAAGATATAAAAAACGGATATCGCAATGATATCCGTTTTTTTAATATAAATAAAAAGCCATCGCGATGTTTTGCGATGGCGTGTTGTTTTGTTATTTTCTTCCGAAGAATTGGTAGGTTGAATCATAGTTCATCCAGTACTCATGTGTGAAGACTGGATATGTCTTCCACTCTGTTACATAGGTGTAGGTAAAGATTTCCCCACCATAATTTATATCAATCAAATTTCCAGTTGAATCATCATAGACTTCTTCATACAGCGAACTGTAATATTCAGTGAATCTTACAAAATCAGTGTTCCATTTTATGGGAACCAAGTGATACCCGATTGGCTGGGCTTCAATTTTATCACTGATTGTTTGTGATTGTGTTGAAGAAGAAGCTATAACAAGGCTGATAATTGCAAATAGTACAGTTTTCATTTTTTGGCCCTCCTTTAGGCCTATTTTTTTGTTTTAATTATGTTTAAGAAAGTGTGGTTTAGATATTGATCGAGGTAGGGGTATTAAACCCAACTTTCTTAAACATAATCTTGGTTTTTTAAGGTTCTTTTACTATATTACTATTATATCATATTATATATATTTTGTCAAGTATTTAAACTAGTTAGGCTACATTATATCTTATATTAGCCATTTTTTAATATATAGAAAATGGTTTAGGGGGTTTAAAATTAGCCTTGCCTTATTTTTAAGGCTGTGATAGCCTATAGCTATTAGAACCTACGATAGTTAGCCTTTTGGTTAATACATACCGTCTTTATTACACCCTTGTTAGACGGGCAGGGGACTTTCGATCTCGTTTTAGACAGGGATCAAAGTTAAGGGTCTATTTTTTATTATGAAAAACATTAAAGCCACTGAAAATAGTGAGTTTGCCGCCTTGATGAAGGACGATACCTCAAGAGTTCCACAAGTTGGTGATACTGTTACCGGAAAAATTCTTTCCGCCTCAAAAGCCGAAGTACGGCTTGATATTGGCGGAATACTAACTGGCGTTGTTCGTGGTCGTGAGTTATATTTTGAAGCCGGCGAATATTCACGTTTAAAGCCTGGTGACGAGATTGAAGCAACTGTGATTGAAGCCGAAAATGAAAATGGTGAACTAGAATTATCATTCCGTCATGCTGGTCAGGAAAAAACCTGGCAGGTGATTATGGAAGCGTACGAAAAGAAACAGCCGATTAAAGTAAAGATTAGTGCCGCTAACCGCGGTGGGTTACTTGTTATGCATGCGCAGATCCCGGCTTTCTTGCCAGTTTCACAGCTATCACCGGAAAATTACCCGCGCGTTTCCGGCGGTGACAAAACTAAAATTTTGGAAAAATTAAAATCATTAGTCGGCCAGGAAACTGAAGTTAAAATTATTACCCTTGATCGCAAAGAAGAAAAATTAGTTGTCAGTGAAAAAGACGCCTGGCAGGAAAAACAAAAAGACTTTATTTCTCAGTACAAAGTTGGTGATACTGTCGAAGGTAAAGTGATTGCTGTAACAAGTTTTGGTGTCTTTGTTGGGTTTGGTGGTAACCTTGAAGGTTTGATTCATATTAGCGAGTTAGCTTGGCAGAGAATTGAAGACCCGTCTGAGTTATATAAAGTTGGCGATGATATTAAAGCGCAGATTATTAATATTGAAGGCGCCAAGATTTTCTTGTCGGCCAAAAAATTACTAGCTGATCCCTGGGTTGAAGTTGCTAAGCGTTATACGGTTGGACAAAAAGTTACCGGCTCAATTCTAAAGGTTAATTTATTTGGTTTATTTGTTGAACTTGATGCTGAGATTCATGGCTTAGCTCATATTTCTCAACTTGGTCTTGAGGCTGGTCAGAAGATTGATGAAATTTTTAAAGCCGGTACAAAACTTGAATTTGAGATTATTTCACTTGATATTAATGAGCACCGGCTTGGCTTAGCCATTCCTGGTAAAAGCAAAGATAAAAAGCCTAAAGTAAAAAAATCAGGTGAGGATAATAAAGGTTCTGATGTAGAAGCTGAAGAAAAATCAGAGATTAAAGCTATTGTTAAGAGTGATGATGAAAAAGCCGAGAAAGTTGGAAAAAAGTCAAAAACCAAAAAAGAAGCCAGTGAAAAAGTCAGCACAAAAAAAGTCAAAGAAGCAAAAGGTGAGTAATTGTTCTTGGGTTTTTATTATTGAATAGATTAGAGGGCTTAAAATCTCTTAATCTATCAGTGCTTTTTTCTTTAACATATGCTATATTTACTCTATACAATAATCTAACTTTATTTATATGAGTACTATTATGAGTGTCATAAAAGGCAAACTTGATGCCCTACGTTGGAACTTTATTATCATTGGCGTCGTACTCCTGATTCTAGCGGTTTTGATTGTTTGGACACCGATTCTACTTCGTTTACTGGTGGCGTTATTTGTTTTGCTTTTTTCTTATTGCCTCTTTTACGTGGCACACAAAATCCACGTTATCCGCAAACACTTAGGTTAGATTTCTTTCGAGGATATAGCACAACTTATATTATTATGAAAAATATATTTAAAAATATTGGTATTTTAGTATTGACCTTTTTGCTGCTGGGAACATTATTATCGTTTTGGAATGAAGGTAATAAGTCGGGTGAAATTGTTGGCTTTGATCGCTTGGCAACGGAAATAAAAAGCGACAGCGTGGCTAAGATTGAAATTGAAGGCGATACACTTCATATTTCTTTAAAAGACGGTAGTGTACAAACCAGTACAAAAGAAACCGGTCAACCATTATCAGAATTGTTGGCTAATTTAGGTGTGCCGGCGGAGAAAATCGCCAGTTTGCCGATTAGTGTTAAGTCAGCCACTGGGGCGGGTGTATGGGCAACAATGCTCTTACCGTTTATTATTCCGATCTTATTGCTTGGTTTATTTATTTATTTTATGATGCGATCGGTTCAGGGCGCGAATAACCGAGCATTAAGTTTTGGTCAATCTCAGGCACGAGATGCGCTGCAATCACCGCGCGATAAAATTACTTTTAAAGATGTGGCCGGAGTTAAAGAAGCTAAAGAAGAGTTACAGGAGATTGTTGAATTTTTACGTGAGCCAGGTAAGTTTACCGCCTTAGGGGCGAAGATTCCGCGTGGTGTTCTTCTATTAGGTAGTCCGGGAACTGGTAAAACATTATTAGCGCGCGCCGTTGCTGGTGAAGCTAATGTGCCATTTTTTAGTATTTCCGGTTCAGAGTTTGTTGAGATGTTTGTTGGTGTTGGTGCTTCACGCGTTCGTGATTTATTTCGTAAAGCAAAAAAAAGTGCTCCATGTATTATTTTTATTGATGAAATTGACGCCGTTGGCCGAAAACGTGGTTCTGGTATGGGTGGATCACATGATGAGCGTGAACAGACGTTAAACCAGATTTTAGTTGAGATGGACGGTTTTGAAGTTAACGCTGGGGTGATTGTTATGGCGGCGACTAACCGTCCAGATGTGCTTGATGTCGCTTTAATGCGTCCAGGTCGTTTTGATCGCCAGGTTGTACTTGATGATCCAGATATTGCCGATCGTGAAGCGATTCTTGCGATTCATGCGCGACAAAAACCGTTAGCCAAAGATGTCTCATTAAGAAAAGTTGCCGAGCGTACCCCGGGTTTTAGCGGGGCAGATTTAGCTAATGTTTTAAATGAAGCTGCCTTACTCACCGCTCGCCATAATAAAAAAATTATTACTCAACTTCAACTTTTTGAAGCGATTGAAAAAGTTATGCTTGGTCCGGAGCGTAAATCGCGGATTTTATCGGATAATGAAAAAAAGATTACCGCCTATCATGAAGCTGGCCATGCTATTGTCGCTCACTTTTTGACTAAGACTGATCCAGTCCATAAAATTTCCATTATTTCTCGCGGTCGGGCTGGTGGTTATACACTGAAACTTCCAACCGAAGATCGACATCTCCATACTAAAACTGAATTTATTGAGGAACTTGCTGTTTTGCTTGGTGGTTATTTAACCGAACGAGAATGGTTTAAAGATATTACTACTGGCGCAACCTCTGACCTACGTCGCGCCACTGCTCTAGCTCGACGCCTTGTGACTGATTATGGTATGTCAGATAACCTTGGTCCGCGGACGTTTGGTGATAAAGAAGAAATGATTTTTCTTGGTCGTGAGATTCATGAACAGCGTGATTATAGTGAAAAAATCGCTGAAGCAATTGATGGTGAAATCGCCGGTTTTATTAACCAGGGAATTATTTTAGCTGAAGGAGTGATTAAAGACCATCGCACTGAACTTGAGAAAGTTGCTGAACGACTCCTTGAGAAAGAAACGATTGAGAAAGAAGAGTTTGAGGAATTGATGGGTGAAAAATTATAATAGTATAAAAATGAAAAGACTCGGAAGCATATTCCGAGTCTTTTTTAGAGTTATATTTTTAAATAAATAAGTGAATTATGCCGATAATCGGCAATGTGATTACGGCGGCGAGACCACCAGCCATTGTATCATCAAGCATAATTGCTAATTTACCATACTTATTTTGGTTTTCCATCGCTTTTACTATTTTTGGTTTTTTAGTATCAAAAACTCTAAAAAGTATAAAAGCTACGATTAGTATAGCAATATTTAATCCATAAGCACTAAAGGGAAAACAGAAGACAAACAAACCAGCCACTAGCTGACCATGGATTTCATTAATGTTAGTATGATTAAAATCATTACTAACCTCTTCACCAGTGTGTCTTTTTTTCTTGCCATATTTTTCAAAGAAATAACTTTCAGCTCTAGTGATAAAAAGTAGACCCCAAAGAAATGTCATAATGATTAACGCCAAAGTCTTAAATCCTTTATGACTATCAGGTAATAACCAGAGCTGGATTCCTAATCCAACTAAGCTACCCATTAAACCACCACCCGAACCTGATTTTTTTGTTATAAGACCAGGAATAAATCCACTTAAACATCCGGTGCTTATGAAAAGAGCAAGTAAATTGAACATTATATACCTCCTTATTTTTTTAAAATATCGTATCAAGCAGGAGTTAGGCCGTCAAGTTAATTAGATATTTTATAATAGGTTTGCTATACTATAGCATATATATTCAAGGGCAATCGCCCACCCATGCGTATGTCATTCTATCGCTCAATTATTCGTCAGGCAATGTCAATTACCTGGCAATCTAAATACCTTTGGTTTTTTGGACTTTTTGCAACGTTACTTGCCAGTAATTTTGAAATTGAATTTATTAATCGTTTTTTAAATCAAGGCACTAATACGATTTATGGTTGGCAGAGTCTTTTATCGTATAAGGTTTGGAGTGGTTTTATAGATTTAATGCGAGTTGATTTTACTTCATTTATTGGCATCTTGATATTATTGGTAGTATTAATTATTTTAGC
>CAYZML010000009.1:0-17709 GCA_964479555.1 uncultured Gammaproteobacteria bacterium | reverse complement strand
TCTTTAAAGGATGGCTGCTTCTAAGCCAACCTCCTAGTTGTCGCAGTCACGACACCACCTTTTACACTTAGTTTATATTTAGGGACCTTAGATAGCGATCTGGGCTGTTTCCCTTTAGACTAATGGACCTTAGCGCCCATAGTCTGACTCCCGAGCTGCACGCATAGGTATTCGGAGTTTGGTTGAAAACGGTACCTTGCGGCCCGTTTCCATTCAGTGCTCTACCCCCTATGTTCAGCGCTCGAGGCTAGCCCTAAAGCTATTTCGAGGAGAACCAGCTATTGCCGAGTTCGATTGGAATTTCTCCGCTAACCACAACTCATCCCAAAGTGTTGCACGACTTATGGGTTCGGTCCTCCCCCTGACTTTCGTCAGGGTTCAACCTGGCCATGGTTAGATCACCCGGCTTCGGGTCTTGTGCATACGACGATTACACTGAAGCCTCGGGTAACAAACCCAAAGGATTTATTACTTGTTCCGAAGCTTTAGTGTATAACGGGCGATTAACCCTTGCTTTCACTGTGACTTCTCCCGCTCAGCGGGATTAATCAAGCCGTATACAACAAACTCGTTGGCTCATTCTTCAATAGGCACGCCGTCACCCCGCCAAGGCGGGGCTCCGACTGCTTGTAAGTGTATGGTTTCAGATACTATTTCATCTCCCTCACCGGGATGCTTTTCACCTTTCCCTCACGGTACTAGTTCACTATCGATCTCAAGAAGTATTTAGTCTTGGGTCATAGTCGACCCTGTTTCTCACGGAATTTCACGAGTTCCGCGATACTTAAGAAATAATTATCATAATGAGAATATTATTTTCGCTTACCGGGCTATCACCGTCTCTGGCTGAGTTTTCCAACTCACTTCAACTAATAATATTCTGTCATTACCTTACCGCATTAGGTAGTAAGCATAATTCTCTTGCAACCCTACTAAAACATGTGGACCTAATTCCTTCAGCCTATATTTTCCACAAAAGTGAAACGTATAGACGTGGTTTTAATAGTTTGGACTGCTCCCCGTTCGCTCGCCACTACTTAGGGAATTGGAATCTCTTATCAATATCGGTGAAGGATCACCAATCTTGATAAAAGATCATATTGTTTTCTTTTCCTCCGGCTACTAAGATGTTTCAGTTCACCGGGTACTCGTCTCACTCACCTATGTGTTCAGTGAGCGGACATCCCGCCTTCAGCGGGATAGGTTTCCCCATTCGGAGATCCTCGGGTCAAAGGTTGCTTGCCACCTTACCGAGGCTTATCGCAGGCTGCTACGTCCTTCATCGTCTTCTTGAGTCAAGGCATCCACCATACACCCTTACGAGATTTTCCCACACCTTTGTTTTCAAAAGTGTTGATAATCTTTATTTTTATGACTCTTAAAATTACATTAAATTCAAATTTGAATAATCTATATTTCGTTGTTAATGTTCCGGGCTCCGATAAACTTATTCTGCGGAGCTGATGAATCACCTTAGTAAATTAAAAGTTATAAAGTTTGTAAAGTTGAAAGCAGATAATACTACTTTGTAACCTTATAACTTACTAACTTTAAACTCATGTAATGATCCGTCAGCTAAGCACAATTTCTTATATATTAAAAAAACCGCTTATAAGCGGCTAATAACCATACACAACCAGATAGCAATCAGCCACTTATTGAATAAAAATAAGAAAAATAATACTTCATAGAATGTAACCATTATTATACAGGATTAATAACCACTGTCAAGGGATAGGGATTAATCACCTGATTATATTATTTTTTATTTAATATTAGCGAGAAAAATATCTCTCAAAGTCTTCTACTTGGGTCTTCTTTTTTTTGGTCTTTTTGAGATGATTCAGCATCTGGCGAAAAATTGGGGACAATTTCCTCTTCATCGTCATTAATTGAGGCAGAGAGATTTACCTCTTCTTCCTCAGAAATCTCATCATCATTAACAAAATCAGGCTCTTCACTGCTTTCTATTTTAACTTCATTAGACTCTTCTTCGTCATTATCCAAATAATGATCGGGCGCTTCTGCCGTGGCTTGATTGTGTAATCGTGCACCGGCTACACCATCTTCAATCATAGCGGCATATTGTTCTTTTGAAACCATAATCTCACGTGGCTTAGCACCGTTTGACGGACCAACAATGCCTGCCTCTTCTAAAATATCAAGCAATCGAGCGGCTCGTGCATAACCAACTGATAATCGTCGCTGTAAAAACGAAGCTGAAGCTTTACCTGAGTTAATAATTAATTCTTTAGCTTCTTGGAATAATTCATCGTCATCATCTGAGCTGCCATCAATACCAACACCAGCAACACCACGAACTTTTTGTCGTTCAACAATTTCGGAAATATAGTTTGGTGATCCACTTTTATCTTTTATATACGAAACTACTCGTTTAATCTCTTGATCAACAATCAAAGCACCTTGAAGACGTTTTGGTTTAGTCAAAGAAACATTGGAGAATAACATATCACCTCGTCCGAGTAATTTTTCCGCGCCGAGTGAATCTAAAATTGTCCGCGAATCAATACCTGATGTTACTGAAAAAGCAATACGTGCCGGCATATTAGCTTTGATCGTACCGGTAATAACATTGACGCTTGGTCTTTGTGTTGCAAGCACTAAATGAATACCAACCGCGCGTGCCATCTGTGCTAAACGCACAATACCAGTTTCCATTTCTTTTGCCGCCACTACCATCAAATCGGCCAACTCATCAATAATAAAAATAATATAAGGCATTTTTTCTTTAGCAGTCTGGTTATAGCTTTCAATATCACGTTTATGTGCCTGTGCTAGTGTTTCAAAACGTCGATCCATTTCATTTAAACACCACTTCAACGCATTAATCGTTTTTGAAACTTCGGTGATGACTGGGGTTAAGAGATGGGGTAAACCATTGTAGATTGTTAACTCTACTCGTTTTGGATCAACCATAATAAGTTTTAAGTCATCAGGATTATTTTGATATAACAAGCTAACAATTAAAGTATTTAACATTACTGATTTACCAGATCCTGTTGCGCCAGCAACTAAGAGATGAGGCATCTTACTAAGACTATCAAGCCAAACTTTACCAGCGACATCCTTACCCAACGCTACCATTAAATTATTATTACGAGTTTTGAATTCCTGCGATTCTAAAACTTCTCGTAAATTTACCACCGCGACGGTACGATTTGGCACTTCAATACCAACCAAGGCTTTACCTGGAATCGGTGCTTCAATACGGACTGGATGAGCGGCTAAGGCCATTGATAGATCGTTATTAAGAGCAGTGATACGAGATAATTTAATACCTTCCGAAGGTTTTAAGGTATATTGTGTGACGGTTGGTCCAATACTAACTTCACCCATTTCAACAGGGATATTAAATTTTTCTAAAGTCGATTTAATAATCTCGGTGTTACTCTTTATGTCACCTGAGGTTGGTTTTGAGGCACGATTATTTAATAAATCAAGTGGTAAATCAATTTTAATATTAGTTGGTTTCCATGATCTTGAGCCTTCCACCAATTTTTCATAACCCATTTTATTACTTGAACTTGGATTTCTAAGGGCGTGTAAACTAAAGCTATCATCAGCGTCTCCAGCTAGCGATGATTGATCAGCCTCTACATCGGAATTAATTTTTTTGTCATACTCTTGGGCCAAGGCACTATCTGATTTTTTACCTTGTAAAAAAGAAAATGGTTGAGCAAGTAAGCGAGCAGGGGCGGCTCCGTGGTAAAATAAAGTTTTTAAATTAGTATTAAACATGATCATCAAACCAATAATTAATAAAGCTAAAACAATGACAAAACCAGCCCAGACACCAGCCAATTTAATAACAATCACCGCTAATGTCCAGCCGATATGTCCACCGCCTTCACCTGCCTCTAAAGCTAAGTCCCATTCTGCGACCTTAACAAATAATTGAAGTATACCAAGAAAAGACCATATAAATAGAAAAGCCCCAAAATAACGTAAACCGCCTAAAGCGCGATCACGATGACGAAGTAGTTGCCAACCAAGAACTATACATAATAACGGTAACAACCATCGTCCCCAACCAGCCAGCCAGACCATTGCGGTACTTAAGTAATAACCAAGCTTACCAGCGGCATCAAAAAAACCTAAAAAACTAAGGATACCAAGGGTTAAAAAAAAGACCGCCCAGATACTTTGCTTAATTTCCGGGCTTAAATTAATGCCGGGAATGGAAATGTAATCAAGAGGATTTTTCTGCTTTTTCGGACGAGACATAGATAGTTAAATCTAAAAAAATAAAACGTAAAAAATCTAAAAATTAAAAGCTATTTTCAATTATTTTAGTATAACATATAGTAACTTTTAAATAAAAAGCCCTGTTGTTTTAACAGGGCAATTAAAAGCGGTTAATAAAAATTATTGATTATGCTCCTAATTAACTAAATCTCGGATTGTAATTCCTTTTATATTTATATGACTATCATAATGCTTAGAAAGAATTTCTTCTAACGTATCAATTAAATATAGGAATCCAAGCATTGAGAAATGAGCATCTTCAAATAATTTAGTATCTGCAGAAATTTCAAAAACCAAATTCCTTGGATCAACATCCTTTTCAAAAAAACAACGATATTTAGATGTTTCTTTAAAAAGCTGGGTCATACAGTTAACAACTGCAATAGCTGCATCTATGTTAGTGTATGATTGAATATTAATTGGAAAAAAAGGTGCTAAATGCCTTGGGATATTCATGGAATACTCCTTTTTTTGATTTTTAATTTTAATTTATTACTTCCATTGAACAACAAAAAAACAAAAGTGTCAAATATTAGCCAAAATTAATCATATTATTTGCTTTTTAAAAATATGCTATAATTAAAAATGATAAAGGTCGAGGTTACGTTATTTATTACTATAATATAAGGATTTTATGAAAAACCTTCATAGTATTACGTTTCTTCTACTCGTGATTGGTGGTTTAAACTGGTTGTTATTTGGTTTGTTCCACTGGGATATTGGTGTGTTATTTGGTGGTATGAGTGCCGCAATATCTCGAGTTATCTATGTCTTAGTAGGCCTGTCAGCAATTATTGAAATTGCTAACCATAAAAGCATGTGTAAAAATTGTGAGAAATCAGGCCATGCTAGCCATACAGCTTAAATCACGATTTCAAAAACAACTCCGTTAAGGAGTTGTTTTTATTTTTTAAAATTATATCTAGTAGTATCGTAAATTATTTTCCACGTATCGCCAGACATGCTGGGCAACATTATTTGGTTTACCTTCAATTGGATCATGGTGTAAATTTATAAAAGGCACACCGTTACATTCAATAATACCCCATTTTTGTTCTGAGGGTACGCGCCTAATATCATTAATAATAAAATCAAAACCAAGGATTGGATCACCAATTGCGACGGCAGCTTTCTCCAATATCGTTTTTATCTCCGGGTGTGTTACTAGCGTATCCTCGGCGCTATTACCACCATAAGAAACACCAATTTTTTCTGAAAGATCAACTATTATTCCGCTTGGTATGATAGTTTCAAGTGTATAATGATTGCGTTGTAAAAAGTTTTCAAGCGCAGGTGTAATAATTACATCATGAATTTCTGGATGACGATTTTTATTTTTTATTTCAATTAATTCTTGGATTGTATGCTGACCATCACCGGTAACGCGTGGCGGATCACCGCGAAGGATACCAGTCATTTTATTATCAATCATAGTTGCTCGATACACACTCCCAACTAAATGTTCTTCCATCACAACCCAAAAACATAATTGCTTGGCAACTAAAAAAGCTTTTTTTAATTGTTCCTCAGTATAAATAAATGTTGTTGTGTGCCGACCTCTTGAACCAAGGCGAGGTTTTATAATAACTGGTTTTTCTAAGGTGTGAAAAAAAGCTACTAACGGTTTATATCGCGAAAAAACACCACCTCGTGGAACAGGAATATTAACCGCTGATAATTTTTTCTTTACTAAACCTTTATCATCCATCCACCATTCAGCCGTTGACGGTGCGTACTCGGGTCGCGGCAAACCAGAAAAATAAATTACCCGATCATTGATATAAGCTCGGTATGAATCATTTTCATGACCAAAAATTCGTAAACTTTGCATTTTAATTCCCCGCTCTTGAGCTGATTCCCACAATACTTTGGCGCGTGGGCTAGTTTTGCTCGAAGGTTTATTTATATAAGTAATAACTTTGGTTAGTTCAAGTAGTTGTAATAATGGAAATGCTAACCTACCGATTATTCTTAATGATTTTTTTACTATCAAACTGTTAAATAAGCGCTGATTTAATGGACGCATTAAGACTGAAAATGATTCATTAAACCAAGTAAAACGATGAGAAACAGGATTATTGCCACAATATATACAGTTAGACATACAAATCTAATATAAATTCTTTCTCAATTATACTGCTTTCTAAAGTAAAAAAATTTTCTTTTTTTGAATGTTTAAAAGAAACCTTATAATAATCTCCGCTTGGTTGTAAAACCAAAAAATTTTTTATTCGATCAAATTTCTTATAAAGAACAAAGCAAGCCGCTAAACTACCTGATCCGCAACCAGTCTCTTCGACAAGACTATCTACTGCCCTTACCCAAATTAAGGGTTTAATTGAAATAAAATTTTCTGAAAATTGAGCAGTCTTTATTAAGCCAAAAGCCGGAGAATCTGATCCATAACGTTCTAATAAATATTTAAAATGTTGTTTATTAAGATCTTTATCAGTTATTAGCAACTTAATACCAGGAAAATCAACAATAGACCCCTCTTTAATCTTAGTGACATTCAAAAATAACCTTTCTGGGAAAAAAATTCTTACTGTATTTTTTAAAACTTTTACTCTTAAAATATCATCTAAGCCAGAAATTTTTAATAACACATTATTAGAATGGCTATACTGACTCCAAATAAAAGCGGCACAACGGGTCGCATTAAGACAAAATTCTCCTCCCATCATTTCTAAACTACAGTCATATGTTTGATTATCTGATGAGGAAAGGAAACCAACTTGCTCAATTTCTGTATGTAAAGTCATTATTTTTTTTGCTACTTTTTTCTGCAAGTCAGGTAAAAAAAATTTTGTGATAATAGCGGTTAGATTGCCTCCTGGATAGAGAACTCTATAAGGCTTCATATAATAATTAAGGAATAGTTAGTAGTTTTTTCTCTAAATCAAAAAATTGTATAATCTGAAATTGTGAAATAGAAGCTAGTAGATCATCTCTTTCCTCTCTTTTATAGAGGATAGTATATAAATCCGGGAACATTAAATATATTACTTCATTTAACTTTAGAGCTGTGGCATTAGTTTTAAATACATCATACATTTTTTCTCCACCGTATAAAATAAAATCTATGCCTGTCGCAGGGACTACTATATCATCTATTTTTAGAGGCGCAATTAAAAAATCACCACACAAACTTTCTAATAAATTGCCGTAAGATTGTTTTAAAAAATCAGATAAAAAAATTTTTGAGTAAGCTTTATTTATTAAATATAAATAATCTATTTGATTAAATCCACCTAAACATTTTACGCCATAATAACAATATAATACAACAAAAGAGAGCATTGTTCCGGGAATTAATTGATGTTTCTCTATTAATGAATTTAATGAATCAGCCGTTAGTGGTATTTGATATACCTCATCAAAAGACACTAGAGTTTTATTCCTTCTATAGAGACCAACCCTTTTATTACCACCTGATGGCAAAAACCAAAAAAGAAAAGTACCTTTTTTGTTTTTAAGTGAAAAAGCACCATCTGTATTATCAAGATAATATATTATTTGTTTTGAAATCTCTTCGTTAAAAATAAATTGATTAATATTAGTATTAGAAAATAAATGATATTTTTTTATTAAGTTCAAAACAATCATTTCTTGCTCAAAATAGACTAAATTAGATATTTCTTTACCGCTCTTTAAAAAAAAGTTTTTCCACAGAATGGAGTTGGCCATACTTATCTGGTCAGAGAAATAATCATATTGAAAAATCTCTGGGCGATCATATACTGTTCTTATAACAGACTCAATTTTATCTATAGCGCTGATAGTATTATCTTTTTTAAGATGACTTGTTTTAATAGAGTGATAAATCCTTTTTAAATCATTTTTTTTAAAAGCTGACAACCGATACATAGGCCTATTGTGATGACGAGACGGCAAAAGATTTAATTTTTGTAGCGTATGTAATCCTCTTTGAATATCATGAAAGATTAGACTCACCGGTAAGGAAGAATTATTTAGCGAGATATTACTACAAGCTAGAATAATAGTATTTTCATGATTTCTATCTTGTCTTTCAATATATGGCAAAGCTGATAAAATATTAGCGTGAACAAAAAAGGGATGAACTATTGTTCCGATATGATTAGTTGTAACTACATAATAGTATGATTGGAGTTGTCGACGAATACTCTCGGCTCTCTTGGTTCCAAAATTAACTAATGTTTCACTCACAATTTCTCCTATGAACTCATCTTTAATTTCTTGAGAAACAGTTTCTTTGTTTTCTCTAAAGAGAGTAGCATAATCAATTAAACTAATATGTCCATACTCTTGAATAACTTTCTTTAAAATTGGTCTTTTTAAAAAAATTGCCTCTGCAAGACTGCTTAAACTATCTTTAAAATTCATAGAAAGTATGATAGTATAAAATTATATGGACAATAACATAAAGAGAAACTCCGGTCTTCTTCTAGCTCGCCTAACCCTGGCGCTTGTCTTTATTATACATGGCTGGATTAAACTACATAACCTTGAAGGCATTGGCTTTGCTTTTGCAAAACTACATATTCCCTTGCCTCAGATAATGGCCTATATAGTCGCTGTTGTCCAATTTGGCGGTGGAATTGCTCTGGTTATTGGTATTCTAACTCGCTTAACAACCAGCTTACTGATAATGACTATGGCAGTAGCGGTTTTCGTCGCCAATCTCCCAAAGGGTTTTGTTGATGGTTATGAATATCCTTTAACGTTACTATTATTTTCTCTAAGTCTCTTTTTAACTGGACCAGGCGAATGGACGATTAAAAAATTTCTAAAAAAGAAATTGATTTAATATATTGATACTTTTTTAAAAAGCCGAGTAATCGGCTTTTTAAAAACCAGGAAAATAATCTTTTTTAATTCGTTGTTTTTTTATACCTAATAATGCAAGCAGTTTGGAGTAATTTTCCACCATCGCATTCGGACCAGAAAGGTAAAACATTCTTTCTTTATAATCCGGAACCTGTGTAGTAATCATCTCGGTTGTTATATAACCGGTTAAGCCACCCCAGGCTGGGGGTACTTGATTAATATCAGTAATAACATATTTAATTTTTATACCAAGTTTTTTTTCCGCTTCAGAAAAAATATCTTGATACACAAAATGTTCAGGGCTAAGACAGGCGTAAAAAAGAATAATATCTCGACGTTCCTCGCGATCAAGTAAAAATTGAATCATACTTCGAAACGGAGTTATACCAATACCGCCGGCAATAAAAACTAATTTTTCTTGTACTGCCGCAGGCAGGGTAAAATTTCCGGCAAGCTGTCCAGCCCAAATATTTTCACCTGGCTTTAAAGTTATTAATCTTTTTTTAAATGCACTGCTATGTTCAGTTGAAACTCTAATGCCTAAACGGAAATCTTTCTCAGTTGGTGCAGAGGCAATCGTAAAATAACGACGATTACCTCGGTTGTCTGGGGCTAGTAGTGGCAAAGTCCACTCCATATATTGTCCGGCCTTAAAAGTTAATTTTTCTATACCAAAAAAAACAAACTCATAAATATCATTACTTAATTTTTTACTTGATTGTAATACAAGTTGTAATCTCTGTTTTGGGCTAACAAAGTAAGAAAAAATATTACCAAGTACTAAAGCTAATTCAGGGGTATTATATAACCGTCCAATATGAAACTGAGAAGAAAATAAAATACCAACTAAGACTCCGTAGACTATTTGCCATCGTGTGGTTGGTGGAGTAGTCGCAGGCTCAGTTAACATAACCATGCCAAAGAAAAATAATGGCCAAGAAATAATCATTTGCTTAAGTATCTCAAAACTTACTTGACCGCTACTAAGACTAACAATAATCATTGTTACTAAACTAGCGATAAGGAAAGAAAAAAATAAATAAAAACGACGAATTTTTCTCACTACTAATAATCCAATAATAATTACAAAGGGTAGTAGTACTGGGCTGCCAATCCACCATATAACCATACCTGATCCAAATACGCCAATAATAACCGCCGCAATCGCCACGGGATTAAATACATGCTTATACTTAATAGCAATACTATATTTACTAACCATAGCTAGAATACTCACTAAAATAAGTGAATACACTTCTGTTAAGGAACTTGGCGGTGCCAATAAAAAAAATAAAATTAAACCAGAAATAACCGATGATTCGATATTAACCGGAATCTTAAAGATATGTCCTAAAAGGAGATTAACCCCATAACAAACACCAGTCAAAATAAAAAATGAAAAAATTAAAGATAGGGGCGAAAATGATAGTATATTAAAAAGGGAGAGAATAAGAGCTATAAAGGCCAATGCACTTAAGCCATACAGCATAAGGCGATACATCGTGATTGAATTGAGTAAATCATCAACCAAACGCTTAATAAACATATAATTTACATGAATAACTCAATGGGAAAATTCTTGGAACGACGAATGGAAAAATCATTCATAACTAATAAATACTCAAATTGATATATGGGTAATAAATTTTCCGGATCAACAAAAAATAAAGCGGTACTTAAGGCATCAGCTATTAGCGTGGTTGGCGCTATTACCCAAAGAGCGGCAATATGGCGAGGGGATGTTAGTGTACTAGGGTTAATAATATGGTGAAATGAACCCCAGACACGACGATTACCAGCTGAGCCACAAAGACTTTGATTTAAAATAGTTGCGACACCAATAATTTTTTCTGTGTTAGTTGGATCTTCAAGACCAACTCTAAGTCCCTCTTTACTATTAGTATAATACGCCATATCACCACCAGCGTCTACACAAAATGACTCTATGTTTTTGCTTCTTAATATATTGGCAATAATATCAATCAAGTATCCTTTACCAGCTGCGCCAAAATCAAATAAAACAGGTTGATGCAATATTAACTCTAAACCATTGCGAGTCATCACTGTTTCTAGTGGCGGAGGAGTAACCATCTTTTTGGTCTGTAAAGAATATTCAGCGTCATACCCGGCCGCTGATAATACTGTACCGATTAATGGCGTCATCAAGCCATTCGTACGACGATATAGATCTTCATATAATAAAAACATCGGTTCAGCATCAGGCGGCAACGTATAAACACCAGCTTTTTCTGACATCACTGTCACTAAAGAATCTTTTCTAAAACGAGAATAGTGCTGATCAAAGACTTTTATTCTGTCTGTTATTAAACGAAAAATTTCTGCTTTTTTTGATGCTAAAAGACCATCGGAAAGATCAATCTGCCACTGTGTTCCGATGGCCTCAAAACGATAAGGCGCTGATGACCACGCCATATCTGATTTATAGTTTTGCTTCGGCTTTAATCTTTGCTAATGCGTCATTAAAACCCTTAGGCGTTAAAGAAGAGCCGGAAACTTTCGTAATTTGAACTTCATCAATTTTTTTACCAATAACATATTCCTTATAACCAGCGGAAAATTCCTTTTGAAATTTTTGTGAGATTGGGCGTTCTGATTGAGCGGTAAAAACTGAGTCAGTAATAGTTCCATCCTTAAGAGTTAACGTTAATTTAACTTCTTCTGGGCCACCAGGAGAAATATACTCTCCGGTCGCGGAATATGCTCCATCTTTATAACTACCGACTACAATCGGCTCTGTAACTTCATTATTTCCAGTTATCATTAACGAATTACTATCTGATGCAGGTTCAACCTCATTAATCAAACTATTACTAGTGATTGGTGCTGGTTGAGAAACGTTTGATGACCTATTCATAACAATATAAGCAAGGATACCGACCGGGATAACAATTAAAATAAGCCATAGCCAAAACTTATTACTATTATTAGTTTGATTAACAGGGGTTGTTGGTTCCATATAAAAAATAATTAAAAAAATAAATGTCTGTCTATTGTAAAACAAACTTAATTTTAATGCAAGGTTGATTTATATATCTGATTCTTCTAGTTTGGGTCGAACCGCTAATACCTGCTCAAGTAAAACTTTGATTTCTTTTTCCTGAGATAAAGATATAGTTGAAGTCTGACTTAAACGAGCAAATTTATTTAAAAATAAGTGATAGAGATCATTAAATTGTTCAGCTAAATCATTAGACTGAAGACTCGAGCTATCGTGCAATAAAAAATTATAAGAAAATTCTTTCTCAGTAACAAGACCATTAAAAATTGGATGAATAGTATAAGACATAACCTTTATATAATATCTTTAATATTCGGCCTCAATACTAACAAATTTATTCTTACCAATAATAATATGGTCGATTAAAGGAATACCAATAATTTTTCCGGCTTCGATAACTCGTCGCGTAATTTCAATATCAGCCGCGCTGGCCGTTACAACTCCAGAAGGATGATTATGAGCTAGAATAACCGCCGCCGCACCATATTCAATCGCTGGTTTAAAAACCTCACGAGGGTGTATAAGGTTAGAATTGATTGTGCCAATCGAAATTACTTCATCATGAATTAAACGATGATGAGTATTAACATATAAACCGCGTAAATGCTCTTTAGGCAGTGTTCGTAGATCCTTTAAATATTCATAAACATCTTTAGCTGTACGAATCACCGTTCGCCCATGCTCATGGCGATCAAAAAAACGACGTCCAAGTTCAGCACAAGCAACGATTTGTAACGCTTTAATAATAGGGATACCTAATTCTTTGGCTAATATAGTAGCCTGCGTTTGGCTTGAAAGACTACGCTCGCCATAATCTTTGATCATTCGTGAAGCCATTGACATAACATCTTCTTTTTTAGTTCCGGTGGCTAATACCACAGCCACAAGCTCAATAACCGTTAAAGCCGACGGTCCATATTTTAATAATTTTTCCCGAGGTTTATCCTCGGTTGGCATATCCTTAATCTTAAGAACATAATGCTTAATAACATCGGTGATACTTTGTTCTTCTAAAACTAAATCATGGTTAGTAAGGGTATAGGTTGTGCGCATATAGTCAAAGTATATGCACGTTAATATATAAGGTAAAGATAAGGTTTACTATTATACTTTTTCATAATTCGCTTGCCATCGACCAGTATCTTTAAAGATGCCACCACCAATACATTAGTGGTCATTAAAATCATTAATAACAATAAAAAATAGGTAAAAATAGCTAAAAAATTTTATAGCACTGCCTAACTTGCTATATATAATATAAGAATCTGGACATAATAATTTAGATAACCTTATTATTAAGTAATTAATAATTGCATATTGAGTTTATTTTTGCTATAATAAAATCTAATCTTAAGCTTATTTATTTAATTTTTAAGCTTTAATTTAATTAATTATATTATGAAAAATAATTTTAAAACAATACGACTATTTATAGTGTTGGGGATAGCTTTTAGTGCTATAGCGGTTATTTCCATCACTAAAGCTTTTGCTTATGAAACTATGCCATTAACGTTTCATAGCGGGAATTTTTCCGAGACTAAAAAAGAGGTTGATCCAAAATGGGATGCCTCAATAAATTGCGGTTCAACAATTACTGACCGTGATGGTTTTTCATATAATACAGTTGCGATTGGTACTCAATGTTGGATGGCAGAAAATTTAAAAACTAAAACAAAGCCAAGCGGAGAAGAGATGATCAGTCGTGAAGACGATTCTGAACGTGACTGTATGTCTTCAGCTGGTGATGAGCGTGGTACAGAGACAGATTGCGAAGCGGGTCGAACACTTTATTCAATAACTGCCGCTATGAATAATACAACCGACGAAAATACTCAGGGAATCTGTCCAACTGGTTGGCATATACCAAGCGATAGTGATTGGCATACGCTTGAGGCCAATTTAGCAAACTCAACTTCGAGCTGTGATCCAAACCGCATTGGTAGTGGCTGTTCAAACGCCGGTACAAGAATGTTAACAACAGGTAACTCAGGTTTTAATGCTGATTATTCAGGTATTCGAGTTTGGGATGGACATTATCCTAATACTTTTATTGGTTGGAATAGTTTAATGGTTTTCTGGAGCTCAACGCTTAATGGGCCAGAAATCGCGTATGGACGCTATATAGGTGATTGGAATACTGATGTTATTGATCGAGGAACCTGGGGAGTTGGCACTGGAGATAATGTTAATGCTGCTTCAGTACGTTGTATTAGTGATCAACCTATCCCCGAAGAACCAACCTGTGGTAGCTTATTAGTTGATCGAGATAACTATTCATATCAAACAGTAAAAATTGGTGAACAATGCTGGATGGCGAATGGACTTCGAACTAAAACTAAACCTGATGGTACATGTATTAACGGTGGTACTGCGCCATGCGCCGATGCCTCAATAAATGATAACTCAAAAGGCCGATCTTGCTATAATAATAATGAAGCTAATTGTGCGATCGACGGAGCTCTTTATAACTACCAAGCGGCTTTGAATGGAACACTTATTACTCCTCAATCAAACTTACCTGTTCATATTCAAGGTATTTGTCCTGATGGCTGGCATGTTCCAAGTGTTGATGAATTTACAACTCTCTTTAGGTCAATTTGTACCTCTGAGAATTGTGCTGATACTTTCCCATATACGTATATTGCCGATAATGATCGAGGCACAACCGAAGGAAATAAATTAAAAGTTGGCGGTTCGTCCGGCTTTAATGCCACTATGAGTGGCCAACGTGCAACTGACGGCAGGACTTTCCAAAATAAAGATCTATTTGGTTATTTTAGAACAACTATACATGATTATACTAACTCCTCAACTACCGGTTATCGAATTGTTCTTTATGCGGGATCAAATGGCTTAATAAATCGAGCTTATAGCCAAGATCAACGCTCAATGCCTTTGCGCTGTATTCAAGACTAACAGTATCTTAATAAATAAAACTTTAAAACACTCACGATACGTGGGTGTTTTAATATAACTTTTTAATAATTGATCAAAATATGATATACTAATAGATACTCTCTAGGAGAGAATCTATATGAAATATCATAAAAAACAAGCACACACAAAAAAAATAACTCAAGAAGATAAAATAGCTAATATCGAAACGAAAAAGAAAAAACGCCACTGGGGATTTTCTTTAATTGAGCTAGTAACTGTCGCTGGTATTATTAGTTTAATAGCAACTTTTGCCACTATTTCAATTAGTAAAGCCAGAATTCAAGCTCGCGATGTTAAGCGAGTCTCTGATACAAAATCTCTAACAGTTGCTCTAGAATCTTATTTTAGTAAAAATAATGCTTACCCAGCCGCAATCACTCCCGGCCAACCACTTATTGATAGTGATGGTATTGTTTATATGAGTCAGGTACCTTCAAACCCAAAACCCCATACTGATGGCAGTTGTTTAGATAGAGATTTCCATTATGAAGCAATTAATAATAATACTAATTACATACTAACATTTTGTTTAGGGGCTCAAACAGGTTCATTTTCTCGCGGTATAAGTTTTTATGGTGGCGGTGGACTACCAAAATCTTGTGAAGGATCTATTTCTGATCGAGATGGTTTTTCTTATAATATTGTTAATATTGGTGGGCAATGTTGGATGGCAGAAAATTTAAAAACTAAAACAAAGCCAGATGGCACACCTTTAACTGAACTATCTGATGGTTCTGAACGTGATTGTATGCTATCAACCTGGGATGACAGAGGAACAGAAGCAGACTGTCAAGCTGGCAGAACGCTATACACCTTAGAAGCGGCGCTTGATGGATCAACCAGTGAGGGTGCACAAGGTATCTGTCCTGATGGCTGGCATATACCAAGCGATAGTGATTGGCATACCTTAGAAGCTCATTTATCTGACTCTGGATCAGGCCCTGCCTGTGATCCAAATCGAATGGATGAAGGTTGCTTTAGTGCTGGTGATAAAATAATGACAGGTGGAGGATCTGGTTTTAATGCTAATTATTCTGGAGTACGAATTTGGGGCGGACACTACTCTGATAGTTTTATTGGCTGGGATAGTTTATCGGTTTTCTGGAGTTCAACCCTTGATCAGCCGACCACTGCCTATAGTCGCTTTATCACTAACTCACCTCCGACTGGTAAAATTTATCGAGGAACCTATGGAGTTGGTACGGGTGATAATGTTAATGGTGCTTCAGTCCGCTGTCTAAAAAATTATTAATTCTACTATATAGAAAAAAGGCTGATTCTTAAAATAGAGTCAGCCTTTTATATATTGTTTGTATCTTATAACTTTATATTCATCTGAAATATCCTTGAGTAAATTTGACTCATTCTTTCCTAGAGAAATATATTCAACTTTTTTACCCAGTAATTTAACTCTATTTAAAACCGGATAAAAATCGTTATCCGAGCTAATAACCACAGCTCTATCATATGTATCAAGTAAAGCCCCTTCAAGAATATCCATTGTCATCAGTGTATCAACGCCTTTCTCTTTTTGAGTCATCTTTTTAAACTCGTAATAAGTTTCAACTCTACCTTTTTTAATCAAAAAATTATTCTTAACAAGAAGGGAAAAAAAATTTTCTTGTTTTTTTTGATTATTCTCAGTATATATTTTAACTGACGGCATAGTACCGTTATAAACAACCTCGCCGGTATAATACCCTTTAAAAACACAATTCCTGTTGCCGATCACATCGTTGATGAAGTCAAACAGACAAAAAAACTTCTTCTGTGAGCATTCTACTCCATTCTTGGGCACACTGCCTTTGTATGTACCTTGCTTAATCCTTAAGTCTGACCCAAGGTCATCTCTAACAATGCCAAATAAATTACTACTATCAATAAAGATAGCGATTCTTTCTGGATATTTTGGTACTTTCAGAAGAAAATTATTGCTATTTATTGATAGTAATAACGATTGACTATAACCATTTTTCATTTCAAAAAATAACCAAACCATCAAAAATCCATAGCTCATCATGAACTTGAAGTTGACGAATAAAGTCGAAAAACCTTTGATAAAGAAAATTTCAATTTCAATTAAATCTGATATTAGCAGAAATACGATTCCCGCTATCAACCATAACCTTGCCTGCGACAGTTTCATATCCCTCCTTTTTAAAATTTTATTATAAATAATTAATGTACCGCTGATTTTTTTCTACCCTACCAATAAATTAAGAAACTGTCAATTAACTATATAGACAACTTACTTAATTTTAGCCTATAGTAGTAAGATGAATACTCAACTCAAAGAATATTTTATTACTTTCCTGGTCGGAATGGTAACGGCTAATCTCTTTACCCATGTTCTACCAGAACTATTTACCGAATCGACTAAGACTAATATCTCCTTATTATTGCTATTAGGTATTTTTCTGGCCGGTGTCGCGCTACAATATTCCCTCCATCATAGTCTACATCCACACCATAAAACCGCCCAACAATTTTTAACTGCCCTCCATTTTCATAATATCACTGATGGTATTACTATCGGCCTTGCTATCTTAGTTAGTCCACAGTTTGGTTTAGCGGCTTTTCTTGGCATTATGGCGCATGATATTATTCATAAAATCATTGCCTTTGGTTTCTTAGTCAAACAAGGCGAAAACAAACAACAAGCTATTATTAAAACTGCC
>CAYZML010000008.1:0-17748 GCA_964479555.1 uncultured Gammaproteobacteria bacterium | reverse complement strand
TGCTCTGGCACATCAAGGCATGCTAATGTGTTGCCTCTTCAGGCAGGCGGTTTCAGTCAACTGAGTCATTTAATACAATTCATGATTTTCATTTTACTAATCAGGGTGAGCTACAATATATAGCTAGTAAGGTTGATGGTGATTATCTTTTTTCTAATAATACATTACAAAAGATCGAATCAACTAGCCCAGAATCGGTAAGACTTAAAGCCTATAGTAATTATAAATCTAGTGCTGATGGGAAAAAATATATATATAGTTATACAGAATATACACCCTCTGATAGTCCAAGTGTTGATAAAATGGAATCTATTTTTTCAGAGTTAAATCACTATCAAGAAACAACGAATAATCGCCTCTATTTTGGAGTAGTTAATGGTAAGAAAGTTGATAGCCTTATGTTTGAGCCTTCACGCTATGCGATTTTGAGCCCCGATAATCAACACGTCGCCTATATAGTTGCTGATGCAAAAGATACATATTATGTTATATACGATGAAAAAAGAATTGGGCCATTTCAGGATTTTGTTAGTTTTGAAAATTCAAAAAAATGGCTCTTTATTTTTGGCTCTGATAATAAACTCTATTTTCTTTCCAAAGAAGACTCTAAAAATGATTGGAGGGAAAATAAACAATGTTTATATATCAACGGTGAACAACAAGATTGTCGCATAGGCTATGTTAGCAACCTTGTTTTTCAAGGTAGTAGTGTCTCTTATATACTTTTGAATAGTGCTAATGATAGTGTAATATTAAATAATATTGTATATGGGCCTTATGAGAGGCAGGGTCATGATTATTTTAACCCTATTATTAGTCCTGATGGCAGTAAGGTTGCATATTCTATTAACGACGATATTTTTATTAACGGAGAACATATCGGCTCTTCCCCTATAGAAGATCTTGGTATTTTTATATATCGACCCATTATCTTTTTTACTCCTGATAGTCAACATATAGTGTACTTTAATTATATTGATAAGAGTAAGATTGAGGTTAGAGTTGACTCTAGATTAGTACAAGTAATTGATCTGCAAAGTTTTCATATCAGTGAAAATAGACCATACTATTTTATCCCAGCGCCTGATAAAAAAAGCGTGTGGTTTTTATATGTTGATGAAACCACCAAAGCAATGATGATAAAAAATATTAAACTCGGATTATAGTGAATAATGCATATATCTTCCTAGGCTAAGTCTTTAGTTGCTAATTTTCTAAAAATAATGTTAAGTTTAAAGAAACTTATTAATTTTTATTTATGAAAAAACTATTACCTGTGCTGATATGTCTACTGGTTTTAACCGGTTGTACACAAACTAAGAAAATTACTAATTATTCAACTCCGGAAAAAGCGACCCAGCCGTCGACCTCCGAAGTCACTAATCAAACCCCTATGACCCCACCAAGTGAATTAAAAGAAGATTTAAGTAAAGAATATGCCGGCGCGATTTTAAAAACTAATTATGGCGATATTGAAGTGGCTTTTTATCCTGAATCACCGTTAACAGTTAATAATTTTTTAAATCTAGCCAAAGAAGGTTTTTATAACGGTACATTATTTCACAGAGTTATTCCAAGCTTTATGATTCAGGGTGGAGATCCAAACTCAAAAAATCCTGATCGTTCAACGCATGGTATGGGCGGACCAGGTTATCAGTTTGCTGATGAGTTTAATAATCATAAACTTGTACGCGGCTCGCTTGCCATGGCTAATGCTGGTCCGGGCACCAACGGCTCACAGTTTTTTATTGTCACGGCTAAAGAAACCGCTTGGCTTGACGGCAAACACACTAACTTTGGGTATGTTGTTTCTGGTATGGACGTAGTCGACAAGATTGAAAAAGTTGCGACGGATGCCAATGACCATCCGCTTGAAGATGTCATAGTTGAAAGTATTGAGTTAAAGAAAAAATAAGTTTTTGCGATTTGTTAGGGGCTAGAGTAGGAGGTAGCTCAAATAGTAATTAATGAACAGTAGGTATGAAAACAGAGTTTGAAGCTAAATTTTTAAATATAGAGGTTGATGCGTTGCGTGAAAAATTACGAGTAGGTGGTGGAACACTTGTTCACCCTGAACGTTTGATGCGACGAAAAAACTTTGATTACAGCGATCGACGTCTGGAAAAAAGCGGTGGCTGGATTCGTGTGCGCGATGAAGGAGATGTTGTTACTCTTGCGTATAAACAACTACTTGATCGTACGGTTACAGGCACAAAAGAAATTTCTTTAATCGTTGAGAACTTTGATGTGATAGCTGATCTTCTGACTGCGATTGGGCTTGAAAATAAATCATACCAGGAAACAAAACGAGAACGATGGATGTATAAGGGCGTTGAGGTGACGATTGATACCTGGCCCTGGATCCCGACGTTTGTTGAGCTTGAGGGCGAGAACGAAGAAAGCTTAAAAGCCGTCGCGGCTGAGCTTGGGTTTATATGGTCCGACGCTTTACACGGGAGTGTTGAAAATGCCTACCAGGCGTATTATACTGTGTCCGAGGCGGAGATTGATGGCTGGCAGAATATTACCTTTATACCAGTCCCAGATTGGCTTGAAAAGCACCGTCGTTAGGCCCCTCGGGCCCGTAGCTCATCTGGTAGAGCGCAGCATTCGCATTGCTGAGGTAAGGGGTTCAAGTCCCCTCGGGTCCACCATCATTAGTTCCACCGAAAAGGTGGAATTTTTGTTTTGTGCGAAAGTGGTTTGTTTATATTTTGTTGGAGTTTATCGGTTGTTTATATTGCTGGCTTTTCCCTTTTTGCACACTATACTTACTTGTAGTGTGCAAAAAGGGAACTTTATATATAATATAACATTTCCCGAAACTTTACTGGCGGAGGAATATTCCAATTCTAACTTTTTGCTTTTCAGCTTGAATCTTGTACAGAGCTTGTCCCATTTGCCCACCCTCTTTTTCTCATGTTACAATAGGGTATTCATATTGCCCTCCTATGCCAAAAACCCCCTTTGTCCACCTTCATGTTCATAGCCATTATTCTCTTTTAGATGGCTTAACAAAGATTGATGATTTGGTTGAAGCGGCAAAGGCCGACGGTGCGCCGGCCGTGGCCTTAACTGATCACGGCGTGATGTATGGCGCTATCGAATTTTACGAAAAATGTAAAAAAGAGGGGATAAAACCAATCATTGGCGTTGAAGCTTATCTCACCCCCGGCTCACGACATGATCGTACAATCCGCCCGGATGAACGTAACTACTATCACCTTGTCTTGCTCGCGAAAAATAACATCGGTTATCATAACTTAGTAAAATTAACCTCCATCGCCCATGTTGAGGGATTTTATTATAAACCACGTATTGACTGGGAAGTCTTATCGGCGCATGCCGAAGGTTTAATCGCGACAAGCTCATGCCTTGCCGGAGAAATTCCTCGTCTATTGCTAGCCGGTAAACGCGCCAAAGCGTTGGAGAAAATTGCCGCCTACCGAGAATTGTTTGGTGAAGGTAATTTTTTTCTTGAGCTCCAGGATCACCCCGAAATTGAAGATCAAAAACGCATCAATGATATATTAATTGAGCTGTCAAAAGAATTAAACCTGCCGTTGATTGTTACCAATGATGTCCACTACTTACGCGCCGAAGATGATGAGGCGCAGGATATTTTACTTTGTCTTCAGAATAAAAGTAAAAAGGAAGATACTAACCGTATGTCAATGCTTGGGACTAATCTTTCCTTAAAACTAGCCGCCGAGATCGCCGAACATTTTTCTCATGTGCCTGAGGCTTTGGAAAATACTGTTAAAATTGCTGAAAGCTGTGAGCTTGAGTTAGAGTTAGGAAAAATTCAGTTACCTTATTTTGAAGTACCGGCTGGCTCGGACGGTAATTCATATTTACGCGCTTTAAGCCTTAAAGGCTTAGAAAAACGCTATGGCAAAACATATGAGGAAATCGATGAGGTATATCGCCATCGACTTGATTATGAACTTGAAGTTATTGCCAATATGGGATGGCCGTCCTATTTCTTAATCGTGGCTGATTTAGTGAACTGGGCAAAAGATCAGGGGATTGTGGTTGGACCTGGGCGCGGCTCAGCCGCCGGATCACTCGTCTGTTATGTGATTGGTATTACTAATCTTTGTCCGATTGCGTATAATCTTGTCTTTGAACGTTTCTTAAACCCTGATCGTGTTTCTATGCCTGATATTGATTTAGATTTTGCTGATTCACGGCGTAATGAAGTTTTGGAATATGTGCAGAATAAGTATGGACAGGATCATGTTGCGCAGATTATTACCTTTGGAACTATGGCGGCGCGGGCGGCCGTGCGTGATGTCGGCCGAGTCTTAAATTACCCGTATGACTACTGCGACAAACTTTCTAAAGCAATCCCAAGCATGATGAAGTTAGCCGAAGCCCTAAAGCGCTCACCTGACTTAAAAGCGTTATATACTGAGCCGGAAGCGCAACGGATTATTAACTACGCCTTAAAACTCGAAGGCGTAGCGCGTCATTCATCGGTTCATGCGTGCGGGGTGTTAATCACAAAAAATCCCTTAACTGATCATGTCCCGATCCAGTTTGCCTCAACGTCTGATAAAAGTTTGGTATCGCAGTATTCACTCCATCCGATTGAAGATCTTGGTTTGTTAAAAATGGATTTTTTGGGTTTAAGTAACTTAACGATTATTCAATCAGCTATTACTATTATAAAAAATACTCGCGGGATTGAGGTTGATATTGATACGATTCCGCTCGACGCGGAAAAAGCCTATAAATTATTTCAGCAGGGTGAAACAACCGGAGTTTTTCAGTTTGAATCAAGCGGTATGAAGCGTTATTTAAAAGAATTAAAACCAACCACCTTTGAAGATATTATTGCGATGGTGGCGTTGTACCGTCCCGGACCAATGGAATGGATTCCAAACTATATTACCGGGAAAAAAGGTATAAAAAAACTTCGTTACCTCCATCCAAAACTTGAACCGATTTTAAATATTACCTATGGTGTGGCAATTTATCAGGAGCAGGTTATGCAGATTGCCCGTGATGTTGCCGGCTTTACCATGGCCGAAGCTGATGTTTTACGTAAAGCGGTCGGAAAAAAGATTCCAAAACTTCTTGCCGAGCAAAAAGAAAAGTTCATCGAAGGCTGTGTTAAAAATGGTTTAAATGTTAAATTGGGCGAGGAAATTTTTTCTTTTATTGAGCCGTTTGCTGGTTATGGTTTTAACCGCTCGCATGCCGCGTGCTATGCTATGATCGGCTATCAGACCGCCTATCTTAAAGCCCATTTTCCTGTTGAGTTTATGGCCGCGCTGTTAACTTCAGATCAGCAGGATACTGATCGCATCGCGATTGAGATTGAGGAATGTCGTCATATGGGGATTGAGATTCAAGCGCCTGATATTAATGAGTCGTTTGAAAATTTCACTGTGGTGGTAAATGAGAACGAACCGAGCGCGATCGAAAATACTAAGCCAATAATTCGGTTTGGTTTAAAAGCCATTAAAAATGTTGGGGAACATATTGCAGAAGTAATTATTGCTGAACGAAAAGCGCGAGGAAAGTTTACCAGCCTGACAAACGTCCTGGAACGAATTGAAGACAAAGATTTAAATCGTAAGTCACTGGAAAGTTTAATTAAGAGCGGAGCTTTTGATAAACTTGGCGAACGAGGCCAGCTCCTTGGCAACCTTGATACCATGATTGCCTTTCATAAAGAAATTAGTCAGCGTCGAGCTAATCGTCAGGTAAGCTTGTTTGCTGGTCTGGCGATTGATGATCAGGCCACGATTCGCTTGTCGCCAATGCCAAGTGCAACTAAAAACGAAAAACTAACCTGGGAAAAAGAATTATTGGGATTATATATTAGCGAGCATCCGTTTGCCGAGTTTAGACCTTTGGTTACCGGTCGAGTAACAGCTATCGCTGATATTCAGGCAACCCATGTTAATCATGAAATTGTTATTGGCGGTGTTATTACCACTATTAAAAAAATTATTACTCGTAACAACGAAGCAATGTTGTTTGTTAAAATTGAAGATGGCGCGACTATGGAAGTAATTGTTTTCCCAAAGTTGTTAACCGAAACAGGTCTGATTTGGCAGGAGGGGAAAATAATTATTTGTCAGGGGACTGTATCTGATAAAGATGGGCAGATGAAATTACTGGCTAACCGAGTGGTTGAGTTAACAACACAAAACGCTACGATCGCACTACGAGAATTTTTTAAAAACGCCTCACCGCACAACATAAAAACAATCCCATTAACATATAACCAGGCCAGTATTGACGCCCGCCTACGGCTCCGATTAGCGACTTCAGCCTTGGCACCAGAAGTGTTTGAACGACTTAAAGCGGTTTTACAGGAATTTCCCGGCTCGCACGAAGTGTATATGGCGATTAACTCTGGTCAAAGCGAAAAAATAATTAAAACTGATTACTTAGTGACTAAAGGCCCGACGTTAATTAATCGTTTGCGTGAGCAGTTTTCTGGTTTAATTCAAATTTTATAATAAATAATTTTTAACAAGTGTTACTATGTATAGTAACACTTGTTTTTAGTTGTCTTTTCTATACGTCTACAGTATAATTATGGTTATACTATCAATCATCTATGCCAACAGCCAAAAAAAATAAAACTTCTCAGACAACTGTTAAACGTCCACGAAAAAAATCAACCCCGAGCGTTGTAAAAGTAACACGAGCAAGTCGTGCCACGCGAGTAAAAAAAGATCATATTATTGATTTAAGTAAAACTTTCGCGCCTGATATGGCTGAAGATATTTTTGGCGATGAACCGGCGTATCAGGAGCCGTATAAAGAATCACCGGTTTTTGATGTAAATGAAGATGATTTTTCTGATCGACCATCTCGCTGGACATTAAGTCTATATCAACGCATCGCCGTAACTTTTACTGTCTTAAGTCTTCTAAGTCTTGGGGCGGTTTTGTATTTTACCTATCTGCGACTTGATATTACAATTCACCCGGCAACAAAAACCGTTGAAGCCAAAACAAATTTTACTGTCTATGACCGTCCAGAAAATTATCAGATGCCTGATGGTAGTGTTTTGGGCATGGTGCGATCAATGCAAGTCGAGCAAACACAATCTGTTCCAGCCACTGGCAAAGAAATTACCGGTGCTGAAGTCGCGGGTACTGTCACTTTGGTTAATAACTACACAAAAGATCAACCATTAGTCGCCACCACTCGTTTATTAACACCAAATAATCAGCTACTACGTTTAACCGAAAGCGTGGTTGTTCCGGCTGGGGGTACTATTCAGTCAAACGTGTACGCGGAAACAGCTGATCCATCTTTTACCTTAGCTGACACTCATTTAACCATTCCTGGGTTGTGGGCCGGTCTGCAAAGTCAGATTTATGGCGAAGCTAAAGCCGGTGCAGTAACATATAAAGAAAAGGCGGTTCTGTCTGTGACACAGGCTGATATTGATGAAGCCGTCCGACAAGGAAAAATTGCCTTACTAGAAAAAGCCCAAGCTGAAATCGAAAGTGTGTATGCTTCGTATGATGAAAAATTATATCAGTTTGATGACTCTTCGTTGACCGCGACACCAGACAGTAAAATCGGTGATAAAAAAGATACGGTGAGTGTTGTTATTACCGGTTCGGTAAATGTCGTTGCCTTTCATAAAAAAGATATTACTAATATTTTAGGTACGGCCTTAACAGCAGTTGGTTCAAACCAGGATCCCTTAGCTGACGCTAACCCAATGTTTACTATTACATCAGCTGATGTGAATGATAACGTTGCGCAGATTGAAGCTAGAACCAGCGCGTATTCAACTAACCAAGGTGAGGGTATTGTTAAAACCGCTAAACTTAAGGGTCTGCGTCGTAGTCAGGTTGAAGGTTATCTGAATAATATCCCAGAAATTGCTAGCTATGAATTAAAATTCAGACCATCATTTTTTACCTGGGCGCCTTATAATATTAATAACATTAAAGTCTCGGTTGAATAAGCAAAGCGTTGACTTTTTGGGTTAAGAGAGTAGTATAAAGAGTATTCAGCAGTTGCTATAAACACCATCTATAGTATATCAAGATGATATATCCGTTATGGACTAAGCTGATATAAAAGCGCTTTTTCTTTTTATGCAAAGAAAAAGAAATCAGGTGGAACCGCGAGGCTATAAGCCCCGTCCTGGTAAGAACATAATTTTTTTGTGTTGTTACTTGGGCGGGTTTTTAACAATTAACAAATCAGTTAGTTTACTAATACCTTAATTTGTATCTATGTCTATTATTCTCTCAACCAAACGTCATTCATTATCCCATCTTATGGCCCATGCGATTCAGGAATTATATCCCGAAGCGCAGTTTGCGATTGGACCGGCGATTGATGATGGTTGGTATTATGATATTGATTTTATTGGTGAAAAACCAAGTGAAGAAAATTTCGCAGCCATTGAAAAGAAAATGCGCGAGTTAATAAAAAAAGATTTACACTTTAGCCGTTTAGAAAAAAGTATTGCCGAAGCGATTACTTGGGCCAAAGAACATAAGCAAGATTACAAAGTTGAAATTATTGAAGATTTAGCTAAAGAAGGTGAAACTAAGGTTAGTTTTTATACTGTTGGTGATTTTATGGATTTATGTAAGGGTCCCCATGTTGAGCATACTAACCAGATTGACAGTGAGAGTTTTAAATTAACAAAGGTTGCCGGTGCCTATTGGCGGGGCGACGAGAAAAATAAAATGTTGACCCGAATCTATGGTTTAGCGTTTGAAAATAAAGCCGAGTTGGAAGCGCATTTAACAATGTTAGCTGAAGCGGAAAAAAGAGATCACCGTAAACTTGGTAAAGAATTGGATTTATTTACTTTTTCTGATTTAGTCGGCGCTGGTTTGCCGCTATGGACGCCAAAGGGTATGATGATGCGCACAATCTTAGATAATTTTGTCTGGGAATTGCGTCAGGCCGCCGGTTATGAAAGAGTAGAAATTCCCCATATTACTCGTAAGGAATTATATGAAACGAGTGGCCACTGGGAGAAATTTAAAAATGAATTATTTATCATTACAACACGTGAGGATCATCTGTTTGCTATGAAGCCGATGAACTGCCCGCATCATACCCAGATCTATAAACGAAAAAAATGGAGTTACCGCGAATTGCCTCAGCGTTATGCAAATACAACAATGGTGTATCGCGACGAGCAGACCGGCGAGTTGTCTGGACTTTCTCGGGTCAGAAGTATTACGCAAGATGATGCTCATGTTTTTTGCTCACCTGATCACGTAAAAGAAGAGATGTTAAAGATTTGGCACATCATTACCGCTTTCTATAGTAAAGTTGGTTTTAGTTTGCGTCTTAGACTATCAACGCATGACCCGAAAAATATGTCAGCCCATTTAGGCGATCCTGAGTTATGGCAAAGAGCTGAAAAAGAATTAGCCAACATGATTTCCGAGCAGGGTCATGAACCAGAAATTGGTGTTGGTGAAGCGGCTTTTTATGGTCCGAAATTAGATTTTATGGCCAAAGATTCATTGGGTCGAGAATGGCAGGTCGCGACTATCCAGCTTGATATGAATTTGCCTCAGCGATTTGATCTAACCTATGTTTCGCCTGAAGGCAAAGATGAATATGTTGTTATGATTCACGCCGCGATTATGGGTTCGATCGAGCGCTATATGTCAATCTTAATTGAACATTATGTCGGTAGTTTTCCGGTCTGGTTAGCACCAGTCCAGATAAAGCTTTTGTCAGTTGGCGAAAGCCATATTGAGTTTTGTCAAAACTTAGCCAAGGAATTACAAGAAAAAAATATTAGAGTTGAGGTTGATAGCTCAAGCGAAACCGTTGGTAATAAAATTAGAAAAGCCTCACAAGAAAAAATACCCTATCTTTTAGTTATTGGTGACAAGGAGATGAGTTCAGATATGTTATTTGTTCGTGAACGAGGCGAGAAAGAAGCTAAAGAATGTGATAAGAATGAATTTATTGAGATGGTGGTGAATAAGAGTAAGGCGAGGGAATAGATTTTAACTTTTTATCAACCCCGCTCCAATCGCTCCGGCCATAGGCCCAAGTTTACCTTTAACAAGTCGTACTGAACGCGCTTCAGGCGACCAAATATGTTTTTTAAGAGTTGTTTTTGCTGGTTCAAGAAAAAGATTACCTGAGTTTAAAACACTACCGCCAAGAATAATTATTTCCGGATCAATAACATTAACAATCGTGCTAAGCGCAATTCCTAAATACACGCCTAATTCTTCAAAAGCTTTCTCGGCTAATATATCACCTCGATAGGCTTCTTCGGCAAGAAGAGAAGCATTGCGCTGAGTAAGTTTATGATAGGCTTCTTCAAGTGTGATGAGTTCATCAAAATCAACAATCGTGTGGCCGATTTCACTCGCACTACCATGAAAGCCATTATAGATAGCGCCATTATAATACCACCCACCACCGATACCAGTCCCAACCGTCATGCCATATATATTAGTAGCTTTTTTACCGGCGCCGAGTAGCGCTTCAGCTCTAACAAAGCAATTAACATCATTATCAAGTAAAATCGGTACCTCAGGGCGATTAAACTGCTTTTGCAGGGCTTCGGCTAAGGTAACCCCGTTTAATAACGGAATATTAGCGGCAATAATAACCTCGGTTCTACTGGCATTTAAAACGCCGGGAATACCAACACCAATACTAGTTAATGTCCCGTTGGTTTTTTCTATTTCCGCCATAAGCGGATCAAGGGCCGCCTGAACCATAATTAAAAAATGCTCAAGGCTGTCTTTTGGTGTTGCTAGAAGCGACTGCTCAATAATTTTATTATTATGGAGTAAGACAGTGGCAATTTTTGTTCCGCCAATATCAATGCCAATCTGGTACTGTTTTGTGCGTGCCATAGTTATGGTTGATGATTAAATAATTTTTTTGCTTCTTGCCAATAGAAATTATTACCTTTAATTTCTTTTTCCCAGTACCAGTATTCAACTCCCCACCAGTAAAAAGTCCGAAAGCCGGTTTGACGCGCGAGTTCTTCTATTTCTTTGAATTTATCTGGTGTCATAGTTAGATCACGTTCACTCTGTGGTAAATCTTGAAAAGATGTTTTGCCCCATGGCTCACCCTGAAGCTCGATGATGATCCAATCCTGGGGATGAGCGAAAAGGTTAGAAATATTTTTTTTAATTCTAAAAAAGTTATACGAAATTGGGTAGCGGATATATTTTTGTAAAGTTTTTGTATAGGTATATAAGTATAAGGTACTACCAAAAATATCACCGCGACGAGCGGCCGGAATCCAGGTTGAGAGTTCGCCCGAATCAGTAACGATAATCGGTCGGTCATCAAGCGAGCGAACAAGTTTAATTTCTGTGTCAAGAAAATTTTTATCAAACGGTGGACAGACACCGAAGTATTTTAAGAAAGGTTCATTTTCAACTTGCCAATAGGCGATACCGGGTCGATGTCGATACCGCGCAATCGTTTCTGTTATGTAAGCCAGAGTGGCGGCTTGGCGATCTTTTTCTTGTAAACTATTAGTCCAGCCAGGTAAATGACATTCCGGCCAGCGTGGAACACGATTACCAACAACAAGAATAATTTCTGCGCCACGTTTTTCTGCTTCGTCAATCTGCCAATCAAGATCATCCCAGCTATAGCGATTTTTTTCCGGCTGTATTTCATCCCAGTAGGCCGCCAAGCGAATTTTTTTTATTCCCAGGTCATCAAATAGAGCCAGATAATTTTTTTGCCAATCAAGTCCAAGTCCCTGACTTTGTTTTTTTGAAAAAGTAACGCCATAATCCAATTCTTGTGGCTTATAGACAGTTGTACGGCTTAAAATAAATAAAAGCCAAAAGACAATAATAATTGCCAGCGCAATATGTTTTGTTAGTTTAAAAGGATGTCTAAACATAGAGATGTTTAAACCTAGAAATATATAACATTAGGAGTTAATAGCTTTAATAACTTGGTTCCCGACAAAGATCGTAATGGCATACGAAGCTAAGATAATAAGTAACCCAATACAGGCATTACGGATCTGCGCCGAAGCTTTTTTAATATTTTCTTCATTACCACCAGCTGTCATCCATCTAAAACCGGCTGTTATAATTAAAATAAGAAAAATAATACCTAAGACACCTAAAAAGACCTTAATTACCGAAACAACAATTAAAGCTAATGGCCTTGGCGCGCCACTTTGTTCGTAGGCGGTTGTACCAATAGCGTTTAAGCCACCTTCTTGTGCGCGGTCAATCCAGCCACTATCGGTTGTTTGGGCCATTATTGGCTGTACATTAAGTATTATAGTAAGAAAAAAGCTTAATATCAGGTATTGTAAGGCTTTTCGGGTCATATAATATATCTATGGTATACTAAAATAGTAGTTACCGATTCTTTATAATGGTCGGTATTCTCATTATATTAAATCAGGTTTGAAAAGTCCACGTATGGCGTTGGCCCGTAAGGTTGCTATTAACACTATTATCCAGGTTGCGACTAAGGTTGCTACCACCGGCTTAAGTCTTATTGCGCTAGCTCTTATCACTCGTCACCTCGGACGGTATGGTTTTGGTCAGTATACCACCGCCGTTAGCTGGGTGATGTTTTTTAGTATTGCCGCTGATCTTGGTTTAACACTTGTCACAACTCAGCTCTTAAGTAAACCTAAAGCTGATGTTACCTCAGTAATGAGTAATCTTTTTACTTTTCGAGTTTTATCCGGCTTTGTTATTATTGCTTTAGCACCAATTGTTATTTTTTTCTCGCCTTATGAAGCAGTGGTTAAACAAGGGGCTCTGCCAGCAGCTTTAGCTTTTTATTTTGTTATTATTACTCAGGTTTTTGTTAGTTTTTTTCAAAAAGAATTGCGCACTGATAAAATCGCGATCGCCGAAGTTACTAGTCGAGTTGTTTTTTTAGGTTTGACTATATGGGCAGTACAGATGAAAGCTGATGTTGTTGTATTACTTTGGATTTTAGCGTTAGTTAATGGTATTAGTTTTCTTATTCATTATATATATGCTCGTCGTTCTGTTTTGTTTGGTTGGCGCTATGATAAGACGGTTTGGCGCGACATCATTCATCGTTCCTGGCCACTCGTCATTACGATTATCTTAAATTTAGTGTATCTTAAAGCTGATATTTTAATTTTATCTCTTTTTAAGAGTCAGGCTGATGTTGGTTTGTATGGCGCCGCGTATCGCGTGATTGATGCGCTTGTTACCATTCCATTTTTGATTGGCGGTACGGTTCTGCCAATCTTAGCCGCTCGGTGGTATTTACCAGATAAGTCTGATTTTAAAAGAATTTGGCAAAGAGTTTTTGATGTTTCGGCGATTATTGTCTGGCCGATCGTGATTGGTGGTTATATATTAGCCACACCTATTATGAGTTTAATTTCCGGTTCAGATTTTTCCGCGGCTGGACCGATTTTAAAAATTTTAATTCTTGGAGTTGGTTTTATTTTCTTTAGTTGTTTTTTTGGTTATACAATGATTAGCCTTGAGCGCCAGCGAGCTTTAATTACCGCTTATGTGATAACCGCTCTGACATCATTAGTTTTATATATTATATTAATTCCATTGTATTCATATACCGCCGCCGCCTGGATTACAGTCTATAGCGAATTTTTAATGAGTTTACTGGCATGGTGGATTTTACGCCGAACTATTAAGCTTAAAATTAATTTTTCCCGTTTTTTTAAAGCTTTATTAGCCGGTATGATTATGGGTTTAACAATCTTGTTGCCAGTTTTTCCAACCGAAACAGCTTTTGGCTTATGTATAACTGTTAGTCTTGGTGGTCTTATATACTGCGCTGTTTTATATGTTCTGCGGGGAGTAGTAAAAGAAGATATTGTTGAGTTATTACAAAATCAAGCTTGATATTTATGATGACCTCGGTCCTTATATACAATACCAGTCGCTATGAGTCAAAGTTAATGACTGATGTATATGCCCGGCTTCGTTCGGAAAAATTTATTTTTAAGATTATAAGCCATGATAGTAATCCCTATCGTAATGCCCGGCCATGGTTAACAGCAAGGAGTGTTGTTTGGTTAACGTTGCCATTTTGGTATGGTCTGTATATGTGTGTTTTTATGATGCGTAGTTTTTTTTTAAAAACCAGAATAGTAGTTTGTTTTCATTGGCCGGAGAAAATTATTATTTCGGTCGTGGCGCGGTTGTTTCGCTGGCGCGTTATCTGGGTTGAGTTACCTGATGCCAGAAAACCTCATGGTTGGATGATGAAAAAAATATATCATCGCTTGGCTCATAGGATTGAGATGATTGTTTTTAGTCAGGAAAAGATGATCGCCTGGAAAAAAATAATTGGTGAAAAAGGCGCTATCTATACATTAAAACCTGCGTTGTATCCACCGGAATCAATTCGGCAGGTTGATCTTTTTCAGAAATTGGCTGAGCGGCCACATAGCCGTTTTGTTATCAGTGCATTTATCGAGCATCTTGATCGACGATTGATTGAACGATTGTTGTCGGGATTAACCAGTGCGTTATCAGTTTGTTCAAATTTAGAATTATTAATTATGGGTGAAGGGGAGAATCGTAAACAACTTTTGTGGTTAATTAGAAAAATGGGGCTTGGTAATCATGTGTGGCTAGCCGGGCAAACTGATGATATTACTCGCCATCTTGATCATATTGATATATATGTTATTCCGGCCGAACATCCAAGTCTTGAAGAAATCGGCTCAGCTATTATGGTTCTTCATCATGGTATTCCAATTATTGCTCAGGTTGGTAGCGGGGTTGAAGCTATTATTAATCCGACTTTGGGCGCCGTGGTTGATATTGCTGATAGTGAAGCGCTGGGGGCGGAATTTTTGCGGTTTGAACAGCTGGGAAATACAAAAAATAAAGTAATGCGCAGTATACGAGAGCAATCTGCCGGCTATACTGTTGAAGCTTTAGCCACTGATTTTAAAAAAATTCTTGAGATTTCTTCTTCTCGCTCTCATTAATATATGAAAAAATATTTAATTACTAAAACGTCAGCCGGTCGCCGCCTTGATATATGGTTAGCAGAAACAATAGCGCAGTCACGCAATCAGGCTCAACACCTCCTAGAGAGAGGGCAGATTTTAGTTAATCAGCGTTTAGTGTCTGCTCATTATATTATTAAAGATGGTGATACAGTTCAGATTAATGAAAAAAAACCAATAAAAATTAGTCAGTCGAAAAAAAACCTTAATTCAGATGAGTTATTCACGCATATTGAAGTTATTAAAGACACTGATGATTATATTGTTATTAATAAACCAGCTGGTCTTATAATGCACCAGGCCAGTGATGCGACTGAGCCAACTGTGGTTGATTGGCTTTTACGTCAGTATCCATCAGTCCGATCAGTGGGCGAAGATCCAGAGCGTCCGGGAATTATACATCGACTTGATAAAGAAGTAAGTGGTTTAGTGGTAATGGCAAAACGTCAAGCAATGTTTGATAATATAAAAAAACAGTTTCAGCACCGCACAATTAAAAAGAAATATATTGCCTTGGTTCATGGTGCCGGATTACCAGATGAAGGCAGTATTAATTTTTTAATTGAGCGATCAAGTCAGGGTCATAAAATGGCTGCTAAACCTTTAAGCCAGACCGGAAAAACCGCAATTAGTATGTTTACAGTTAAAGAGCGTTTTCATAATTACACGCTGGTTGAAGTTCAAATTAAAACCGGTCGGACCCACCAGATTCGCGCTCATTTTTCGGCTTATGGGCATCCGGTGGTTGGTGATGATCTTTATGCTAGTCAGAAAATTAGGTTATTGAATAAAAAATTAAACCTAGGTAGAATTTTTTTAGTGGCAGTTGAATTGGCATTTACCGATTTACACGGTGAGCAACAAGCTTTTTCAATTCCTTTACCTAAAGAATTAACGGTAATATTAGAAAAGTTAGCGCGAATTTAAACCTAACTATACAATATATGATTATTTCCTTTGGCGGCTCAGAAGGGTCAGGAAAATCAGGGATCGCCAAGCGGTTAGCTAAAGAGTTAGACTGGCCTTATTATGATATTGGCGGTTTACGACGACAGCGCGCCACTGAGCTTAATATGACACTTGAGGAGTATAATCGCTTAGGCGAGCATGACCCAAAAACCGATACTGAAGTTGATGAATATCAACAGAAACTTGGTTTGCGCGAAGATAATTTTGTTATTTGCGGTCGAACTTCATGGTATTTTATTCCCCATTCCTTAAAGATTTTTTTAAAAGTCCGGCTTGAGGTTGGGGCTGAACGTATTTTTAATGATTTACAGCATCGTAACGAGGCTGATTCTCTTAAAACCATCAAAGATGTTACTGAAAGTTTACAGCGCCGTTTAAAAAGCGATGATTATCGTTATAAAAAATATTTTGGGATTGATTGTTATGACGAAAAAAATTTTGATTGGATACTTGATACCAGCGATATGAATCAAGAAGAAGCATATCAACAGGTTTATGACTATGTTAAAAAGACTGTAAAAATAACATAGATAGATAGGATATTTTTTGCTATACTGGGATATACATTATTATTTAATTAATGAAACTATATGAATATTGCCATTAATGGTTTTGGTCGCATTGGTCGGGCAGCTTTTAAAGCTCTTTTAGGTAAGCCGGGGATAAAAATTGTGGCTATTAATGACTTAACTGGCACAAAAACATTAGCGCATTTACTGCGTTATGATAGTGTCTATGGTGTATACAGTAAAACAGTTAAAGCTACGGCTAACGCTATTATGGTTGATGGTCGTTCATACCCAGTATTGGCCGAAAAAGAGCCAACTGCCTTACCGTGGAAAAAATTACAGGTTGATATTGTCATTGAATCGACTGGCCGCTTTACTGACCGAGTTTCGGCCAGTGCTCATATTACGGCCGGAGCAAAAAAAGTTATTTTATCAGCTCCGGCTAAAAGCGATGATATTAAAACCTATGTCCTGGGAGTTAATGAAGCAAGTATTAAAAAAGCTGATACGGTTATTTCTATGGCTTCCTGTACAACAAATTGTCTTGCGCCAGTAACTGATATTATTCGTCGGGCCTATGGAATTGAAAAGGCAATTATGACAACAATCCATTCCTATACAGCTGATCAGAATTTAGTTGATGGTCCGCATAAAGACTTACGTCGCGCCCGCGCCGCCGCGCTGAGCATGATCCCAACTACCACTGGCGCCGCTATCGCCGTCACAAAAACAATTCCAGCTTTAAGTAATCGGTTTGACGGCTTATCAGTCCGGGTACCGACGCCGGTTGGATCACTCTGCGATGCTGTTTATATTCTAAAGAAAAAAGTTACCACTACTAAAGTTAATAGCTTGCTACGTGCGGCTACCCATAAGAAGATGTACCAGGGGATTGTGAGTGTTACTGATGACCCGATTGTTTCAGCTGATATTGTTGGCAATCCGTCGAGCGCCATTATTGATCTTGCTTTAACAACAGTGATTGACGGTAATCTTTTAAAAGTTGTTTCCTGGTATGATAATGAATGGGGTTATAGTAATCGTTTAGCTGATCTTTGTATGTATCTTGATAAAAAGCGGTTAGTTTAATACAATATACTATTATATTAAACTATTGATTATTATAATTTTTAATTTTTATGACTACCTCTGAAAAAAAACAATATTTTATTTTTTTAGTCATGGCCGTTGTAGTTAGCGGTGTTATTGGCGGTTTAACTGGTTTTTTAGCGGCTGATTCTTTAGCTCGGAGCCAGAGTTTTCTTCATCGTTTAGAGAATGTTGTTTCTGGTAAATTTGATAGCATGAAACCGGCTTTAT
>CAYZML010000007.1:0-18097 GCA_964479555.1 uncultured Gammaproteobacteria bacterium | reverse complement strand
ATTAACAACTTACACACCTAATATTTTTTCATAAATCCTTTTATTCATTCACTTTCCAGTTTTTATCCACTCCTTCCACCTCTTTATTACTATTATTGTATTTATATATTTATATGAAATTAATAAGTCTACAAAAAAAATTAAAAAGTGCTTTGTATAATACAAGCCACATAGCACAAAAAAATTCTACCCTACCTATTCTTAATAATATTCTTTTATCAGCTAATGACGGAATTATAAAAATTATTAGTACCAATCTTGAAATAGGTATAACTAGTATCGTTCGGGGTAAAATTGAGGAGAGTGGGGCTTATACGGTTGATGCCCGTGTTTTTTCTGAATATATTAATTTATTACCAAATGAAAAAGTTGAAATAAAAATTGACAAAAACGATCTTTTAATAAATTGTGCTGATAATAAAACAAAAATTAAAGGTTTATCAGCCGAAGAATTTCCTTTTATACCCGACATAAAAAACGATAATCCGTATCATATTTCTATTTTAGATTTAAAAGAAGGAATTGGTCAGGTAATTTTTTCTGCTGCCCTTGATGAAAATAGGGTAGAATTATCTGGTGTTTTATGTAATCTTAATGATAATGCTATTACACTTGTTGCCACAGATAGCTATCGTTTAGCAGAAAAAACTATTACTCAGAAAAATAAAGTTAATGAAGAGAAAAATTGTATAATTCCAGTTAGAACTTTTCAGGAGGTTTTACGAATTATAAATACTGAGATGGCTGAAAATAGTGAATTACAGGAAGTTTTATTATATATTTCTGAAAATCAATGCTCTTTTACTATTGGAAATACTGAGGTTGTATCCCGCCTAATTAATGGTCGATACCCTGATTATAAACAAATTATACCAAGTCGCCATAATACACGTGTTGTGGTTAATAAAGAAGAATTAAGTCGTGCCGTAAAAGCCGCCACTCTTTTTTCAAAAAGCGGTGTTAATGATATTTTATTTAAAACCGATGGGGGTAAAAAAAATCTTTCTATTTCCGCTAACTCAAGTCAAACCGGCGAGCACTTAAGTATTGTTTCAGCTACCAGTACTGGGGCTGATACAACCATTACTCTTAATTCCAGATATATCCTTGATGTATTAAATATTTTAACTAAAGAAAATATTACTATTGAGTTAGTTGATCAAAATACACCATGTGTTATTAAAAATAGCGAAGAAAATAACTACACATATATTATAATGCCGATTAGAAACTAATTTTATTTTAAATTAAAGGTAAAGTCTTGTTGCGAGCAATTGTCAACATCATCACAAGCTTTAATGGTAAGAGAGTGAAAACCAACCGAAACATCGGTTAGGTTTTTTTCTAAATAAAAGGGTGATGTCATAACAACGTCATTAATTGAATTATCAATACTATATTCAACGCGGTTAATTCCGCGTGGAGCAGAGACCTGAAGATGAATTGAAAGTTTTTTATTATTTATTATTTGCCCGTTAGAAAAATTTATAATAGTAAGAGTTGGTTGATTTTCTGGTATATGAATATTATCTTTTTCGGTTGGTGGATTTTCGGGGGTAATATTATTTTTCTTAGCCCACTCTTGAATACGACTTTCCCATAAATTAAATTGCGGATCATTGGCTGGATTTTCGGGTATTGGTCCACGTGGATCATCTTTATTTACATAATATAAAATAGTATGAGGCTGTTGAAAGGTTTTTTCTTTAATAAAAGAGGCTGGTGTATACTCTGTCGCTAATAACCCGGACGCCTTATCAATTTTTACTTTTATTTGTCCTACATCTGTTCCGTCAAGAACGGCCTTACCAGTTGTTTCAATGGTTGGTGGGTTAAATACTTCAATATTAGTATTTCCAAGCACGGTGCGCATATACTCGTTCCAAATTGGAGCCGCTACTACGCTTCCATCAGCCCCGGCCTTCATTTCTGAGTTGTTGTTATTTCCAATCCAAACACCAGTTACAAGTGATGGAGTATAGCCGATTGTCCAGGCATCACGATTATTATTAGTTGTACCTGATTTAGCCGCTACTGGTCGATTACCAAGAGTTAAAAAATTACTTGGTCCAAAAATAAAAGAACGTTCATTATTATCAGATAATACAAAATTAATTTCACGGGCAATATTAGCATCAAACACCTGGTCTTTTTCATCTTTAAATTCTTCTAAAACATTACCGTTACGATCCTCCACTTTTAAAATAAAAACCGGTTTATGAATTATACCTTCGCGTGCAAAAGCCCCATAAGCGCTTACATGCTCTAATAATTTAACCTCACCACCGCCTAAAACCAACGATAAACCAAAACGATCTTTATCATTTAAGGTTGTATAGCCAAGCTTTTTTGCTAGTGAAATTACTCTATCAATACCGGTTAGATATAGGGCTTTAACCGCAGGAATATTTAATGACCCGGCCAGGGCTTTTTTCATTGATACTGGTCCATACTCTTTACCGTTGTAATTATGGGGTTCATAAGGATCGCCGGAGGTTGAAAAATTAGTTACAACATCATAAAGGATTGTATTTGGTGTATAGCCTTTTTCAAAGGAGGCGGCGTAAATGATCGGTTTAATTGAAGAACCTGGTTGTCGAGGCTGCATAACAACATTAACCTGCCCATCAATACTGTCATCAAAATAATCCTTAGATCCAACCATTGCTAATATTTGACCAGTTTTAGGATCAATCGAAACAAGCGCGGCATTAGAGGCTTTATATTTTTTATCATTATCAGGGGCTTTTTTCTTTATTACCTCTTCGGCAATGTTTTGTTTATAGGTATCAAGGGTGGTATAGATTTTAAGGCCATCTTGTTCAATAGCTTTTTCACCATATTTTTCCGCCAAAATTTGTTTAACTTCCATAACAAAGTGAGGGGCAATAATATTTTCTGACGGAGGCCTAAAGGTTAGTTTAACTTTTTTTGCTTCTTCAGCCTCTTCTTTAGAAACTTTGTTCTGCTTAACCATTAAATCAAGCACATATTGCTGACGAGCGATTAAAATGTCTTTATTTGCCCCATAAGGTGAGTAACGTGAAGGACTTTGAATCATAGCCGCTAGCACCGCCGCTTCAGCTAAATTTAAATCCTTGGCCTTTTTCCCAAAATATTTTTGACTAGCAGCTTCGATGCCATAGGCATTAGATCCATAAGGGATTTCATTAAAATACATTTGGAGAATCTCATCTTTAGAAAACTTTTTTTCTAATCGATAAGCTAGAATTATTTCCTTTAATTTTCTGACATATGATTTTTCGGTTGTTAAAACTGCATTTTTAATAAATTGCTGTGTAAGGGTTGAGCCGCCAGCCTTACTATTAGTAAATATATTAGTGATAGCAGTACGAAAGATTGCCCAAAGACTAAAGCCTTTATGGTGATAAAAATCTTTATCTTCAATGGCGATTGTTGCGTCTCGTGCTGATTGAGGAATATCAGCTAAGGGAACTAATGTTCTTTTTTCTTCACCATGAATATCATACAAAACGGTTTCGCCTGTGCGGTCAAAAATCTTTGTGCTTTCAGCCACTTCGCGTTCAAGTAGTTTATTTGGATCTGGCAGATCTCGCGACATCCAAAAAATACTTATTGTTCCAACAATAAGTAAGATTAATGTAAAAATACTGGCAATTTTTATGTTTCTTTTAGAAAATAACCACCGTCTAAGAATGGCGAAAAAACGGCTATCTTTTGGGCACCAAGTATTATTTTGATAGCGATTAGGCCGAGAGGCGGGGCGATGCTTTGTATTACGCCAATATTGTGGCGAACGTGGTTGTATAGGCATAGAATATACTGCTTAGTATATAAGCAGTATATCATAATTAGAAAGAGGTTTTGTTTTTATAAGTAGATATTTTTTTTCTTAAGGTGTAGAGGTTTTTTATAAAAAGCGTCGAATCTCTAAAAATTTTTACTGTACTTGAGCGCTTTTTGAAACGACTCTCTTCCCAATCAACGGGAATTTCTAAAATTTTATAATTAAAATAATGTGCCCAGGTAATTAATTCAGTATCAAAAAACCACTGAGTATCGGTAATGTAGGGACTTAGTTTTTTAAAAATATCACTTTTAATAGCTTTAAAGCCACATTGTAAATCATGAGATGGATTATGTAAAAATAGTCGAGCAAGGAAATTATAACTACGAGAAATAATCTCACGACTTAAAGATCGCTTGATACGTGATTGTTTGTGGAGGCGGCAACCAACTATCATATCAACTTTATTTTCCAATAAAGGAAGGAGCAAAGATGGAAGATTTTGTAAGCTAACTGCTAAATCACTATCCATATAGGCAAGTATGTCGGCTGGGCTCTCTTGCCAGACTACATGAAGTGCATTGCCTCGCCCAGGTGAGGTAATGGTGTGCGCAATAATCGCTTGATGTTTTAGAGCTAACTTCTCGGTAATAATAGTTGATTTATCAGACGAGCCATTAATAATAACAACAATTCTCCAGGTAAAGGAAAAATTTTGTTTTTGACAAAAATTTAATAAATATAAAATATTTTTTTCTAAAATTAATTCATCGTTATGGCAAGGGACGCAAATGTCAACTAACATAATTATTTTTTTAGATAAAACTCTAGATCAGATCCAAAGTTTTTATACTTATAATAGTTTTTCATAAAAAACATGTCTACTGGATTATTTTTATTATAACCATATTTCTCAACTATTTTATAATTTAGAAAAAGACAATCAGGTGGATTTTTTTTAAGTAACTCTGCTGCCAGAGTAAACTGCTCGGGCGTATGTTGGTTGGTGATAAGAGTCGAAAAAGGTAAATTATTTATTTTTCTAAATTCAAAATATAATTCAGGCAGGAAGGGACCACTATATATTGGACCAGGACAGCGTGTTTTAATAATTTCATATAGAGATTGATCTGGTCGTAAAAGAAATAAGCCAAGGCGCATGTGGTTATATACTACAGCTACCGCAATAACACTCACCATACAAGTTATATATATTTTTAAAAAGATAGGACAATTCTTTTTCTCCAGCACCATTGCCACCATAATGAAGGTTGGGAATAGTATAAGGCTTATATGATCCCAGTCAGCTAGTTGTAAAACGGAAAAAAGAAGAACTAGTTGAATTAATCCAAAAAATAGAAAACTATAATCAGTTTTTTCTTTTTTATAAAGAACAAAAAACAGTACACTTGAAATTAATGTTGTTAAAAACCATAGTTTTAAAGATATAAAAGTAGTTTCCGAATAATGTTTTAAGGGAAACTCAATTAAGTCATAGAAAATTAAAGACGGTTTCCAAAATATGAAAAGAATTAGTATTGGGATACAGGCACCCATTAAGAATAGCCACACGTATTTTATTGAAATAGTTTTTTTAATCCATAATACTACTAAAAAAATAATACAAACAAAGGCAAGGGAGATACCTTTATGCTGTAAGAACAAGCCCGTTAAACCAACCATAAATCCCGACAACAGATATATTCTTTTATTGGTAAAATCTTTAAAGATGTGTATAAAAGTATATACTGACCAAATAGCCATTGTTATTACAAAGACATTATGGTTTATGGTTGGCCAGGCGCTGGAGGTTAAAATAAATAGTAGAGGAGGTGCCCACGCCCATCGCTTGATATTAAAATATAAAGCCAGGTAATATAAACCAATTGCTCCCATTAGTATTATAATAAGCGACAATATTTTTGCGCTTAGATATGAGACTGAGAATATTTTCCACCAAAGAGCTAGAAGATAATAAGACCCTGGGGCAAAAAATTCAAAAAAATCAACATATATTTTTTTACCATTTAATATATTCCAAGCACCATTTAGGGTGTGGCCCTCGTCGCTATTAAGTAGGTGATTAGAATGTAAAATTACAAGGAGGGCGGTTAATATGCCCCACCACCAATATTTTTTTAAAAAGAAAAAAATATTATTTTTTAACATAAACCAAAGAAACATTATCTTCAAAAACTTTTTGCCAACCTGGGCTAGCTGATATATAGGCTAGTAATGGCTGTTCAATTTGCCTATTTCGAGAGTAGCCAAGCATATAATGTTCAAACCAGTTTGGCTGTGGTGGTGGTTTTTGTTTTTCATATATAACGGTTTTTATTTCATGCTCTTCAAGTTTTTTTCTAACTAGATCCTTTTGATATATAAGTAAATATTCTTTAAGAATCGAATGATTATTAAAAGAGTACTGCGGTAGGCGTCCGTCAATAAAGAGTGGTATTTTTGGTGCGACACCAATTAGATAACCGCCAAAATTATAAGGATTTAAAAGGTGATTATAATATTCTTCATACTGTTGTAAAAATAACGCTGTTCCACAAGGATACACATTACAATACGAACCAAAAGGATTTTTATTAAACTTGGTTAAAACCAAGATATGGATGGTGGTAGCTAATGTACAAGAAATTGCCGTTACAATAATTAGTCGGGAAAAAGTTATTTTAAAACGATCAGTAAGAGAGGTTATATAATAAGGCGCAATTAGTATAAGCCAGGCGACTAGTAATAGTGGGAAATGTCGCACCGACTTTAAAGCCATTATTAATAATAACGTAACAACTAAACAGTTATATAACAACATTTTTTTCTTAAGTGCAAAATAAATACTAGCTACTGAACTGGCAATCACTAGGTTAGCAATAATTTGCTTGTAATTAAGTGGAAAACTATAAGGAGATAACCACTCTTTTATATGCGCCTGATAAAATGTATCACGATATTCACTTAGAAAACTATATAAAGACAAACCATATGGAGTTAAGAAAGTAACAACAAAACTAATAATCGATATTAATACCCATTGTTTAAGAATTTTTTTTGGTAAGAGGTTTATATTTTCTGGCATCAGTTTTGGGAAATAAGTCATTGTAATTTGTAAGCCAACCCATATAGATAACAACACAAGTCCAAATAAAAAACCACCGTGCAAACAGGCCCAAAGATAGAAGAATAAAGGAAGCCACCATGGCGGTGTTTTGTCTTTACTATAATTAATTCGATCAAGAAGTATAATTAATAACGTAACTGCTAATAATGTAATTTCTTGAACTCGTATACCCAGATGACCAAGTGCGCTCAAGATAAGTAATAATTCACTGATTACTAAAACAATTACCCCAAGATTATTAAAAGAGTGATTTTTAAAAAGATGACGATTAATCATGAATAAAGTTAGGAGTGGTAAAAAAGCAAAAATGAATGATAAGGACATATAGCCACCAATAAACCAGATTAAATAAATAACTAGATTTGATAGCCACTCATGATCAACCCAGGTTTTACCCCAGAGTGTCCACATAAAAATTTGATCATGGGGTAGGCTTTTAGTGTCCCATATAATTTGTCCAAAGCGTAAATGCCAGCCAAAATCAGGGTCAAGGTAAGAAAAAGAGTTATAGAGTAAAATCGAAAAAATTAAACAGTAAAAGAGGATCCAAAGAATTTTTTTCATATATAACTTAAGAAAACTAGCCCCATTTATTTTATAAAATACAGACTAACAAGTAGTTGTATCGAGCTTGCCATTAGGCGAAACTTATTGATTATTGTATACACATCCTTTTTTATGGTATCATGTTAATAACATCTTTATAATAGGGTGTCGAAGTTTAATTATAGAGAGGGGGTGACATTATGAGAAAAAAAATAGCCGGGTTTGCAATCGCCATTTTTGGTTTGATGTTGGCAGTACCAAGCTTCTCAGCTTTACCTGTCGCCTACGCTCAAGACCCTAACGTTATTTGGGGCGGAAACGTCACTCAAGGCGATGTTGGAAACACGATTGGTCTAGGATCTCAAGATCCTCGTATCATTGCTGCTAAAGTTATTAGAGTTCTTCTAGGCTTCCTAGGTGTAATCGCTGTTGTGATTATCCTTCTTGGTGGCTTTAAGTGGATGACTGCTGGTGGTAATGATGAAAAAGTTGGCGAAGCACGTAAGTTGATTATTCAAGGTGTAGTTGGTTTGATTATTATTTTAGCTGCTTTTGGTATCGCAAGTTTCGTAGTTGGAAGTTTGTTAACAACTACATTTTAATTAATGTATTTGTGTTGATATCTATGGGCCCGATACATATCGGGCCCGTTTCCGAGAAGCTAAATATAGTATTTGGCTTTACGGAAACGTATTATGAAACTTCGTCTTGTCTTTTTTAGGATATTATTCACACTACTTGTCGCCTCATCTCTTAAATATGCGCAGGCAAGTGGCGTAGGAACAGCACTTAATGGGCTTAGTAGGTCAGCTAGCAACGCAGGGTTGACTGATGTTAATGTTGATATTCCAGTTTTGATTGGCAGATGGCTAAGTACTATTCTTGGCTTTACCGGTACAGTCTTTTTTATTTTAGTGGTTTGGTCAGGTCTTACCTGGATGACAGCGGCCGGTAACGAAGAGAGTATAAAAAAAGCCCAAAGTATTTTAAAAACCGCTATCATCGGTTTGATTATTGTTTTGTCAGCCTATGCGATTACGCGCTTTATTGGCGATTCTTTGTTACAGTAATAGTATATGAAAAAAGCTTGGTGTGTTATTTTTTTTAGCAGTCTAGTTTTTATTTTTTCGCCTACAGTTTTTGCAGTAGACATACCAGGTTTAGAGGAAACCGCTCAGACCGCTGGTATAGATCAAACCCTGACCAGTCCCGAATTAGCCGCTACACAAATAATTCAATGGGTATTATCGTTTGTTGGGGTATTATTCTTAGTTTTAATGATTTGGGGTGGCTTTACCTGGATGACAGCGGCTGGTAATGAAGAGAGTATAAAAAAAGCGCGAAAAATGGTTAGTTCAGCAGTTGTTGGTTTGCTTATTGTTTTATCAGCCTATGCGATTACGGTTTATGTTGGCACAACATTTGGTGCTATTAGTAATCAGTAGTATGATGGTATATATGAGACTTTATCGAAAAGCAATTTTATCCATTTTAGTTGTATTTTTTTGTTTATCCCCGATGGTTATATTAGCTCAGGGCATAACTAACTCCGTTAACCCACCATCCGATGGCTCAGATCCATGGGGGTTTGGCGCTAAACTTGATAATGTTGCTGGTGCATATAGTCCACAGACAACTGTTCCACTCGAAGAGCGAATTGGAAGCCTTATTGGTATTTTCTTATCTTTTCTAGGTGTAATATTTTTAGTTTTAATGCTACATGCTGGTTTTAACTGGATGACAGCGGCTGGTGACGAGGAGAAAATATCAAAAGCTAAAGATACAATTCGCGCGGCGGTTATTGGTTTAATTATTATTGTCGCGGCTTATGCCCTTAGTATTTTCGTTATTGAAAGTATCTGGGGAACAGCTGGTGCATAATATATGAAAAAAAATATAAAAAAATATATACGGATAATTACTGGAGCCGGGATTTGGTTTTTGCCATTTATTGTTTTAGCTCAGACAACTGGCACAATCACTCCAACCGCTGGTTCGCCCTTGACTGATAAACTTAAAGTAGTTGGATCTGAAGCAGGATATGGGTCAGCTACAAGTGAAACAACGGTGCTGGAAATTATTGGCACGGCTATTAACGTTGGTTTAAGTTTACTTGGAGTTATTTTTATTATTTTGATTTTAGTGGCTGGCTATAACTGGATGACGGCGGCGGGCGACGAGGAAAAGATTAAAAAAGCTGGGCAGACAATCCGCAGTGCGATTATTGGCTTATTAATTATTGCCGGCGCTTTTGCGATTTGGTTGTTTATTAGCAATATATTGATTGGTGGATCTGGTGGTAATGGGTCATACGGAGGTAGCGGTTAAAATAAAATATGAAGAAATTTTTTATTATCATCGTATTATTTTTTCTAAGTGGTTTTAATTTTGTTTTTGCGCAAGGTGGTTTTTTGGACGCAAACGCGGTTGGAAAAATAAATAATAATATTGGAACAGTTCAAACTCAGGCTGGCTATCGACCTGACTTAACATTAGGCGAAGTTGTGGCGGTAGTTATTAAGGGTTTTTTGGGTTTACTTGGAATTATCTTTATTATTTTAATTATTATTGCCGGTTATAACTGGATGACAGCGCGTGGTGATGAGGAAAAAATTACTAAAGCTACCTCAACGATTCGTAGTGCAATTATTGGTTTATTAATTATTGTTGCGGCCTACGCAATTACTTATTTTGTCTTTGCTAATTTACCAGGAAGTTCAGGAGGTTCAGAGGCATATGGTGGTAGCTAGCTAAATAGGAAAGAAGTTCTGAAATCTAAAAGATTATAAAAACCCCCGTGTCTGATGTTTTAGACACGGGGTTATGTTTACCATTGTTTGTATATAAAAAAATAACAACTGATCGATCCGCCCTGAACAAGGGGGTAGTCAGTTTTTCGATTATCAAGTACATCAAAACTGTGTTCGAACTCCCCCTCATCCGCATTGGCGTAATAGCCAAGTCCCCTTGGAAGCCAGATCTGTTTAAAGGATTTAGCCGCTACGACCACTGGGCCGAAGTAGAAGTCTTTTTTTTCACTATCATAGATTTTCACATTAAAGAGTTTATTTTCCGCGCTCCTATTTTCTATCACCCCATTCAGCCAGCCAGGATGATATTCTGTTATATTGAGGAACGATGATGCACCACTATCCCCTTCTTTCATTCTCTTTAGCACCTCAAGCATAACTTGTTCCTTGAAGTAGCCTGTAATATTTGGTGAGACACCATTATTTCTCTTCCCGTTTTCATCGTAAGTCGTCTCATCGCCATCTATAAACTTGTCAAGGCCAGCGCAACCGCTAAGAATAAAAGCAGAGAATAAAAATAAAATTAATTTTTTCATGATTTAGGAGCCTCCTTTTGCTCCCTTTTTGATTTTATTGTTAAAAAACTTTTTGATAATTTTTAGGTTTTGCCCTAATTTATTGGAAAAACCAAAGAATTACCAATATATAATTATATCATATATATTAATAAATGTCAATAATTTTAAGGCTATATCTTATATTTTGGCTAATATAAAATAAAAAATTTAATAGTAATGATTCTATTATCTTAGCCGTCAATAGCTTCCTTTGACAGAATTATATTTTATGGTATAGTTTAAAGTAACGCTGGTATACATATACTGGCTTTTTTTATAGATAAATTTAACTAGATTTCCGTTTATACGGGGATACTATAAAGTAGAAATATATGAGTGAAATAACTAACGCGATAAAACAGATCTGTGAGGAAAAGGGGCTTTCGTATGAAGCCGTCATTACTACGATAGAATCTGCTTTAGCCGCCGCCTATCGCAAGGATTATGGCGAAAAAAATCAGAATATTAAAGTCGAATATAGCCCCGAAACAAACGAGTCTAAGGTTTTTGATATTAAAACCGTTGTTGAGGATGTGCCGGAAGAAGAATTAGCCGCTCTTGCTGAGGCTGAGCAAGTTGAAGAAAAACCTAAAAATAAAAAAAATCAGAAAGATGAGGTTGTGACCGAAAAGGTTGAAGTTGTACCAACCGAAGAAATGATGATTGAGGAAGAAGAAAAACATCGCTTTAATCCCAAAACTGAGATACAAATTTCTGATGCAAAACAGCTTGATAAGAAATATAAAATTGGTGATGAAATTAAAACCGAACTTGAAACACATGATGAGTATGGTCGCATGGCGGCGCAGACTGCTAAACAGGTAATTATTCAACGCTTGCGTGAAGCTGAGCGTGATATGGTGTTTGGTGAATTTAAAGATAAAGAGCATGAAGTTATTACCGGCTTTGTTCAGCGACGAGAAGGACGAGTTATTTTAGTTGACCTTGGAAAAACTACTGGTGTTGTTCCGGCCGAAGAACAAATTCGTGGCGAACGTTATAATTCAGGCGAGCGATTAAAATTTTATGTTAAAGAAGTAAAAATTACACCACGTGGTCCGGAAATTGTTTTATCTCGTACCTCAGAAGAAATTCTTAAAAAAGTTTTTTATTTAGAAATTCCGGAAATTTCTAACGGGTTAGTAGAAATAAAAGGTGTAGCACGCGAAGCTGGTAATCGCTCAAAGGTAGCGGTTTCGGCGCAAAACGAAAACATTGATCCAATCGGTTCTTGTGTTGGTCAACGCGGTTCTCGTATTCAAACAATCATTCGTGAATTAGGCGGAGAAAAAATTGATATTATTGAATACAATGAAGATCCAGAAGTTTTTATCGCCAATGCTCTAGCGCCCGCCAAGGTTGAGGATGTAAAATTAGTTCAGGAAGAGCGACAGGCTTTTATTACTGTTAAAGATGATCAACTTTCTTTAGCGATTGGCAAGGATGGTCAGAACGTTCGCTTAGCCGCTCATTTAACCGGCTGGAAAATTGATATTGCTGGTGATGGTAGTGGTCCGGCTGAGGGAGCTGAAAATACAGAAAATACTAAAGAGGTTGAAGACGGTGAGACGTCAGAGATTACCGCTAATCAAGAGCTAGAGGAAGCTTCTTTAGAAGAAACGCCAGAAACAGAAGAAGCAATAATCGAAGAAACCCCCACCACTACCTCCGAATCAGAAGAAGTCAACAACTAATAACCAACTATTTTTTAACTATATATGAATAATCTTATTTTCTTAATTCTTGGTTCAGCTGTTATTGCGATTGTGTATGGTTTGGTATATATCAACATTATTTTAAAGTTACCCGAAGGTAATGAAAAAATGAAAGAAATTGCTCGCGCAATTCAGGAAGGCGCTCGAGCCTATCTTAATCGTCAATACCGAACAGTGGCAATCGTGGCATTAATTTTGTTTTTAATTATTGGTGTTATTCCGGCATTGGGTTGGACAACTGCTATAGCTTTTTTGATTGGAGCTTTTTTATCAGCCGTGGCTGGTTATATCGGTATGAATATTTCCGTGCGCGCTAATATTCGTACGACCGAAGCCGCTCGTCATGGTATGAAAAAAGCTTTAGGTGTAGCTGTTTGGGGAGGTAGTGTGACTGGTATGTTGGTAGTTGGTTTAGCCTTACTTGGTACGGCCGGATTTTATTTTATCACTCATAATATTCATGCTTTGATTGGGCTTGGTTTTGGTGGATCATTAATTTCAGTTTTTGCTCGTTTGGGTGGAGGTATTTTTACTAAGGCGGCTGATGTCGGCGCTGATTTGGTTGGCAAAGTTGAAGCAGGTATTCCTGAGGATGATCCACGTAACCCAGCGGTGATTGCTGATAACGTCGGCGATAACGTCGGCGACTGCGCTGGTATGGCGGCTGATTTATTTGAAACCTATGTTGTTACTTCAATCGCCAGCATTGTTTTAGCTAATTTATTGTTTCAAGGTCAGTTTGAAAATGCTTTAATTTATCCGCTTGTTCTTGGCGCAGTTTCAATTATTACTTCAGTGATTGGAATTTTTTGTATTCGTCTTGGCAAGGATAATAATATTATGGGCGCTTTATATAAAGGCTTAGCTGTTTCAAGTATATTAGCCGCGATTATTTTTTATCCGATTACAAACTGGCTTATGAAAGGTAATACAATGGTGCTACCACATAATCTTTATTGGTGTGCTTTGATTGGCTTGGCTGTCACCGCTTTGATGGTTGTTATTACTGAATATTATACTTCGACAAAATATAAACCAGTTAAAGAAATTGCCGAGTCTTCTACAACAGGACATGGAACTAATATCATTACTGGTTTAGCTGTTTCAATGAAATCTACTGCTTTGCCAGTGATTGTGATTGTGGCCGCTACCTGGTTAGCTTTTTCATTAGCCGGTTTATATGGAATTGCGATCGCGGCGGTAGCCATGCTTTCAATGGCAGGTATTATTGTTACGATTGATGCGTATGGTCCGATAACTGATAATGCCGGCGGTATTGCAGAAATGGCTGAGCTTGATGAAAGCGTACGTGCAATTACAGATCCATTAGACGCAGTTGGTAATACAACCAAGGCGGTTACAAAGGGGTATGCTATTGGTTCAGCTGCTTTAGCTTCATTAGTTTTGTTTGCTGATTTTACTCATAGCGCGGGTTCAAATTTTGTTTTCTTATTAAGCGATGTCCGAGTTGTTGCTGGTTTATTTATTGGTGGTATGTTGCCATATTATTTTGGTGCTTTATGTATGCAGGCGGTTAGTCGTGCTGCCGGTAGTGTTGTTGAAGATGTTCGCGCTCAGTTTAAAGAAAAGTCAGGTATTATGAGTGGTAGTGAAAAGCCTGATTATGGACGCACTGTCGACATTGTTACCAAAGCGGCTATTAGCCGTATGACTATTCCGGCGTTAATTCCGGTTATAGCGCCGATTGTAGTTGGTTTTGCGCTTGGGGTTGAAGCGCTTGGTGGTTTATTATTTGGCACAATTATTACTGGTTTGTTTGTAGCAATTTCAATGACTTCTGGTGGTGGTGCCTGGGATAATGCTAAAAAATATATTGAAAATGGTTTTTTTGGCGGTAAGGGATCTGACGCCCATAAAGCTGCTGTTACCGGCGATACTGTTGGCGATCCTTATAAAGATACTGCTGGTCCGGCCATTAACCCAATGATTAAAATTATCAATATTATTGCTTTGTTGATTGTTGCTTTACTTATTTAATATATATGAAGGTACAAAGAAATAATTTGTCAGCTGGCCGTATTGAGCTTGTTATCGAAATTGAGACCGAAGCTATGATTGAATATGCTAAAAAAGCCGCGGCAAAGATTTCCGAGACAACCACTATCGAAGGTTTTCGTCCTGGAAAAGCGCCTTATGAAATGATTAAAGCGCGAGTTGGTGAGATGGTTGTTTTAGAAGAGGCTTCGCGTCTTGCCGTTAGTAAATCAATTGATCAGGCAGTTAAAGAGCATGTTCCTGAAGATTGGGTTGGTCAGCCGGAAATCACTGTTACAAAATTAGCCCCCGAAAATCCTTTTGAATATCGAGTATTAATAACACTCTTACCAAAAGTTGAACTTGGACAATATAAAGATCTAAAAATTCAGTCAGAAGAAATAAAAGTAACTGACGCGGAGGTTGAAAAAATGATTGATCAGCTACGTGAAGTTAGAGTGGCTGAAGCAGCGGTTGATAGAGCTTCAGCGGTTGGTGATAAAGTTATTGCTGACGTTCGTTTATTCCTAGATAAAGTACCGGTTGAAGGCGGACAAGCTAATGAGTTGGCGATTATTTTAGGTAAAGATTATTTTGTTGCTGGTTTTGATGAAAAAATAGTTGGTATGAAAATCGGCGATACCCGCGAATTTTTCTTAACTTACCCCGCTGAGCACCATCAGAAAAATTTAGCTGGCAAAAAAGTTGAATTTTCTGTAACAGTAAAACAGGTTTATAGTCGAGAGCTTCCAGTTGTTGATGAAAGTTTTGTGAGTGCATTTGGCTTGAAGAATCTTGAAGAATTAAAACATAATATTACACTAAGTATTGAACAGGAAAAAAAAGCAGAAGCAGCGCATGCTTTTGAAAAAAATATGTTGGCAGCGATTATTTCTAATGCCACGATTGAAGAATTGCCCGATAGTCTTATCGGTCAAGAGACACATACAATGCTACATGAACTTGAACATAATGTTGTGCGTTCTGGTGGAAAATTTGATGAGTATTTGCAAAGTATTGGCAAAAGTAAAGCACAGTTAATTGAAGAGTTTAAACCACAAGCAGTTGAGCGCGTTCAGGCCGCTTTGGTTTTGCGTTCAATTATTCAAGTTGAAAAGGTTGAAGTGAGTGATAATGATGTTAAACAAGAGTTAGAAAATTTAAAAAAACAATATGCCCATGATCAGAAGACAGTTGAAAATTTGAGCTCACCAGCCTATTACCGCCATCTTATGAATATACTACTTAATCGTCGAGTATTAGAAAAATTAACTGAGTGGAATTCTCTTAAAAAAGGTAAAGAAAGTGTATGACCGTTCTCGCGCTAAACAAACGAGCCCGGTATGACTATGAGGTGCTCGAAATATTTAGCGCCGGTATTGTGTTAAGCGGACAAGAGGTAAAATCAGCTAAAGCTGGACAGGTTAGCCTAAAAGGTAGCTATGTTGTTTTTCGAGCCCATAGTGGCAAAGTTGAAGCATACATATTAAATCTTTATATATCGCCCTATCGGTATGCCTCAAAAATAGAGGATTATAAGCCGGATGCAGTTCGTAAGCTCTTGCTACGGAAACGTGAAATTAGCTATTTATTGGGTAAAAAAGAGGAAAAAGGCTTGACATTAGTTCCGCTTAAACTATATACTGAGAGAAGTCTTGTAAAGTTAGAATTCGCTGTAGCTCGCGGAAAAAAGCGCTATGATAAGCGCGAAAGTGAGAAAAGACGTGATATAAAAAAACGTCTAAAAACAATTAAGCAAAGCGGACGATTATAAGACATGTTTTTAACAAAAAAGCCCGGGGATGCCAGGCTTTGATAATAAACTTTAGTTTGTGCATGCAGAAGGTGCTGGTTATCACCTTAATCCAACCGCACTACAGTTGCAAAAACTGATTCAGCGCAACCGGCTTTCTTCGCGAAAGTCCCGGCTTACGCTACTGTTGCCGCTTAAAGCCGCAGCCATCCGTCCGACAAGTCCATGTGTCGGAGTTCGGGTGTCATGTAATGGACTCGATTAATAGATGCCGTTTGAGTCTATTAATTTAAATTTCCAAACTGGTTTTTGTCTTTTTTGTCAGATCTTTAGGACAAAAACAAGATATTAGACCTGACTATTTCTGTAGTCGTGTTCAAATTAATTTATTAGACAGGGGTTCAACTCCCCTCATCTCCACCAAGTTGCCGGAGTGGCGGAATTGGTAGACGCGACGGACTTAAAATCCGTTTGCATTAAACTGCAGTGAGGGTTCGATTCCCTCCTTCGGCACCAACAATTAATGTTTAATTGTTTAGATAATTGTATTGCTTATAGCCAGAGGAATAAGTGCGGGCTTGCCCGCCGAAGCCGCAGGCATAGGCGGGTATCGTATAATGGTTATTATATTGCCTTGCCAAGGCAGAGATACGGGTTCGATTCCCGTTACCCGCTCCAATAACATATGCGCCGTACTCATCGTCGTCCAAAACATCATCAAGAGCCGAAAAAAACTTTTCGCTTTAATCTTGGCATTCGTGTTCCAAGTGTGATTTTAATTGACGAAGAAGGAAAACATCATGGTGAAGTATCGATTGAAAAGGCAATTGCCATGGCTAAAGAAGCTGAGCTTGATCTTGTAGAAGTAAACCCGACGATTAATCCGCCAATGGTTAAGATTATGGATTTTGGTCAGTTTAAATATGAGCTTGATAAAAAAGCCCAAAAGCAAAGAGCTCACCATAAAAAAATTGATACAAAAGGTATTCGCCTTTCAATCCGTATCGGTGAGCATGATTTAGGTGTAAGACGTGAGCAGGCTAAAAAGTTCTTAGCTAAGGGTAATAAATTAAAAATAGAACTGCCACTCCGCGGTCGAGAGCGTCAGCACCCTGAATTAGCGCGCGATGTGATTAATCAATTTGTTGCTTCCTTAGAAGCTGATCCAGAGGTTGAACTTGCAGTTGAGGAAGCCTTGACAAGCCAGGGGGGAAAGTTTACTATGGTATTGACCAGCAAAAAAGCTTAAATTTTGCCTAAGATAATAGAATTTTTAAGGATATGCCCAAACTAAAAACTCATCAAGCCACTGCTAAACGTTTTAGTCTAACTAAGACAAAAAAGCTCCGTCGCCGTAAGGCCGGTCAGGATCATTTTAATTCTCGCGAATCGGGTAAGGTTGTACGCAATAAGCGACGAGATATTTTTGCCCATTCAACTGATGAAAAAAATGTTCGTAGTTTTATCCCCTATAATTAAGAATTAATAGATTAACTAGATTTTATGCCACGAGTTAAACGAGGAACTACCCATGTTAAAAAACGACGTAAACTGCTTAAAAAAACCAAGGGTTATAAGTGGGGTCGTAAAAAACTTATTAAGCAGGCAAAAACCGCTGTTTTAAAAGCCGGTGTTCATGCGTATACTGATCGTCGTCGTAAAAAGCGTACAAGTCGCGCTTTATGGCAAATTAAAATTAGCGCTTTTGTAAAGGAACAGGGTTTATCATATTCAAAATTTATGGGAATGCTTAAGACAGCTAAGGATGAAATTGATCGGAAAATTTTGGCTGATTTAGCAGAGAATCACCCAAAAGCGTTAGAGG
>CAYZML010000006.1:0-18424 GCA_964479555.1 uncultured Gammaproteobacteria bacterium | reverse complement strand
TTAAGAGTGGGGTTGGCAAAATAGATTTATTAAATAATGGTGTCAGCGCTCTAACAATTCTTAAGGTTGATTCTGGGCAAGATCCAACTAATCAATGGGTGCGCAAAACAGGTGTTTTTAAGGTTCCTCCCGGTACTAATTTTAATATTGAAATAAAGTCTGAGGCTGGTGGTGAGGTTTATTTTGATAAGATTGCTATTGAGTCAGCTTTGAATATTCGTTGTAATAACCAAGACCAAACACAAGTTGCCTGTACAACTCAGGATTATACTGCCTCAACCTGTCGTTTATTCCCGACCGAAGATGCTTTGAGCTGTACTCATATTGATAGTAGTAATACCGAACATCGAGGTTTAAAGGGGTATTGTCTTGAATATGACCCAAGCTCGCCAGGCACATGTTTACTTTGGTATCCACTTGATAAGATTGCGAGTGATCAGACGGAGGAGGGGCTTGGATTAACACTACCTTCTCAAATGTTTTACTGTCTTGAAACTCAGGCCGAATGCTTAGGTAGTCCAAGTTATTCAATTGTTCCACCTGAATTTAATTCAACCTCTGTTCCGGGATATAATGTCGCTGCTAACACCAACTGGACGTATAATGATTTTAGGCCAGGTGCTCCACAGGCCAATCGTTATTATTATAATCCTAATAGTGGGGCAATCGGGGGAACAGGTGGTCCAGACAAGCCTTCATATACTTGCACAAAAGTTGCTGAGATTAGCTCGGTCGACAAAAAATATTGGCGTACACGACTAGTTGATAGTAGTAATTATAAAATTGATCAGAAAGCGGCTCAAAAGATTTTCTTTAATGATTTTGCTGGTAATGAAGTAACAACTAACTATGATGCCTCAAATTATTTCGGTTATTTTGGAGCCTTTAATAGTAGTTCTCTAAAAACATATATTCAAGCTTCCGATTTAGGTTTAGGGGGAATTCCGTATATAAGTGATCATAACTTAACCTGTTCAGCTTTCTTGCGTATTCATCAAGATGCAGGTGATAATTGTACTGTTCATGAAAGAGCTAATATGGGTTTTTGGGAAACATGTGGTGTAATAAACGAGGTTACTCCAACATATGGTTGTGATCGTTGTTGTGACGGTAACTGTGCTTATTGTCCATTTGGTACATCAAATATCTCGGCCAGAGTTCAAAAAACAGTTGATGGCTGGATAGTTGAAGATCAAGATGCTGGTTACACTTCAGGAGGAACTGATTATACACAAAACAGAATCCAATGTTCGAGTAATGCGAGAGTTACTTATAACGGTGTGAAGTCAACCGACCCACAAAAAGATTTACTAGCGAGTATTTTTGTTGAAACCTCAGATATATATTCTCGTACTGGAAGTACCTACACGTCAGGAGGAGTTAATCTTTCTACCCCGACGAATAAATGCGGTACCGGTGGCACGACTAACTACCCAAGTTTTTGTACTGGTGATCCAACTAAGTCTTGTACCTCTATTGCTAACTGTGTTGGTAAAGGCACGTGCTTTATGCGTCGTACCTCGATTACCAGCTCAGGTCAGTTTAATTATGCCACTGATTATTGTTATATCCCGCCAACTGTTTATGATTTTACCATCAATGGTTTAAGTAATCAGTTAGCAGTTACTGATGGTTCAAAAGAAGTTACATTTGTTTTTAAAACCAAGACCGATCCAGACCAGCAACCATTAAAACATATTGACATTGACTTAGATTATAAAGAGTGTCCAACTTGTTCGAGTAAAGTTTTTAGTATGCCGTCTGGTAATTACTCAGATCTTTTAAGAAATCTAAAGATTGTATTACAGTATTCAGCTATTAACAAGCCTTTTAATTCAACTAAATGTGCACTAGCTAATACAATAGTAGGTAGTACTGGAATTAGTTGTGGCTCGAAACCGTGTTGTGTTATAAAACCGAAATTAATTATCGAAGACAATTGGGGTAAATGTAATTCAGCTGGTGGAGCTTGTGGCTTTAGTCCAACTAATGGCTATATTAGAGTTGATCAAAATTAACTAATATTAGCTATTTATTACTAGATCTAGATTTTTTCTTTAAAACGTGTTATAGTAGTAGGATACTAAAAGATCGTAATTTAAAAATAAATTTAAAACAATATTAAGGAGGGTATCATGAAAATTTTTAATTTTCTGATAATTTTTTTATTAAGCCTTGTTTGTTTGTTTTCTCAAGCAAGGGCTGAGAACCAAGTTATCAAAATTTCGGATTATGATGGGCCCTTATGGGGTTTATATTTTCTGAATGAAAGTAATAATGGTTTCGTCTTAGGCAATCAAGGTCGAGTTTATAAAACTACTGACTTTGGACAAACCTGGAACCTTGTTTCAACTATACAAACCAATTTTTATCTAAATGCGATTTGTTTTTTAGATCAAAATACCGGTTTTATTGTTGGACAAAATGGAGCTATGTTCAAAACTGTTAATAGTGGTATAAACTGGAGCTCTATCCCATCTTTTACTATTAGAGAATTATATAGTATTCGTTATTTTAATAGTAATCTTTATATCACTGGTGGTTTTGGCACTTTCTATAGAAGTACCAATCAGGGAAACAATTGGGTTAGCTTAGTTTCTGGTTTCCAGGGGAATTTCTCTGATGTAATAGTTGACGGATCATTTGGATATAGTGTTACAGATAACTCATCTTCCGGTTTTTGGAAATCAATTAACACTGGCAGTAATTGGATGGGTTATAATGCTAATAATATTAAGGGCTTAGGATTATGTCTTAATCAAAGCGTACTTCATATTATTGGCAATACTGTGACTGGAGACCCAGTAATATTACGCACTAGCAATCAGGGTGCAAGTTGGGGCCAAACCAATCTTCCCTCAGAAATTATATTGAAGGACATCGGCTTTAACACTGATGCTGTCGGATTTTGTATAGCCGGTAACTATCAACCAAAGTTAGGGAGAGTCTATAAGACAACTAACAATGGTCAGGATTGGAGCCTGTTTGATGAAAACTCTTCCATCGAGTTATATTCCATGGAGTGCGTTGGTAATTCAGTAATTGTGACTGGTGACTCGGGAACAATTTATCGTTATGATGCAGTTACAAGCATCAACCAAACATCTTCAAATATCCCGAGTCAGTTTACGTTATCCCAAAACTACCCGAATCCGTTTAACCCGGAAACAAAAATTAATTTCTCAATTCCGAAAAAAACAAATGTCAGTCTTATTATTTACGACATTACCGGAAAAGAAATTGAGACTTTGGTTAACGAAGTTCTTTATGCCGGAAGCTATCAATACAGCTTCACGGCAAAAAATTTAACATCCGGTACTTACTTTTACCGGCTAAAAAAAGATAATTTCTCTCAGACAAAGAACATGATGTTAATAAAATGATACCGCTGATTGTCATCCGTAAATATTAGTATTCCTTTCGAAGCCTCGTAACTTACCCAAAGAGTTATGAGGCTTTTTATTATCCACTAAAATATAATCCAAGAGCGCCTTGCCTCAGAGCAGTATAATTATGTATACTGTAACCACATATCAGTCCCTAATATTATAGCTTTTAAAGCATAGAGGTAATCTACTAAAACCCATACTATATACTAATAAATCCTATTTAATTATGTCCGAACGACTTGAAGATATTATTGCTTTTCGTAAAAAGAAACTTGAGGCGATTTTAGCCAAAGGTCTTGAAGCCTACCCAAGCTCAACTAATCGCACCCATGAATTACGCACCGTTAAAGACAACTTTGACGCTTTAATGGAGACAAATTTAGTTTTAGTCGGGCGAATACGATCTTTGCGCCTGATGGGCCAGCTAGTCTTTGCGCACCTTGATGACGGGACTGATCGCCTACAGATTTTTTTACAAGCCAGCGAATTAGGCGAGGAGGCTTTTACTTTTTTTGTTGATAATTTTGATAGTGGTGATTTTATTGAAGCGACCGGAACTTTATTTACAACCAAAAGCGGTGAGCAGACCTTAAAAGTTACTGCAGTACGGATGCTGGCAAAGTCTTTACGACCCCTGCCGACTGAACATTTTGGCCTGGCTGATGAAGAAGTAAAACTTCGTAAGCGGTATCTTGATATATTACTTGATCAAAAGACAAAAGATTTATTTGTGAAAAAAGCAATTTTTTGGGACGCAACGCGAGAGTTTTTAAAACAGCAAGGTTTTATTGAAATGTATATGCCGGTACTGGAAAGTATTCCGGGCGGAGCTGAAGCTGAGCCGTTCGTTACGCACCATAACGCACTCGATAAGGATTTTTATCTGCGTATTTCGCTTGAGTTACCTTTAAAGAAAATGTTAGTGGCTGGCTATCCAAAGGTTTTTGAGATTGGGCGAATTTTTCGTAATGAAGGGATTGACCGTGAGCACCTTCAGGATTATACCCAGATGGAATGGTACTGGGCGTATGGTGATTTTACCAGTATGATGAAACTTGTGCGCGAGATGTATCAGTATATTATTATGAAAACTTTTGGTACCTTGCAACTCCAGTATCAGGGTGAGACGATTGACTGGAGCGGGGAATGGCCAACACTTGATTATTTTGCTGTTTTTGAAACTTATACCAAGCTTGATTTAAATACGGCCAGTGATGATGATTTACGTGCTTATACTCAAGCTCATAACATTGATGTTGAACCAAAGGCTGGTCGAGGTCGTTTAATTGATATAATTTTTAAGAAAAAGATTAGAATTTTACCTGAGATTTCCACTCAGCCTCATTTTTTAATTAATCAACCGATTGAGATTGAACCATTGGCAAAAAAAGATCCAAAAAATCCTAAAGTTGTTCAGCGTATGCAGATTTTAGCCTGTGGATCAGAGATGGGTAAGGGGTTTGGTGAATTAAATGACCCGATTGACCAGGCCGCGCGCTTTGCTGAGCAGATGAGGTTACGCGAGCAGGGTGATAACGAAGCACAAATGCTTGATAGTGACTATCTTGAAGCAATGGAGTATGGTATGCCACCAGCAGCTGGTTTTGGTTTTAGTGAGCGTAATTTTGCTATTTTCAACGATTGTTCAGTTAGAGAAATTGTTGTTTTTCCGCCAATGAAAAACGAAAATAGTTAATGATTTTTTAGTTATTATTTTTAAAGCCCTGGCCCAGGGCTTTTTTGCTTTTAGAAGCGAAAAAATCCTTGGTGTTTCGGGGGAGATTATGGTATAATAAAGTCAATATTATATTGTAATTATGGCTTCAACTCAAGCTGATGTTTTGCTTACTAAACCGGTTTTAATGGCCGGCGAAGAGGGTGCGGCCGCTTCGATGTTACGGTCTCATCGTCGTGCTGGCGACGGAAATCTTTTACCAGAAACAAATTATTCATCAATTATGAGAGAGTCTGTTTCTCCGGGCGGTATGGCGGTTGATGAAAATGGTGAATTGGCTGGGCCTGATTCCGGATTAAATGACCCAGGCTTGGCAGTTAGTAGTGGTGGAGAGTTGATTAATTATAGTGAACAGGAAAATAATGATGAACGAACTGTATCGGCTCTTTTCAGGCAGGCGCGGCAAAAAGCCATCAGCGATTATCAAACTAAAAAATTAGGTAAGGAAGCTTTAGCGGTTGTCTCAACTGGTATTCAGCAGGGGACTGGTAAATTATTACAGCAAGCATGGCTTAATTTAATTGATAGCTGGGGACTAACCTTAATTTGGATTAATATTCATGTTTTTCTTCGTTTTGTTTTTGGTGAGCAGTTTTTTGGTAAGTTAGGGACCGAGTGGTTGTCTTCAGGTAAAACCGGCGGAGCCGCTAAAGCCGGTACTGGTTCAATTCTTGGTATGCCGGAAAAAGGTTTTGGTTTACTTGAAGCGGCAGTTTTGGGATTTCTTGATTTATTAGTTTTAGTGATTGCAATTATTAGTATTGCAATCTCCTGTATCTTTTTCTATATGCTGACACACCCAGTTGAAACAACTATACAATTAACACCACAAGTTTTAAAAACAGGTTTTTCCAGTTTTACCGGTTTAAGTTTTTAGTTAAAAAGGTTTAGTATGAAATTTTCTTGGCCAAAAATAACAAGTAAAAAACAATGGTTAAGTCTTAGCTTACTACTTGGTTTTTTTGCTGTAATATTTTTTGCTCCCAATACGGCCCACGCGGGTTTTAGTGATGATGTCGCAAAGTTTGTCGGGGCTGGTGTCGCGACTGTTATATGGCTTCTGGGTAAATTATTAGTGGTATTGATGTCACTCGTAGTCTGGGTGGCTGGTTATAATAATTTTATTATCGCACCAGCGGTTGAAGCTGGTTGGGAAATTGTTCGTGATGTCTGTAACATGTTTTTTATTCTTTTACTTTTGATTATCGCCTTTGGCACGATTTTAAATATCAAAGAATATCACTGGAAGCATGCGTTACCAAAATTATTATTAATGGCCGTCCTGATTAATTTTTCAAAATTAATTTGTGGTGTCATTATTGATTTCGCGCAGGTCGTAATGTTAACTTTTGTTAACGGTTTTCGTGATATTGCCGGTGGTAACCTAGCTGATATGGCCGGCATTATGAATCTATTAAATATTAACTCTAGCTCAGGTGAAGTTGGAGCTTTAAGTTTAGCTGGAACCTATATTCTTGCCCTAATGTATGTTTTAGTATCGCTGGTAGTTATTACAGTTATACTTTTTGTACTTGTGATGAGAATTATTATGTTGTGGATACTGGTGGTACTTTCACCCTTAGCTTATCTTTTAAGTACAACTGATAAAACTAAGGGCTATGCTGGTCAATGGTGGAAACAGTTTGGTGATAATGTTGTTTCTGGACCCTTACTGGCATTTTTTATTTGGCTTTCGTTTGTGGCGCTTCAGCAGAGTGACATTAAGGAAGATAGAATGTTTGGACCTCCGCCTGACCAGGGTTCTGATACTCAATATTATTCCGAAATTAGCGGGTCAGCCGGTGCGGCTTCAGCTGGTTTAGCCACCGCCGGTACTCAGGATGGAATGTTAAAATTTGTTATTTCAATGGGGATGTTGATTGGTGGATTAATGATAACAAAACAGTTGAGTGGCGCGGCCGGTAGTATTGCGGGTAAGGGGATTGGTGCAATCAATTCGGGTGCGTCAAAGTTAAAAGATTTTGGTAAACGAACAGCGGTTAATACCGGTAAAGCCGCGGCGCAAACTTCTTTGCGTGCGACTGGTGCAACTATGAGAGGGGCGGGTAACATTCTTAATAGAGGGTTTGGTGGTAAAGCCGGTGAATCATTACAGAAATCAGGTCAGTTTATCAACTCATGGGGTCGAGATATTCGTAAGACTCGTAATGATGAAAAGATAAAGAAGCGTAAAGCAACACTTGAGAAGTTGGGCATGAAAGAACAGACTATGGATTATGGTAAAGAAGCACTTGATACAAAACTCGGCAGATCATTAAAAGGTGGAGCGGCGATAGCGGCTGGAATTGGTATGGCCTTTAATCCTTTTGCGAGTGCGCAGGCTTTAACTCTTATGGGGGCTGGACTTGGGCACATGGCCGGAGCGTTAAGTAGTAAATTTATTGGTAAGAAAATTAAGGGTATAGCGCAGAGTTATCAACAGAATAGAAATATTAAATCAGCTGAGAAATCATTAGATAAAATAAAGATAAATAAAGAAAAAGAAAAGGTTAAAAGATTAGCAGATTATGTTGCGCCAGCAGAACAAGCAATCAAGAATCGTGAGACGTCTCGCGATCAATCCTTGCGCGAGGTTGAGGATCAACTTAAATCTGACGTTAGAAATGCAAAGAATAGAAATGCCCCGCAATCAGAGATTGATAACTTATATGCGACAGCACAACAAAAAAGAATAAAAATTAAGATGGATGCCGATGTTGATATTGATCACCTCCAAAATGAATTAAATCAACGTAAAACAACAAAAAAGAGAGATATTGACGCAGAGGTTGAAGCGGCTTATCAACCTGCTTTTGAAGAAACTTTACGGTTTAGTAAAGAGAATATTTTATCGAAAAAGAGAGATCGCCGTATTGGTGAAGAGGAAATTAAGAAAAATAGTGATTTAAGTAGCAATGAGGAAAATCGAGCCGATGAAATTAAAAGTATTAAGGAAGCATATAAAGATGCACCATCGGCAGTACGTGATAAAAAAATCGCTGATGCAAATCGACAATATGATCAGAGAAAAGAATCTATTAGTAGCAAATATAATAATTGGATTAGTGAGTTTAAACAAAGATCAGTCTCACTTGGAAAAATTCCAGATACAAAGTTAGAAAATATTATTCCTAAGACAGCAAATACTATTGGTGAAAAAGTAGCTGCTTATCAGCCAAATCGTTTAACCATTGAAGCAATGAAACTTGGTAGTAAAGAATTTGAGAACGCTCGTAATACAAGAGATCAACTAGCTAGTGATAATAATAATATTATGGATTTTTCAAAATCAACCTGGAGTACGCCAACTGGCTTAACCTCTAACCAGGAAAAATTATTAGCGATTTTAGCTGATAATTCAAAAGATTCAGTTCAAACATTACAGAAGATGCTTGATGATTTAAAAAAGCTAAAAAGTGATGGTGGTGTGGGTAATGATAAAGAAAAAAAGGGTAAGTTAGAGTCAATAATGAGAGGTATTGCTTTTATCACCGATAAGAAACCCGAAACTAAAGCAGCGTTTACCAGTATTAGCGAAGTGGTTGATACGATGCATCCAGATGGGAAAAAAGTTGAGAGTTTTAAACCAAAAAAGAAATAATACTATATGGCAACAATTGAAGAAGTCGTCCAACAATTTAATCAACTACCTTTGGAAATTCAGCTTGAATGTAGCTCGGATGAATTTTTAAGCGCGCTTCATGCACTTGAAACTACGTACAATGTATCATTAGCAAGCGTTGTGGTACAAATGGTTGTTGGACATATTCAATTTTCTGACTTATCTGATTATCTTGAAGCTGAATATTCTATAGGTCCCGAAGTAGCCACTCGTTTTGCCAAGGAGCTGGAAGAAAAGGTTTTTAAACCAACAATTGATCGTCTTAATTTTCTTGATACTAATCCGGAGAAAACCATGACACTAGAGCAGCAGAAAAATTTTGCTGAGAATTTATTTCGCTCGAATTTATTAAAAGAATTACATCATCATCCTTTTATTATTTCCGCTATTAATGATCGATTATTTTATCTTTTGGCGCGTGACGAAAATTTTCATACTGATCTTGAGCGAGCATTATATGAGAATAATGAAACAGTTGGCACAAAGCCGATTCGAGTAAATAACGAAGTGATTTCTCCGACTATTGGCCACTGGATTAAAAATTATATCGCCCAGCATGGTACAACAACCGCTGACAGTATTAGCCAATCAACCTTTTTAATTAACTCGGAAAATGCTAAAAATCTCTCTGATGATGAACGAGCATTACTTAGTAAAGTTTTAAAAGTGTATGGTAATGTTAAATTTTTTCCCGATAGTATGCCGAGTGACGATGGTCGGGGATGGGAAATTATTCCTGGCGGGTCAGACGAGATTGAAATCGCCCCAGACATAGTTTCCGCCATTACCGAGACGCAAACTTTTCATGAAAAGTCATCAACTATTATTAATAATAAAACAATTACTCCAAATAGTATTACCAATCAATCTATTCAAAAATCAACCGCCCCGGTTATAAAGCCACAGCCGGTCGTTACGCCCATTAAAACTAAGACGGTTATTAAACCATCAAATATCAAACCAGTTTCAAAACCAGTGACACCGATTATAAAAAACGAACCAAAGATGGCAACTACTAATAATCTGACTACAACTAAAATCAAAGCAGTTTCCGAGAAGCCATCAGATGAATTACTGGCGCTTAAAAATATGCTGTTACAATATCCGCCGAATAGTCTTGAACGACAGGCGATTGAAGACGAAATTAGCAAATTAGAACAAGATTCTAAATAATATTTATAATTACCCCTCCCATGCTTACGTATTTAGAAAAATTTAAAACCCTACCAAAAGCTATCCAGCTAAAAATTGAAGCACCGGAAGTAATGACGGTTGTTAGTCGATTAAGTCAGGAATATAAGCTTAACCTAGCATCGACGATTCTTAAAGTTATGGTTGGTGAAATTAAATTGGAAAATTTAGGCGCTTATTTAATCAATGAGTTTCACCTCGCGGGAGAAGTGGCCCAAGTTTTAGAAAAAAAGTTACGACGGGAAGTCTTTGTGAACGTAATTGACTTTTTAATGGGTTCTGACCAGAAATCACCCTTAGTCTTTTCTGAGGCTGATGAGAGCGAAGTACGGACTGTTAAACAACCGCTCCATAATCAGAGTTTTGATGATGAAGTTGAAAACACTGTGACAGAAATTTTAAAACAAAGCCGTATTAACTTTACTGATCCGCTTGGTTCAGGAAAGTTTCGCCAGGTATTAAAAACTTATGTGCGTGGTAGTCGTGATCGGCTTGCTACCCGTGAGGCGCTCATTAAAGATTCTGAATTGGGTGGTGTAGCTTTAAATCGTGATACAGCCGAGCGAGTTTTAATTATCGCTGATAATTTTTTAACGCGGACAAATGGAATAAAAAAATCACCGCTTCGACCCTTAATGAAAAAAATTATACCGACCAACGAAGAAGCGTATGATTTATCAGCTTCTCTTAAGGCACAGGGAAAATTAAAAACACCAGTATCGCCCTCTCAACCACCAATCATACAACCTAAAAAAATAATATTAGACCCGGAGCATGAATTAATGCCACCAGTGCCAGCCGTAACTGTTCGACAACCTGTACCACCCCCTCCGCCCCAATCACGTAGTATTATCAAAGAAGCAATTACTCAGGCAAAAATTGATAAACCAATTCTTCGTCGGGCCGTTACTCCGCCCCCACCACCAGTCCAGAAGTTTGAGAAATCAGATACTGGTAAGGTAAAGATGGATGATGTTCGATATGAGGCTCGTGCCCTTAGCCCAGTCGAAGAGTTACGTTATTTCACGCTTACTAACTTTCGTCGACTTGATCCTGATCCAGTTCAGGCAGTAGAAAAAATAAAAGGTAAGCTCGAGTTACTTGCCAAAGATAATTATAGTAAAAAAATCGAAGCGATTATCGCCTGGCAGGAAAGTCCTTTAAATCGATTGTATATTGCCGTCTGTCGCCGTAGTCTTGAGGATAATTTACCCTTAGCCGGAGTGCTGGAAAGAGAATTAGCTAAAGACAAAAATTTTTTACAACCAAAAGAATTATCAGCCATTATTAACTTAAATAAAAGTTTGAAATTTTAATTTTTCTCATAAAGGATATATTTTTATTGTAAGTTTTGTTTTATTACCTACTATGCTCCAGTTTACTGTCCCACAATTTATTGATGTTGAAGATAAAATTATTGGTACTATTACAGTTCGCCAATTTATTATTTTACTAGTAGCCGCAATTTTAATCGCCGTGTGTTTTAAATTTTTTGATACAGTAATTTTTGTCGCCGCCACACTTTTGATTGGTGGTACGGCCGGCACATTTGCTTTTGTAAGGATTAATAGCGCGCCGTTTCATTATTTTCTCCTTAATCTTATTCAAACTTTTAAAAAACCGCGGTTACGCGTTTGGCGCAAAGATGATACACTAATAGGAGCAATTGAATTTGATCAAACCCCTTCGACCTCGGTTAATCGGGGCGAAAACCACCCCGCATACTCTGCTAGTCGTTTAAGCGAATTATCCTTGATTGTGGACACTAAGGGCTCATATCAAGGAGAAACTAAAGATGATGCGGTGATTATTCGCGATCGGCGACAAACTGATTTTTAAGTATGGCATTACTTTCAAGCTCACAACCTTCAACTCTTCATTACCTTGACATTGCTGGGATTCGTCAAGATACGATTATTATGAAAGATGGTAGCTTGCGAGCGGTCATTTTAGTTTCGAGTATTAATTTTGCTCTTAAGAATGAGGATGAGCAAAGCTCGATTGTTTCGGCCTATGTTAGTTTTTTAAATAACGTAACGTTTCCTTTACAAATTGTGATTCAATCACGTGAACTAAATATTGAAAATTATTTAAATCAGTTGACACAGAAAGAAAAAGAGCAGACTAATGAATTACTAAAAACCCAGATTAATGAGTATATTGGCTATATTAAAGAGTTAATTTCTCTTAGTAAAATTATGAATAAGCGTTTCTATGTAGTTGTGCCGTATAATCCCTTTTCTGATAAGAAAAAAGGTTTTTTTTCACGTTTGACCGAAACGTTTAGTCCAACCGCGTTAATTAAAATGAAAGAAGATAATTTTAAGAAATTACGCGAAGAGCTGCAGCGTCGTATTGATACAGTTATTGCCGGGCTTGATTCGATTGGCCTTAATACGATTGAACTTGATACGCAGAGTTTAATTGAATTATTGTACAACACCTATAATCCAGTAACGGCCATTAATCAGAAATTACCAGCTGTTAATCAACTGCGCGTTGAAGAAAATGTTTAATTTTGTGTATGGTTCATCTATCTGATATTTTTAAAAAAAAGACACCTCTTCTCGAACAGATCAGTTCGCGACCGGCGGAAAAACCAACTCAACCATTTTTCTCTCTGGAAAAATATAGCGCTGAGGCGGAAAAGGCGGCCGAGGCAGTCAGCGAAGAAAAGACGTATCGTCGTGGTTTGGTTTCAATCATTGAATTAATTGCGCCAGAAAGTCTTGAAATAACTCCGCACTATTTAAAACTTGGGGCGCAGTTTTTACGTACAATTTTTGTTGTTTCTTATCCACGTTATATCAGCGTTGGCTGGTTTGCACCAATCATTAATTTAAACACTACATTTGATATTGCCATGTTTTTTTACCCAGTTAAGAGTGGCATGATTTTAAAACAGTTAAAAAATAAAGTTGGTGCGCTTGAGGCGCAAATTATCGCTGACGGTGAAAAGGGCGCACCGCGTGATCCAATGCGCGAAACCGCTTTGCGTGATATTGAAAGTTTGCGTGATTCGTTAACGCAAGGAACAGAAAAGTTTTTCCAGTTCGCCTTATATATTACTTTTTATGCTAATGATGTAACTGAACTTGATCGTACTTCAGACACGATTGAGGATATTCTTGGCTCGCGTTTGATTTTTTCCAAGCGTGTTTTGTACCAGGCTGAGCAAGGCTTTAACTCAACCTTGCCGCTTAATAATGATGAACTAAACATTGCTTTTAACATGAATTCATCGCCGATTGCGGCTTCTTTCCCGTTTGTTTCAAGTGAATTAACAAGCGACAACGGTATTCTCTACGGTATTAACCGTCATAACAACAGCTTAATTTTATTTGATCGTTTTAGTTTACAAAACGCCAACAGCGTTGTTTTTGCGACGTCGGGCGCCGGGAAAAGCTATGCGATTAAACTGGAAATTTTACGTAGCTTGATGATGGGTACAGAAGTTATTGTTATTGACCCTGAATATGAATACAAGCATTTAGCTGAAGCAGTGGGCGGTACATATGTTAATATTTCACTCGCTAGTAAAAGTAAAATCAATCCGTTTGATTTACCACGCGCGATGGGTGATCAGACAAAAACCGAGGATATTATCAGAAGCGCGGTTATTACCTTAAAAGGTTTGGTACGACTTATGATTGGTAACTTAACGTATGAAGAAGATTCGATTGTTGACCGTGCGTTACTTGAAACCTATGCTCGCAAAGACATTACACCTGACACTGATTTAACTCATATTGATCCGCCGATTATGCAAGATTTTCAAGATATTCTTGAAGGCATGGAGGGCGGTAATGATTTGTCGATGCGTTTGCGAAAATATACCGAAGGTACGTTTGCCGGTTTGTTTAATAGCACTTCAAACGTCCAGATGGATAATCAGCTTGTATGTTTTTCAGTGCGCGACCTTGAAGATGAATTGCGACCAATGGCAATTTATACGGTTATTAACTATATTTGGAATATTGTTCGTAGTGAAGTTCGTAAACGTATTCTTGTGATTGATGAAGCCTGGTGGCTTATGCAACATGAAGACAGCGCGAAGTTTATTTTTGCTTTGGTTAAGCGTTGTCGTAAATACTATCTTGGGGTGACAACTATTACCCAGGATGTTAACGACTTCTTGCGTTCGCCGTATGGTCAGGCGATTGTTACCAATTCATCTCTTCAAATTTTATTAAAACAATCATCGGCCGCCATTGAGCTTGTTCAGAAAACTTTTATTTTAACCGAGAGTGAAAAATATTTACTGCTTGAATGTGGCGTTGGTGAGGGTATTTTCTTTGCTGGTAATAAACATGCGGCGATTAAGGTTGTGGCTTCGTATGTCGAGGACCAGCTTATTACCTCAGATCCAAAACAATTATTAGAAATTGAAGAAGCAAAAAAAGCCCTGACAGAGCCGGCAGAGGAAATAGCCGAGCCGTCAATTCCAGCACAATCATAGCTGTACGAGGGGTATTGTCTTTGCTATAGTAAGTATATACGTTTATTTTTTGTCTTATGAGTTTGTATGGTTTATATCAATAAAAAAGTATTATATTTAGTGCTTGGCGGTTTAATTCTAATCGCGCTGATTATTTATTTTATTTTCATCTACGATTTTAACAAAGGCGGAAAACCTGGGACTGGTAACGAGCAGCCGGGCAATGAAACACCAGCGGCAGTCATCGAAGCTCCAGCGCCAGTAATACCCCCACGAACACCCGAAGAGCAAAGTCGCGACCAGGTGACGCAGTTAGCTATGTCATTTACCGAACGCTATGGCTCATCATCAAATCAAGCTGATTTTAGTAATTTACGGGATTTAGAGGTTTTTATGACCAGTGATATGCAAACTCGAACTCGGCAGTATATTACAGCCGAGCAAAATAAAAATGTTTCTACCCTTGATTATAAGGGTGTTACAACTAAAGCCGTTGTCGCAACAATTACCTCAATCAAGGATGATTCGGCTGAAGTACTCGTAAAGACAAAACGACAAGAGGAAAATGCTCAGGGTGAGACTAAGGATTATAATCAAAATTTAAAATTGACCATGAAAAAAGTCGGTGAAACCTGGCAGGTTGATACGGCTGTTTGGCAATAATATTACGTGAGGAGGGGATATGACAGGAGGGGACACAAAATTAAGTTTTTTTCGCTTTCTGTCCGAAAGTGTGCTTGATGTTATCTTTCCGAAGTATTGTTTAGTGTGTCAGGCTGAGGGTATGTATTGTTGTAAGTTATGTCAGCTCTCACTTAACCCTATCTATCCAGTAACATGTTTTGGTTGTCAGCGTGTTAGCGCATATGGTGAACTTTGTTCTGATTGTCGACCACGTTTTTCGTTTGACGGGGTAATTATTGTCGCTGATTATGAGGATGAGATAATCAGCACGATAATTAAGCAATGTAAATATCGCTATATTAAGGAGTTAGGCGAGATTATGGGCCGACTGTTGGCGCAAAAAATAAAAAAATTACTTGAACGATCTAATGTGCCAAACGAGTTTGAAAAGTATTTTTTTCATAGCTTAGTAACGGCTATTCCTTTAAGTCGCCGTCGTCGACAACAAAGAGAGTTTAACCAGGCTGAATTAATCGCTCATTTTTTTGGATATTATTTTTCACTATCATCGTCATATACTATACTTAGTCGTGATCATCGTCGACCACAAGTTGCTTTATCAGAAAAGGTACGACGAAAAAATATTGCTGGTTCGTTTTCGGCCAATATAGATTTGGTTTATGTACCGTCGATGGTTTTAGTTATTGATGATGTTATTACCACCGGGGCGACGCTTGAGGAAGCCGCACGGGTTTTAAAGGCAAAGGGGGTAGAAAAAGTCTGGGGATTAATGATCGCAAAAGGCTAGGTATCAACGATATATAAAGATAGTTGATTTATAGATACATTTATCGCACGATGGAAAAGAGAGTGTCATTGCCTTTTTTTACACTACTAATTAATTTTTCTTTTTTCATTATAATAAGGTTTTTTTGAATTATTTCTGGTGAGAGTGATAGGCTGTGTGCGATTGTCACAAGAGATTGTTTTTTGTACAAAAGCAAGTACTTTAAAATTTTTGAACGTATTTCACGATTTGAACCGCGAAAAGGTGATTGTTTAGTATAGTGGCGGCTACGACGACTTGGGTTTGGCAAAGTTTTTTTTAAAAATGCTCCATAATCCATTAAAGCCCAGTACCATTTTCGGGGATTTTTTTTATCCAAGGTTTTTTTAATTAAAGGGATTATTGCTTGGTCAGAAATATTAGTTTGATCTTTAAAAAAATGGTGAATAAAAACTGTGCGAATGTTTGTTTCAATGACGATAGCCGGTTTGTTCCAGGCAAAGGCAAGTAAATCACCAGCGGTTGCCGGTCCAATACCGGGCAAGCTTATCAGCTCATCATATTTTTTCGGTAATGTCCCGTTATATTTTTTCATCACTTCCACCGCAAGGTTTTTTAACGCCAGGCCGCGACGATTATAACCAAGCCCCTGCCATTCGCGCAGGACTGAGGCGGTTGAAGCCTTGGCTAGTTTTTTAATCGTGGGAAAGCGTTTTAGAAATGAGTGATATTTTTCAATGACTCGTGGTGCCTGGGTTTGCTGGAGCATGATTTCCGAAACAAGGATTTTATACGGGTCGTTGGTTTTTCGCCAGGGAAATGAGCGGCCGTTCTGTTTATAATAATCTAAGATAGTTTTTTTAAAACTAACAGGCGAGGGCATAGTTGGTATATATTGGAGATTTTTTTGCGGAGACTAGAAGAAGTTTTAGACTAGAAACCTATAATTTTAATAAGCGAGTGAGAAATTCTGATAATGGCTCATCGGTTCGTTCAAGATTTTCTGGTAAATATTTTAAGAGGTGCTCACGAATAAAAAGAGGGTTGGTTTCGTGTAGTGGTAAAGAAAGACGATGCTTAATAGTACGTTTAAATTCAAAATAAATTCGTTTTAGGTTATGGTTTGGTTTATAGACAATCGCAAAATATCTAATTTGGTCATAGTCATAAAAGCGGTTACCAACAATAATACCTTCGGTTGTGATACTGACTAAAATTTGTTCTGGCGTTCGGCCATCATGAATTAAGATAACAAAGCTGGCAATAACAATAATAATTGCAAAGAGAAAATTATCCGTTTTTAAAGCCATAACAATCAACCCAATGGCGACAAGCGCATAAACAATATACCACCAGGTTGGGCGGTTATGCTGTTGGTATTCAGGGGTTTCCCAGCTCATGATTTCAAAGCCGAGATGGTCGTTTTGGTTGTTATTTTCCGATTGATTTTCGTTGTAATCTTCTTTGGCCATATTATTGACAGTTTAGTCGTATTCTTGTACCTTAAAGTATAGCATACAACGATTAAACTCATAAAGACGCGCCGGATTTTGGAGCGTTTTATATTCGTAGTAAACTATACGGAGAGGTGCCAGAGTGGTTGAATGGAACAGTCTTGAAAACTGTCAGCCGTGAAAGCGGCTCGCGAGTTCGAATCTCGCCCTCTCCGCCATTTTTAAATTTTTCAAGCCAGACTTGAGTAATTTGAAAATTGTTGTAGTTAGGAATGATCTTTATATGGCCGTACACCAGAAAATCAAAGCTTGGACTATAACCGCTCTGGGTTTTATTCTCTCACCAGTTTCCTGGTGGAATGATATAGTGGTAAATATCCCTTTGGCCTATTTATTTGCTGTACCGTTTGGAATAATAAATAAGCAATTTTTTCTTCCGGCTTTTATACTCGGATATTGGCTGACTAATATTCTTGGCTTCATACTATTACATCACGGGATACGTCAGATATTTCTTGAACGAAAAGAAAAGAGTTTTAAAAAAGAGCTTTGGAAAAATATAGTTATTTCTTTGATCTATACGGTTATGATAATTTTTTGTATTAAGATGGGTTGGTTTAAGTTTTTGCCGGATTATATAGATAAGTTATAGATTTTGACCAGCTATAGTTCATCCAGTATAGTAAAAGAAATTAAAATAAAAATAATTAATACTTGGAGAGATGCCTGAGTGGTTGAAAGGGGCACCCTGCTAAGGTGTTATCCCGCGAAAGCGGGATCGAGGGTTCGAATCCCTCTCTCTCCGCACTTTTCTATTTCAAGCTTTAGCTTGAAATAGAAAATGCTGAATAGAAAAAAATGAGAACCCTTGGGTTCGTTCTGCTGAGGATAGCGAGTGAGTATTAAATTTATTTAATACTCCGAGCGACGCAAGCAGCCTATGTCCCGCGTAGCGGGACTAGCATCCCTCTCTCTGCGTCTATTATATTTTCTTTGTCTGTAAAATATGTTCAAAGATAGTTGCCGTGGTGGTAATAATAACCGAGATAAAAGTAATCAGGATACCCATAAAAATCCCACCGGCCGGGTCATCATTACCGTGGTTTAACATAATAAAAATTTCTCCGATCGCCACCAAGCCAATAAGCAATAATGCACAGAATTTTATCGTCTGTACTGCTTTT
>CAYZML010000005.1:0-18832 GCA_964479555.1 uncultured Gammaproteobacteria bacterium | reverse complement strand
GCTCTACTGTGCTCTCATTAACTGATGCAGTGAATGATGAGAGTTCGATGGGGAGGGCTCCATTACAAAAAAGACGATCAACACATATTGCATCAATGAGTAGTGTGGCACCTTTTGAATTTGCACCTTGTGTTAAGACAATTTTACCAATATTTAGTAAATCATCTTCTCCGATACCAAGTGGTCCCAAAGTCGGAGCTGGCTCCGGACTACAGGTTGGGCAATGCTGTTCGTCAGCTATAAATAAGCTGATAAGATCATTATCGTTGCCGGGGAAAAACTCATACTTTAATATGATTAAGTATGTCGTATTGAAATTATAAATACCAGCTGTATAAACTGGATCTTCATTATTCTTTCCCAATCCAATCGCCACATTTCCATTTAGGAACTTAGCATAAACTCTGGCTATTTTGTTACTATTGTTAACCACTGAGTCACCAAGGTGGAAAAAAAAGTCCCCGGTTTGTGCCGCCGAAAAATTAACCAGCATTGAAACATACAATTCTCCCGAATTTGTTATTATCGGTAAAAATTTATATGAATCTTCACCGGTTGGTAATAGTTTGGCTGAATTACCAAAAGTAACATTATAACAACTACTTTCTAAACCTGGTCCTGTGACCAAAACCGGATTTATACCGAGTCCACTAAACGCTACCCAGCCATGTTCATTAATAGTGTCTCCCGTTGCATACTCAAAATCTTCACAAAAATATTGAGCTTTGACATTAGATACTATTAAAAAAATAATAACAATAGCAATAAAACTTTTTTTCAAATTCAAAATTTCTCCTTTTTGTTTTTGGTTTTTAAAATAATTTTTTAAAAAATAGTATGGCCCCCACAGAGGCCAAAACCTAACATAGGCTAACCGATTTTTAACTTTTTGTCAAGACCTATTATATATAAATATATAAACTTATAAATTATAGATATAAAAACAGCTCAAATAGAGCTGTTTTATTATAACTGTCTAAGTAGTGAAAAGAACTAATTATTTTACAGTTTGACCCTCGGTCGTAGTATCTTTAGTAGAGATACTATCATCTTCCATATCAACTTTCAGATTAATCTGCATTTCTCCATCTTCAACTAAAACATCTCCCTTACTTGTATCAGTCGTTTGCCTACCACAAGCTTTAATGTCGGTACGGAATGTTCTCCAACCAGCTTCTTTTGCACTCTTAAGAGTGTTCAAAGCATTCCAGACTGAACGATGGTATGTTTCAATACAAGTTTTGTTAGCGGTTTGTTGATCAGTAGCAGTGGTTAAATCAATTGCCGCTTTTTGACAAGCTGTACGAGCATCAATCGCAGTAGTTACAGCGGTTTGATACGTTAATAATGATGCTTTAAGAGTAGCATCTTTTTTCTCAATGGCTGTTTTTACACATTGGGCAATTGAAGCGTCAATTTTAACCGGTGGTTTAACTTCTGGTTTACGTTCAGTTTTTTTTACCTCTTTTTCATTGGTTTTTTTAGAAGTTTCAGCTACTTTCTTATCAGAACTATTTCTGTCTGAAGTAGATTTAGTTGTTTCAGTTTTTCTTACTCCCCATAAAGCGCTACCGATTTTCTGAATTTCTTGAAAATACTTAATATAATCTGGATGAGGAATTTTCTCTAAAGATTGTGATCCTGCTGTTGGTCTCATCAACCGCGGATCAGTCGTCTGATTAACTATAGAAGTATGGGCTGTACTTGTCGGTGTCGGCACATCTGCTGCAAAGACGCCTACGCCAATACTGCTAATAATTAAGCCTAAACCCAAAAATAAAAAAGACACTTTTTTCATATGTATTTTTGTTTTAGCCCTAAATTAGGCATATATTATCATTATAGCACATTTTTACGAAAATTTCAAGAGAAAAACAAAGGAAAAACCATGTTTAATGATTTTTGATTGTTTATAAAAATGCTATACTATGATTATAAAAATAATTATATGCTATTTCATCGTTCTCGCCGGCGTCATTTAATCTTTATTGGTCTTGGCATAATACTCATCGCCACGGGTTTATATTATTACAACCAAAAAATTAATCTCCTACAAAGAAAAATTGATGAACTCCAAGCACAACTTTTTAAAACCTCATCGACATCAACAGTATCAACTACTACAGATCAGGCAACAGAATCATACAGTAATACAACCTACCATTACCGTTTACTATATCCGAAAAATTTTAATTTAAAAATATATAGCGAAGAAAGAGCTATGATTACTGATCGCGATGTTAAGGGGAATGAAGAAAGTGATAATGGCAAAGTTAATATAATAGTTGTTAAATCAAAAACTAATGCCGAGAAAAAAATGGCGTTAGAAGACTTTATTCTTAACACTACTAAAGATGTATGTAATACTGAGGGTGGTGGAATTGTAGTAACCTGTCCACGTAAAAAAAATCTAACACCACTTATAATCCCCTCCGGCTTAACTACCTATGCCCTAACCCTCGAACGACAGGAAAAAACCTTTGGCCCCGAAGCTTCAACGTTAATTGATGAAGCAACTTTTTTTGCCATTGATCTTAGTACGGAAAAGCAACAAGCAATTTTAATTATATATCCGATCGGTGATGGCACAGTCGAACTAGCAAAAAAAATTACTGAGACTATTAGCCGCGATAAGTAGAGTATGACCGATTACCAAAAAATTAAAAAAGCTATACGAAGCCAAACAAACCGACAGCGCGCTCTTACCAGCGCTCGTTTTTTTAAAACTAAGCCTGGTCAATATGGCGCGGGTGATATTTTTATCGGCCTCACTGTCCCGACTAGTCGCACAATTGCTCATCAATTCTTAAATTTGAATATACCGAGTATTAAAAAATTACTAAGATCACCAATCCATGAAGAACGCTTAATTGCTCTTTTAATTTTAGTCGCACGCTTTAATCATGGTAACAAAAAAGAACGTTTATTAATCTTTAATTTCTATCTAACATCTACTCGCTTTATTAATAACTGGGATTTAGTCGATCTTTCCGCTGATAAAATTGTTGGCGAATACCTTTTTAATCAATCAATTAAATTATTAACAAAACTAGCACACTCAACCAATCTCTGGGAAAGACGGATCGCGATTGTTGCTACTTTTGCTTTTATAAAAAAAGGTGACTATAAACCAACCCTACGACTGGCAAAAATTCTCTTAACCGATCAACATGATTTAATTCATAAGGCGGTAGGCTGGATGTTACGCGAAGTTGGCAAACGAGCTTCTTTATCAGCCCTACGTTCTTTTTTAGCTATGTACTCACATAGTATGCCTCGAACTATGTTACGGTACGCAATTGAACGATTACCAGAAAAGGAACGAAAAAATATACTATTAAAAAAATCCCTTTCTAATATTTAGAAAAGGGATTCTTAATAATATAAAAAGCTAGAGGTTCATTTCTTCTTCTCTTTTTTCTATATATCTTTGAGTAATATCTCTACTCAAGGGTATATGGGAGAAAAAGATAACTGAAATCCTTGCGCCGGCTTTTAAGTTTTTAACTCCATGCCTTATCATCTTAACGTTTTTACCTGTTACATAATCAAATTTACCGCCAGTAAAACAAAGAACTTTGCCTTCTTCGTACCGATACTCTTCCTCAAGTTCAAGGCCAAGACAAAGACCCGGTAATGTCTCTAACAAAGCAAAAGTTAAAAAATTTCGATCAAAGTGCGCTTTGGCTAAGGCAACTTTTTCCTCGCTGACTGAGTCTAGCAAAGGTTGTTCTGGATAATAAAGTAGCCTGATCACATGATTCTTATCCTTTCTGATTTTCTGGCTGATACACTTTCCTGGCAATCGACGATCAATCTTATGAGCTAAGGCTAATGTCGCTGACCAACAAAGTTTGTATAATTCTTCAAGATTATCAAAAAAAGAATTATAACGACTGTAATCAACACCTTTGTGTTTCAAACGTTTTTTATAGTCACGATGAAAATGAAAGAACTCTTTTATGTCATAAGAATTTCCGCCAGCTTTTTTTTCACCGCGACGTTCCATCCAACCACGTTCGTACGGAATTGAATATAATTTTTTATATTCTTTATCTTCCGTCACAAACTTTGACCACTGTTTTTGAATTTTTTTTAATAAAACTGTGGCTCTTGAGTTTATAGAAAAAATTCCAAAACTATAATTAAAAATATCCCCGATACATGAATCGGGAATATCAAAGCTATAACGCCACTTCATTATTACTCCTTTCAGTTTGTCCGGAAGAATCCGGGGTTTGATGATATTATTTTAATTTAAATTGTTAATGTAATATCGTTATTTATAACTTATTCTTAAAATTTGTCAATAACAATCTTTTAACAACTTCACTACCGTTAATCTATGTTATAATATTAGTAACAGATAGCAGTTAACATTATATCTACCTCTTATGCCTCGCTCCACGACAAAATTAAAAATTAAAAAAATAAAAGCTTCGGCTTTATTTGAAAAAGGTGCTTTAAATGTTACAAAGAAAATTGGCTCGGTAGCTTCAATTATTATTCATTCATTAATTTTTATTTTTTTTGGTATTCTGGGTTTGAGCGGTGTTGACTGGAATACTCTTTTACTAATTCTAACAACTATTGTTTCGCTTGAGGCTATTTATTTAGCTATTTTTATTCAGATGACTGTTAATCAAAATACCGAGAGTCTGGCTGAAGTCGAAGAAGATATTGATGAAATTCAAAAAGACATTGATGATATTCAGGAAGACGTCGACGAAATCCAAGAAGACGTTGATGATATTGTTGAAGATGAAAAAGAAACTGAAACACATGAACGCCAACAAGTACAAACTCTTGAACAAATTCAAACTGAGCTTCAACAACTAGCAAAAACAATCGGTAGCCTAAAAATATCGGGGAAAAAGTAATAATAATTAATTACATACTAAAATTTTATATTTTTCCTCTAAAAAAGCATAAATATATTATGCTTTTTTATTATTTTATTTAATATTAGCTATTTTTTTATATCTAATACTAGCTAGTCTTGACTTTTCTAAACAGCTGTGCTATACTTTTAAATTACCTTAAGAGGTAGTAAAAACCTTAAAAACGTCTATATATAGACACAATCTAAAGCTCAATTGAAGCGGGCTAGGCACGACAAGCATGGGGATTTCTTCGTTAGAAACAATCCGGTTCCGACTAGATTTTTTCTAATGAAAATTTCTTGCCTACCCGCTTAAGTTGAGCTTTTTTGTTACCAAAAATTCACCCAATAAATTAGCGAGTAGCGTCAGGGGTAATTAAAGGAGTAACTACTCCAGTCGGTAAAGAAGGCTCTGATGGCGTAGGAGAAATTTCCTTTACTCCAAGAAGACAAACCGCCTGCCAAGGAACATAATGCGAAGAGAAACGTTTTTCTTTTACTTCACCGCTGACATACGTAACTTTATAATCAAAATAAGCATCAGCTCCGGCATGGGCTTTTTCAGTACATTTCTTTTCACCAGGCGCAAGGTCAGTGGTTTCGATTGTTTTAGTTGGTGGCGGTTGAACAATATTATAAATTACTGGTTTACTCGCCTCAGCAACTCGTCCATCTTTTGTTCCCCAAAAATCAAACGCCAAATCATTTTCACCTAAGCGAGCTTGGATTAAAATATAATGACCAGTGTCATTAATAAAACGAAAATCAGGCGCGGGATCATAAATAGTCGCATCAGTTCCGGCTGGTTCATAGTAAACAACTCGATATGAATGATTACGACGTTGTGTAACCGGCAAACCGGAATTAAATGTTGCCCGAAACATTGTTGTACCAATCTGACATAATCCACCTCCATATTCAGGGGTGGTTTTATTTTCTTTAATAACCAATTCTGGCAGATAACCGCTCGTGGCATCAATTTCTCCCAACGCTTTTAATAAAGAAAATTCTTCGCCAGGTTTAATTAACAAACCATGTAAAGCCATTGCACCGGTTTTAATATTATGACGACGGTTTTTCGGTGAGCCGGAAAAATTTGAAATGCCAGTCCCAATAATTTCTTTTAAACCAAGATCATCAGCACCCTGATCAACTTCCGAATTAACAGTTATTTTAGTCACAATCGCCACTTTATTGTCAGGTTGACCAGAGGGGGTGATCGACCAGGCTGTAATTGCCTTTATGGTAGCATCACTATCAATTGTTACTCCGTCCTGACCCGATTGCCAAACAGTCGCCCGACCATTATTAATTTCCAATCGTGGGGGTTGTGATTCAACCTCAAGTTCAGGCGCGATTTTTTCAGTTAAATAATTTTTAATAGCTGTTTCAGAAAAAACTACTGTGGTTACTGACCCTACTTTTTTTAACTCAAGCCATGATTTAATAGTTGCTGGTGTAATTGTCCAATTTTGTTTTTCCGAAGTTAGTGTTAGTGTCGGCAAAGATAAAAATCTATCAACCTGATCTCTAATTTCGTCTACTGTGGCTGATACAACTTCTGGATAAATAATATTAGTTTTAACAACTATATTTGAGTTATCACCATTTTCAAAATGAGTAATAATATCATCAATAACTACTTCACTATTAAAGCCAACACCGTCTTGACCAATAACCACTTGAAAATCGTTGCTGTTAGAAAAAACCAGTTGAGCATTTTTAACTGGTTTTTCTAAATCAGAAAAATTATTTTTGAGTTCTTCGGCAATACGTAAACGATCAACAAAAACAGCAAGGGGGATATCTTGCGATCTAAATCGCGCCATTAGCTGATCATATATATCAGTAAAAAAATCTCCACTACGGCCAAATCGAAGAGCATATTCAACAGTTTTATTTGGATCAAATATTACCATCTGATTAACAATTTCCGGATTAGAGCCAAGAGTTTGGCCGCCAATATAAATTGTTTTTCCTTCAAACGTAACTGGTAAGCCAGAGTCAAAACTACTGATTTTTTGTGCTATTTTCTGATAAACTTCTTCCGAAGTTAATCCACCAACCCTTATATCAGCCACTCGTACACCTGGATATATCTGGTTTTGATAACCTGATGTTAAAAAACTAATCGCCAATACCATTAAAAAAATAACTGCCGTAAAACTGGCACCACTGATTAATAACCAGTTCGGCAAAGAGGGTAAATATTTCATACCGTTAAACAAGGTAACTAATGCAGTAATTCATTTAAAATTTCTTTAGGCGTTGATGTTTTCTGCTCTGATTCGGAAATTGCCAACCAATAACTTTCGCCAACCGCGATAGTGTCAGGAAAAATATCTTTTGGGATAGTATACTGACGACCAGTAGTATCAACACCAGTGATTGATACATCAGTTTTCTCTTGTATAGTAATCTGTATATTCATATTAATCTTCATCGGCCTCATCATCAACTTTAATCATAGTTGATTTTAAGCGACGTATTTTTGGTAATATAATTGTTAAAACCCCGTTATGAAGCGAGGCAGAAACTTTATCGCTTCTGACTTCGATTGGTAAAATAATTGATCGTGAGAAACGCCCCCAATAACATTCACGATACATATAAGCATCAACTGGCACTTGCTCTGGCGGCTCTCGATGGCCTTTAATTGTTAGCATACCTTCAGCTAAAGAAATCTCAATATCGGCCGGTAACGCGCCAGCAATCGTTGATTTTATCACCACCGCTTCATCGGTTTGATATACATCAAGTGATAATTGTCCCTCTTCTTCGTCAAAACCTGGCCATTCTGTAGTTATTTCTCCTTCATTTTTAACGAAAATATTATCCGAGGAGGTAGAACTGTGACTTGATCGTCTAAATAATTTTCTCATAGTAGAATCGAGTGAAAATCAATGTTTCTGCTTATATAATAGCATAGTTTTTCACCTCGGCCTAATTGAATGATGTGCTATAAAATGATACTATATCATATATATGAGTGATGATGTTCAATCAATTGAAGACCTATTACCAGATGGTGATAAAACTTCTAAAGAAAATAGTTTCACTGGTCAATTTGAAAGAAAACAACGAGAAATTCAAGAGCATGATCTTGAACGGGTAACGGCTGTTAAAGCGGCTTCGATCGGCGTTCACTATGTTAATCTTATTAATTTTCCCATTAGTCACGAAGCGTTACAGCTCATTAAAGAAGAAGAGGCTCGCCAATTTGGGATTATTTGTTTTTTTTATGGTGATGGTGGCTTTCGACTTGCCTCAACAAACCCTTTAGGCACTGAAGCGCAAAATAAACTACGAAAGTTAAAAAAAAGCCTATTCACTACTAATGGAGAAATCTATCTGGTCTCTGAACCAAGCTTACAACATGCGTTACTGCTCTATAAAAACCTACCAAAATTTATTCCATCAGTAGAAGGGGTTGAAATTTCCGAGGCTAATCTAAAAAAATTTGAAAGCGAAATAAATAGTTTTGAAAACTTAGCCGCCAAGATCAAAGAGGTTAATATGAGCGACGTGATTGTCTTGTTAATTGCGACAGCCTTAAAACTAAACTCAAGTGATATTCATATTGAAGCTGAAGAACATACTGTCATTGTTCGCTTACGCGTTGACGGGGTTCTTCAACCTGCCGCGACGATTGATAAAGATCGCTGGCATCAAATTATTTCCCGCCTTAAGGTTTTATCTAAGGTAAAAATCAATATCGAGAATAAGCCACAAGAAGGCCGTTTTACTATTTTTACTTCCGCCGAAGAGATCGCTGTTCGCTCTTCATTTTTACCAACCGCCTTTGGTGAAAGTGTGGTTATGAGATTATTACATGCTAGTTCAATAAAGCTTTCTTTTGATACGCTTGGCCTCTCTGATCAGGCCTTAGAAAAACTTAAGACTGAAATCGGTAAACCAAATGGATTAATTCTTGTAACTGGCCCGACCGGTGCTGGTAAGACAACCACGTTATACGCGGCTTTAAACTACTTAAATAAGCCTGGCACAAAAATTATTACCTTAGAAGATCCAATTGAATATCAACTTGAAAACATTAATCAAAGTCAGGTAAATGAAGCTAGTGGCTTTACTTTTTCCTCTGGTCTACGCTCGGTTTTACGCCAAGATCCAGATATTGTTATGGTGGGAGAAATGCGTGATTTAGAAACAGCCGAAATTGGCATTCGCGCCGCTCTAACCGGCCACCTTGTACTCTCGACTGTTCACACTAATGATGCCGCTAGTGCCATTCCGCGTTTATTAGACCTAGGTATTAAACCATATTTATTAAGCCCTGCTGTCAATGCCATTATTGGTCAACGCTTAGTAAGAAGACTGTGTCCGGATTGTAAAGTACCACAAGAACTCAAGCCTGAGGATATTGAAAAAATAAAAAAGATTTTAGCCGTTATTAGCCCAACCGCGAACATTGATGTACCAAAAACAATACCAACTGTTTATAAAGCTCAGGGTTGTGAAAAATGTAATCATATTGGTTATTTAGGCCGAATCGGTATCTATGAAGTATTGCTCATGAGTCAATCAATCAAAGAATTAACTGCGGCTAATGCTCCATCTTTTAAAATTCTTGAACAGGCAATTGAAAATGGAATGGTCACTATGCTTCAGGACGGGATTTTAAAATGTCTTAATGGTATTACCAGTTTAGAAGAAGTGTATAAAGTAGCTGGAAAAATGGATTATGTTGATGCTTTATATGATATTGTTATTGCCCAAACAATTGGCAGAGGGATTACCATTACTGATGGACAAGCGGCCGTGGGACAAGAAATTAACATTAAACTTAATAGTGATCATGGTCAAATGCTTGTTTCTCATCACACCAATGAGATTCTACCGATCATTATGGCGGGCGGAATTACTGCCGGAGCAAGTGATGTTAATATTGACCCGACAGAAACAGGGGTTAATATCTCTTATCGAGTTGATGGTTTACTTTATAGAATAGCGACTCTTGGTAAGGAATACTATATTCCCTTACTCGGAGAAATAAAAACCGCCGGTGGTTTTCCCACTAACTTAAAAAAAGCTACCTATGATGGGCGATTTGCTCTACATATTCAGGATAAAAAGGTTGATTGTCGACTTTCAATTATTATCGGCGGTTATGGTGAAACAGTGGCAATCCGTCTTTTAACAGATGAGGCTAAAAAACTAACAATGACAAGCTTGGGACTAAGTTCTGTACCGCGCAATATTATTTCTAATGCGATTAAAAAAACCCGCGGCATTATTTTTACCACTGGACCAACCGGCTCAGGTAAAACAACAACTCTCTATAGTCTTCTTAACGCTTTAAATGACTCAAAAGTAAAAATTATTACCGTTGAAGATCCAATTGAATATAACCTTGAAGGTGCTATTCAAACGCAAATTAATAACGAAGAGGGCTATACCTTTGCGGCTGCTTTACGCTCTCTACTAAGACAAAATCCAAATATCATTATGGTTGGTGAAATTCGTGATGCTGAAACGGCTAAAATAGCTGTTGAAGCTTCATTAACCGGCCACCTTGTCTTATCAACCATTCACGCCAATAGCGCCGCCAGCGCAATTGCTCGTTTTGTTGGTTTAGGAATTGAAAAATCAATGCTCTCAAACGCAATTGAATGTACAATTGGTCAACGCTTAGTACGAAAACTTTGTTCACACTGCAAAAAAATTATTATACCCTCTAAAGAAGAAATGGAAAAAGTTACTACATATCTCAATACCTTGCCACATAAAGAAAATTTCAATCTACCAGAAACTTTAACATTTTACGGTCCAGCTGGCTGTGAGCAGTGTGGCGGACTTGGTTATAAAGGCCGAATCGGAATTTATGAAGCCATCGCTATGAGTGATGCCATGCAAAAATTAATTCAAAACGATACTATCACTGAGGGTGATATTGAAAAATTAGCCTTAGAAGAAGGTTCAATCTTAATGATTCATGATGGTCTACTGAAAGCTATAAACAGCGAAACATCACTCGAAGAAGTCTTTAAAGTTGCTTTATAAAAAACCTGAAACCATGATATTATTACAGTAATTTCATATCTATGGAGATAGAAAAAATTTATATTGGTGGTTGGTTTCAGAGAACAACGTTACACTTAACTGAAATTTGGGATTTTCTCAAACATGAAACCTCAAAGTCGGATTTCTCAAAAAAAATCCTAGCCTCAGCCAGAAAATCTTTATTACTTAAAACCGTTAAACGAGAAAACGGCATACTTGAATATATACAGGTAACAACTACGGTTGATATATCATACAGGTTATATGAAGATGGCCTCGTTATTCTTGAAAAAAAATTTACTTCTTTAAAAAAAGATTTTGCAACTATCAAAGATTATTACGATAATAAGTTAGCAAAAGCCTTGTCATTAATTTTTAGCAAAGGTGCTCCAGTACCAAAAGAGTTGGCCAATATTGCAACTATTCTACCGTATATTCTTACGGTAACCGACGCGACTGAAAATGAGGCAAAAAAAATCTTTAGGCAACATTCGGAAGAAATATATTCAACTTTGGCAACGAAGAATAATCAAGTGTATCGTAGCCCTGGTATTATTATAATAAATAATCTAAGAGATGAAGTATTAGCAAGAGAAATTATAGAATCGCAAATATTCTTTAGAGAATTTAAATCTCAGCTCCATCGTTATCTAGCCATCCATAGAACACTCTGGGAAAAAATAAAACACATTAAAGAAAGTGGCAATATAAAAGGTAGCGCGATTGATGCGCTTAGAAACGAATTATCTTTATACCAAAAAACAATCACATTAATTGGCGCTCGAATTGATCAGATGCCAGCATATGTAAGAACAAGACAAAAAATTACTGACATAAAAAAAGTTGATGACTACTTACAACCTCTATTTCAATTTAAATTTGAAACATTGCTTGATACTCATGAATATATCGGCCATCTTTGGGCAATGACTAAAAACTATCTAACATCAACTATTGAGATGTTTTCTGAGCTACAGGCAAAAAGCACTAAAAACACTATTTCTTCGCTCCAACTTATTACCACTATCGGTGTGGTTGCTGGTATTCTTGTTTATTTAACCAAAGATGCCTGGCCAAAATTTACATCAATTGGCCTATTATATTTCTTTTTATTAATGATAATGACTTGGATCATTAATACGTTGGTTTCAAAATTCTATAAAAACAAAAAATATAGTGTTGACAGTCAGGATGTTGAAAAAAATATAAAATAAAATCCTATGCTCTCTCATAATTATATTGCTTCCATGGTGCTATTGATTAGTTCAGTTGTTGGCGTTGGTATGTTTACATTACCATATATTTCAATTAAGTCTGGCATAGTTACCATTATTATCTATTTTATTATCCTTGGTTTTATTCAACATTGGCTTCATAAACTCTACGCGGAAATTATTCTTTCAACTAAAAAACAACATCGATTACCCGGCTATGCGGAAAAGTATCTTGGTAAACACAGTAAAAAAATTATTCTAGCCTTAAGCATGTTTTCTGGTTATGGTGCTCTCTTAGCCTATACAATTATAGGGGGTGATTTTCTATATCAACTCTTACATCCATATTTTGGCGGACCATTATTATTATATAGCTGTATTTTATTAGCTGTCCGTGGAGTTATAATGTTGTTTGGACTAGCCTGGGTGACTCGAGTTGAAATGGTTTTAACCGGTGGACTTATCGGTTCAATTATTATTATCAGTCTGATTGCTTCTGGCAATGGTAGTTTTAGTAATTTAACCCTATTTAATTCTCATAACCTAATGCTGGCGTATGGTCCAATTTTCTTTGCGGTGAGTGGTATTTTAGCTGTTAATGACATCTGCTTAACAATGAAAAAGGAAAAAGAGAAAATTGCCAGTGCTCTGCGCAGTGGTATTATTGTCGCGATTACAATTATGATTCTTTTTATTGTGGCAATTACATCAATTTCTGGCCAACAAACTTCACCTGATGCTTTAAGTGGCTTACAAGGCTTTGTTGATCCATTATTTTATACAGTTCTACTTGTAATTGGCTTAGTAACCGTTACGGCAGCTTTTTTTATGATGGCCGAAGCAATGGAAGAGATGTTTATCTGGGATTTTAAAATTAAAAAAAATATTTCTTGGCTATTAATTTGGATTATCCCCTTAATTTTATTATTAATCGGCGCTCGTGATGTTACAAAGGTAATTGCTATTACTGGTGCAATTTCTGGGGGATTACTTGGTAGCTTATATTTATTATTAGGTCTTAAGGTTAAGAAAAAACCAGAAATTATTTCACCTATCAAGGTTCAACTAACACCAAAAATTGCTTATTCGCTTACTATCTTATTTATTATTGGTTTAGGTTATCAACTCTGGGAAATATTTGGTTAGTATGAAAATCGCAATTATTTCAGATATTCACGACAATCATCTCTACCTAAAACAATGTGTTGAATACTGTAAAAAATCAAAAGTGGAAACAATTATTTGTTGTGGCGATATTACTACTAATGAAACCGTACAACAATTAACTAGCTTTGAAAAACCAGTATATTATATCCGTGGTAATGCTGATGTTTTTAACGAAAAAATTATAGAGAGTTTGCCAAATTTACACTACCTGGGACGGACAGGAGAAGTGGTTATTGGAGAACGAAAAATCGGCCTTTGCCATGAGCCATTCTTTTTTGCCGATCTACTACCCCATAACTACTATATTATATTCTATGGTCATACCCATAAACCATGGCTTGAAAGTAAAGAAGAAACGTATCTAGTTAATCCAGGTACCCTTGGTGGCTTTACTAATGCTTCAACCTTTGCTATTTGGGAAACCAGTAAACCACTACCAGAATTGGTTCAAACCAATAGCCTTCATGCCTCCTCGATATAATATAATAAAGGACGAGATATCTATCTCGTCCTTATCATATAAAAAATATTGAAACTACTCCTAATGATAGCCAAAAAATTACGAACTAACTTTAAAGATTTTGATTTGTTAAAAACCTCAAAACTACAAGGGCGAACAATCACGGCTATAAAACCGGTGCCAAAAAACATACCGAAATTCCCCCAGGCATATACTAAAGATATCTCGCCAAATACAAAGGCAATAACTGAAACTATAGCAGAGGAAAAATATATAACCCTCCGCTTACACCACTGCTTAAACGGTTCGGTTGAGTATGAACTTTTTAGCTGATAAAATACTGCTAATTATCTTTCCCAAACCGACCACCACAAGCAAAAGAAAAAAAGCCATATCCTGCCTCCTAATTTTTATATTTTAAAAGTACGTAATAGATTATTATCTTTATTTATTGTTTTTATCAAACGTAATCTACTTTTTTATACTAATACTACAAATTACTTAAAACTTAATATAATAGCATCACAACAATTTCGTCAAATATCTGCCTGTATAACTTCTTTTATTTTTTGCTACTTCACGCGGAGTGCCAGTTGCCACAATCTCTCCGCCTTTATTTCCGCCCTCTGGTCCAAGATCAATAATCCAGTCAACCGCGCGAATAACATCAAGATTATGTTCAATAATAATAACCGTATTACCGCGATCAACCAACCGATTTAAAATTCCTAGTAAACGACGAATATCCTCAAAATGTAAACCAGTAGTTGGTTCGTCAAGTATGTATAATGTCTGTCCGGTTGGGCGACGAGATAATTCAGTGGCTAATTTAATACGCTGAGCCTCACCGCCGGATAATGTTGTCGCTGATTGACCAAGTTTTATATAACCTAAGCCAACCTCAAATAATGCTTCCAATTTCTGGTGAATTGCCGGCAAATGTTTAAAGAAAAGCATAGCTTCTTCAACTGTCATATTTAAAATATCGGCAATATTTTTTTCTTTGTAATGAATTTCCAAAACCTCTCGCTGATAACGTTGACCATGACAAACATCACACTCAACATACACATCAGGCAAAAATTGCATTTCAATTTTTATAATTCCATCACCAGAACAAGCTTCGCAACGACCACCAACCACATTAAAAGAAAAACGACCTGGCTGATAGCCGCGTAGTTTTGCCTCAGGCAGACCAGCAAATAAATCACGAATTGGGGTAAAAAGGCCAGTATACGTTGCTGGGTTTGAACGCGGGGTGCGACCGATTGGCGATTGATCAATATCAATCACTTTATCAAGCTGTTTCAAACCTTCAATTCGATCATGTTTTCCTGGCAAATCTTTCGCATTATAAAAATAATTAGTTAAAGCCTTGGCAAGAATATCAGTAATAAGCGTTGATTTACCTGAACCGGAAACACCGGTAATCGCAATTAATTTTCCTAATGGTAAATCAACTGTAACATTTTTTAAATTATGCTCAGTCGCATTAACAATTTTAATAATATCGCCGTTACCAGGTCGATAATTATTTGGGGCGGCAATGGTTTTTTTGCCAGTTAAATACTGACCGGTTAAAGAATGGGGTGATTTTTTGATTTGTGCTAATGTACCGGCCGCAACAATTTTCCCTCCGTGCTCACCTGCGCCTGGTCCAATATCAATAATATAATCAGAGGCTTCCATCGTAGCGGCATCATGCTCAACGACAATGACTGTATTACCAAGATCGCGTAATTCTTTTAACGTCTCGATTAACTTATCATTATCTCGTTGGTGTAAACCGATTGACGGTTCATCTAAAATATATAAAACTCCCATCAAAGCTGAGCCGATTTGTGTTGCTAAACGTATACGCTGAGCCTCACCGCCAGATAATGTCGTCGCTGTACGAGCTAAGGTTAAATAATTTAAACCAACGTTTAATAAAAATTTAAGGCGTAAATTAATTTCTTTTAAAATTTGCGCGGCAATTTTCTTTTCTCGTACTCCCAAAGCTTTATTAGTCTCTAGATCTTTAAAAAATACGGCGGCTTCGTCAAGTGATTTAATCGTAGTTTCATGAATTGATAAACCCGCAATTTTAACCGCTAAGCTTTCCGGCTTTAATCGTTGACCATGACAGGCTGGACACTCCAATACGCGCATATAACCTTCAATCTCGCGACGAATATAATCTGATTCAGTCTGCTGATAGCGGTGCATTAAATTTGGTACTACCCCTTCAAAAATAGCTTCTTTATCGCCATATAAAATAATGGCTTTTTGTTTTTGGTTTAAAGTTGCCAGTGGTGTATTTAAATCAAAACCATTTTTTTGTGCAATCGTACCAAGCTGTTTCATTAACCACATCTGCCCATTAACATTATTATAAACCCAGGGCTTAATACCGCCTTGAGCAATCGTTAGCTTGTCGTTAAAAACTAACTCTGGATCAATTTCTAACTTAGTTCCCAATCCTGAGCACTCTGCACAAGCGCCATGGGGTGAATTAAAGGAAAAATGATGTGGTTCAGGCTCAACAATCGTTAAACCACATTTAGGACAAGCTAAAAGACGAGAGAAAATCTTAATTTTATCTTCATTTATTTTATAAATATAAACCATGCCTTCGCCTAAATCTAAGCCTTTTTCAACGCCTTCAGTTAAGCGAGATATATCTTCTTTATCTTTTGTGACTGTCAGGCGATCAACTATGATTTCAAGGGAATGTCGCTTTTGTTTATCAACCGTTAAATCTTCAAATTCTTCAAGAGTGTAAATAACACTATCAAAGCGAACTCGACTATAGCCAGCTCGTTGAATACTTGGAATAACGCTTTTATGCTCACCTTTTTTATCACGAATAATTGGCGCAAGAATTATAATCTCGTAATCATCACAGGAGGTAGTAATTTGATGAATGATTTCATCAAGTGAATATGGTTTAACTTTTTCACCGCAGTTTGGGCAATGAGGCACACCAACTCGAGCAAATAACAATCGAAGATAATCATAAATCTCAGTGACTGTTCCAACAGTTGAACGAGGATTATGTGAAGTTGATTTTTGATCAATGGAAATTGCCGGCGATAACCCTTCAATTAAGTCAACATCAGGCTTATCAATTAAGCCAACAAATTGTCGCGCATAAGCCGAAAGAGACTCAACGTAACGACGTTGACCTTCGGCATAAATAGTATCAAAAGCCAGGGAAGATTTTCCAGAACCTGATAAACCAGTAATTACTACTAATTTATCACGAGGAATCTCGACATTAATATTTTTTAAGTTGTGGACACGGGCACCTTTGATTTTTATAAAGCCATGAGAAGCTTTCGGACGAGAAGGGAGGGCCATAGGTTATAATGTTTCGTCCGTTAGTATACATGAAAAACAGAGTTATGGCAAGACTTATAGGTTTAAGCTTATTTACTCTGTCCTCTTTTTGAGTTTGAATAAATAAAAACAACTACCTATATAAGCGTAGTTGTTTAATATGAAATTAAATGTTCTGATTATTTTGTAACTTTTGTATTTCTTTATACGCCGCTAACTTAGCGGGCATACCGAGTTCTGTAGCAAGAGCCACTGCCTTATCCCACTCTCCACGAATCTCGTAACACTTAAAAATTTTTACTCTCAAAGAATTGTCACCGGTAACCTCAAAGCATCTGCGACAAATTTCTTCCACTTCATATAAAGAAATTTTATAGTTATCTATAAGCCTATATTCCAAGGCTTCTTTGTAATATTTTTTCAACACACGGGGCTTCCACTCTCCTGAAAGGAGATACATCTCCGCAATTTCTAAAGAATGGGCACCGGGATATTTCTTTACTTTATAACTTTTTTCATAAGCCTTAATAACAGGAATAATCATTTTTTGAAGACCAACTAACTGAAGTGCCTGGACTACTTGGAAGTGAGAAATATCATTACGATCATAAGAGCTCATAGTATTTGCAAGCTCACTCAGCATTTTAACTATTTTTTCCTTATAACCGAGTTCTAAGGCACACTCAGTATATAGAACTTCATATTGATATTCATGTATATCACGCCAAGAGTCTCTATATTTCCCCCAAACAATTTTTGCAATATCTTTTTTCTTTTCCGGAGCAAATTGTTTTGCACAACCCCAAATTATTGGTAAGGTAGAAAATCTTGTCTCTTTACCATCGCGAGTTCGATCACTCCCTTTTGCCTTTAACCAATAAGTAATTAGTGCATTGTATTGATTATGGTTATATAAGAAATAAGCATTACTCCTATAAAAATTTCTGGAATCCATATAGTCTTTTACTATACTTCTAAGCAAAGGTTGTAATTCTTTTCTGTCTCCATATCCTAATTTTTTATAAATGTCAACTATTCTCTCCGATTCACTTATATTTTTGGGGCGTGGCAACTTTTCAAGAAAATAATTACTCAATTCTTCGTCTTTCCATTTCTTGAGCTTTTTAATAAAGTCCAGATCACAATAAAAATCATCGGGCCTGGCCCGAATTTTACTATCTATTATCATCTTTCTGTATTTCTTTACATCGTGAAGTACATTATTGTTCTTCGCAAAAACAATTTCTTTTTTCAAAATTTTGAGCGTTGAACTAAGACAATAAAGTTCTGAGAGATCATTGTTGAGTTCAAGAAAAAGGGTAACAATATCGGAACAACCAGGAGTATATAGAGATTTAAGAAAAGCTTTTTTTGCACCGTAGGAAGAAAGCTTCTTCAGCAGATTTCTTATAAGCTTTATGTCCATGAGTCATTTTCCTTATTTTAATTTTTGAATGGTATTTTATTGTTAATGAATATTTTAATATATCATATTTTTATTTTCTTGTCAATGATTACTTATATATGAAAAAACAGCCTAAGCCGTTTTAATATGTAACTAAGGAGAGGATCGAACTCTCGGACCTTGGCGTTATAAGTGCTACGCTCTACCAAGTGAGCTACCCAGCCAAATGTAATTAAATAATTAACAAATTAAAGAATGAATTAATTTTTTAATCTATTAATTATTTTTGTGCGCCCAGTAGGGTTCGAACCTACGACCATTCGCTTAAGAGGCGACTGCTCTACCGACTGAGCTATGAGCGC
>CAYZML010000004.1:0-20785 GCA_964479555.1 uncultured Gammaproteobacteria bacterium | reverse complement strand
GCTCTACTGTGCTCTCATTAACTGATGCAGTGAATGATGAGAGTTCGATGGGGAGAGGAAAATCAAAATTGTACTTCATTATAGCTCCATCCGTACCGACGGCGAACAAAGTAGTAAGACCAGCTACGGCTAATTTCTTAAAGCCGCGGTCATTACTATTTGGCATAACATAAGTTGTGTCTAATGACCAATTTGCCTCATCTCTTCTCCATATACAGGAATAGTACTGACCACTGACGTTATCATATAAGTATCCAGCGGCGTAGCCTTCGATCTCAAAAGAAAAAAGACTTTGTACGCTCCCCTCCTCAACTAATTCATATGGGGTCCAACTTACTCCTTGGTCACTTGATTGAGTAATTACGGCCTTATCTGTAGAAGTTATAGTACCTCCTACATATAAAGAACTGAACTCTACTTCAAAACAACTGGCGGATATACCGTGTAAACCCTGACTCTGCCATGGTCCATTAATTGCTGTCTGTTTGTAACATTCATTAATTGTTACAGCAAACATTGTTCCATTCGACGGCCTAATATTGTTCAAGAAAAGATTTATAGGGATAGTGGTTATCCCCCAATTCTCTCCTCCATCCTGGGAGTGATAGACATTCCCCGCATAGCTGGAAATATATATGTCTTGTGAGGATACAACATATATATCGCTAGGTGCCTGGGCAAAATTATAACTCAATTCAGTCCAAGTTTCTCCCATATTAGTAGTTTTAAGAACGCGACCACCGTTATTATAATAACAGGCAGCGTAACCAATACTACTGTTGTCAGGGGCAAACATAATCCTTTGTGGGATTCTATCGCCTGAGAAAACTGAATACCAATTATTACCGGCGTTGGTTGTTTTATAAATCTGGTAAAACGTTGAAATAACGCCGGTGTTGGCATCGACAAAGCTCGCGGAAAAAATAGTTGTTGATACGGGTGACTGAACTGTCTCCCAAATGCCAGCCTTTGTTTCTATTGCTGTAAAGACTATAAAAAAAGTCATGACTATGAAACTAAAAACTTTGTTCATTACTTTCTCCTCCTTTCGAGGTTAGTTTAATTTTTTAATTGTAGATTGTCTAAGAACTACGCTAATATTTACTATATTATAAAAAATTTGTCAATAAAAATCTAAAAAATCATCATTCTAGCCAAATTTATAATTTTTACTTTCTGTAATGTGTTATAATGCTTATTATTAGCTATCATCACCGCTACTCTCTATGAAAAAAAGTAATACTTTAGTAATTCTCTTAATTATTATTACTTTATCTGGGGTATTTTATGCTGGTTGGGAGACAAGAAGAATCTATAAACAAACATATACGCCTGGATCAATCCCATTACGGATTAATAATTTTAAATTTGTTAAGCCATTGTTAGTCTGCGATACCCGACCAGAAAAAAATTATATTAGTATTAAATCTTTAGAAAATGATTTGAATAATGTAATTGAAGTTGAAAAAAAGATTGGTAATATCGAAACTGTGTCCATCTATTTTCAAGACTTTAATAGTGATGGACGAATTGATATTAACAAAGATGAAAGATTTCATCCGGCCAGTATTGGTAAAGTACCGATTATGATCGGTACTTTTTATCTGGCTGAAAGTGACCCAACACTACTCTCGCAAAAATATACCTATCCGATTAATGCTATCAATGAAAATGCTGAACAGGAGATGGCTCCACGAGATCCTATCAAACCAGGGGAAAGCTATACTGTGGCTGATTTAGTTGAGAGAATGATTAAATACTCCGACAACAATTCACTTTCCTTATTACTTACCGCCATTAAACCAGAGGTGCTTGATACATTATACCAAAATCTACAGATAAAATTACCATCGGATATAACCAAACCTGATAATTTTAATTTTATGACTACGCGTGATGTCTCTTATTTCTTCAGACTCTTATATAATGCAACTTACTTAAATAATGAATTATCTGATAGAGCACTTAAACTTTTAAGTGAAACTGATTATACTCATGGCCTTGTTGCTGGTGTACCTGCTTCTATTCCTGTAGCCCACAAATTTGGCATAGAAAAAACTGATTCTGAAAATGGGACTAATCGACAACTCCATGACTGTGGTATTGTCTATCACCCAAGAAATCCATACTTACTCTGTATTATGACAAAAAGCTCAGCTAAGACCGAAGCGATCGAAACAACTATCAAGCATATTTCTGAAGCTGTCTGGGCTTTTGAAGATAGGCGCTAATATATAGTATGAATGGAAAATTGTTTATTTGGGTTGGTTTTTTTCTTGGTTCAATTATTGGTACCTATATACCATCATTATGGGGTGTGGGGGTATTTTCTTTGTCTGCTATTTTAACAAGCGCCCTTGGCTCCATCATCGGCATCTGGATCGGCTACAAAATAAGTAAAAATTTTAATTAAAAAATAACCAGGATTTGATTCCGGTTATTTTATAAAATACACAGCCTAAAGATTTACTGCGCGATAGCGCGTATAACCTGATTAATGTACGCGCGAGTATTTGTATCAAGTATGCCAGTTACAGAAAGGCTATGAGCTTTTTGATATTTTCGTAAGGCTTGTCTAGTGTAGGGGCCAAAATAAAATGTTTCTTTACCTGGGGATCCGGCCCATCTCAGTCTTAACTTAAAATTATGGGTATTTAAAAATTGTTGTAACTGCTTAACGTCTGAACCAATATTAGTAAATCTTAAGTTTCGTTTAAAAAATCCTTCACTAACATTTTTATGAATCAAAGGTGAAGCTACTGGAGAAACTACTAATGGTGGGCTATCTTTTTTAGTTTCTTTATATATGATTGTCGCTGAGACTGTCGGTGATGACTGTCCGTCACTAGTATAGAAACGAGCATATACAGTATGACTACCCTCGGAACAATGTACAGCAGATCCACAGATATCCCATTCAGCCAAAGAATTAAAAGGCTGGAGATTGGAACCTGAAAAATCAGTTGAATTTGATAAGGCCATTCGACTGGCATTTGATCCAGCTGATACCGTAACTCTTACTAAACGCTGAGAAGTTTCAGTTTCACCGCCATTAAGAGTTATTAAAAAAGAACCTTGAATAGGGTTTTTATATATAATACCTCCACCACCACTAGTATGAGGGGTCGAGGGATTTAAAAAAGAAGGTATAAATGATCCACCATTTCTGGTAACAAAAATGGTTGTTCCGTCATAGTGCGCAGAAGTAACATCGACAATAGCGCCGTTAGCGACAACAGTCATAGGGCCACACTGAGTCAAATTGCGTGATGTAGTAGTATTGACTGTATATTCTCTAGTAAAAGTTCCATCAATATGACAAAAGATTGTCTCAGAATTGTCATTAACAAAAACTGCATTACCGTTTATGTCTCCCTGGTCGATAGAGCTATCATTAAAAATAGCGTCATGGACTATAACTCCATGATCATGTATAGATGAATCGTTAAAAATAACTGGAGTTAATGATGTAACTGAATATTGATTAGTAGAATTATCATTAAAAATAGCGGAACCAATCACTGTATAGTTATTAAAACTACTATTATTAAAAATTACGTTACCTTCAATATTACCGTTATTTTGACTGTTATCATTGAAAATAATTGTATCACTAAAAGCGCCATCTTCATTTGAAGAATTGTCATTAAAAATAATATCTCCAGGAGTAACTAATATCCAATCATTATATGAGTCATCGTTAAACGTAGCTGTTCCATTAATAAAACCAAAGTTAAATGAATCATTGTAAAACGTGGCATCGCCAGTAACAGTACCAAAGTTAACCGCATCAATAGAAAAAATTGCATTGCCATCATAAGTGGCACCAGTTACGATATCTACTGCAACAACAGTATTATCAGGAATTGCTACTGCCGGCACCGTTTGATCAGGATCAGTCCAATAGTTACCTAAATCTAAGGGTGAAGTACTGACGGCATTGTTAAAATAATAATGCGCTGGACCGGCTTCGACTGACAAAAAATTATATCTAAAATATACCACACATACAACCAAGACAATATATATAATTTTTGCCTTTTTCCTTTTCATATTCTTATGTGAATATTATACTAATTTTTACCTTTTCAGGCAACAAATTCTAACTCTTCCTTATGTTTATTTTTATCTACACCTACCATAAAACAACTAAAAATCTATATGAGTTGCCTTACCTATTCTAATCTTCATTAATTTTTCCGCCGCCCTTTGAAATCTATTCTCGTCCGCCGTCGTATAATATTCATCATCTGCCTTCTGCTGAGCAAAGCTATTATTATTAATTAAAACTGTTTGTAGTTGCCGAGCAACTGCATCACCAGAATCAACTACTGCTACACCTGGTCCAACTATTGTCTCAATACGAGATCGTAAAAACGGATAATGAGTACAACCAAGCGCAATCGCATCAACACCTTGTAACACTAAAGGTGGGAGTTCAGTTTGTAAAACTGTTTCAATCGCCGGTAGGTCTAATTCGCCTTCTTCTATTAATTCTTCTAAATCAGATCCACCTACTTTAACAATTTCCATATCAGGGGCAAACTTTTTGATGAGAGAATCAAGATATGAACTCTTGGCTGTTGCTGGGGTTGAAAAAACCGCGGCTTTTCTGGTTTTAGAAATTGTCGCCAGAGTTTTAACTACTGGCACTGTCCCTATAACTGGCCCATCAAATTTTTGTCTCATTTCATCAATCGTATACACTGTCGCGGTATTACAGGCCGCAACGATTGCTTTAACGTTTTTTTGTTGGAAAAAATCAATTATTTTATAGACTCGATCAACTAATTCTTCTTTAGTTTTTCCGCCATAGGGCACAAATGATTGATCAGCAACAAAAATAAAGGCTTCGTCTGGTAAAAGCTTTTTAATCTCAAGCAGGACTGATAATCCTCCAACACCTGAGTCAAAAATTCCGATTGGTCTATTATCCATATATAAAATAAAAATTATAGGAGTACCACTAATATATTTTTTTCGATAATTTTAACCGTTTTCCGTTTGTTTAAATCACGGTTATCGTAATACAGCCGGCTTTGTTTGTCTTATGATATCTCTCACAATAGCAAATTTTCTCTATAAATGCCTATAGTGACTCTGTAATGAATCTCGTCTTTTAATCGCGTAGGTATATTAAATTTCATGCTGACTTAATTTAAAATTATTACTTAATTACTTACGGTATCTTGAGCTAAAAAAGAAATAAATAATCAAGCTAAGAATAGCGGCAAAAAAACACCAGACTGAAGCCAATGTCACTGTATAAAAATAATAGGCAACTCCTAAAAAAATAATAGCTAATATACCAAGTAGTCTAATTATTTGGTGACTCGAGAATAGACAACTGGCGCACACAGCCATGAGATAAAAGGCGGCATAGAGAAAAAAGGGTACGGTCATTAATGGAAAAATATATTGAATACTGTGGTGGGTGGTCTCTGAACGTAATGGAAAAAAGGTAATTAAATATAACACATATACACTAGCCATTACTCCCGTAAATACACAGATAGACATTACCTTTCTTCGCCACACGACCGGTTCAACTAAAAGAATAGCAACAGGTACTAAAATTGGCCAAAGAATATGAGAGAAAAAGACAAAACTATACGTAGCAATTATATTAAGACGTGGCATCGTATGCTGTAACGAAAGCCAGACCAAACCTTCGATTAACTGCTGAATACCAAACAACAAAGGTATAATAGCTAAAGGGAGTTCTGTTTTCTTTTTTGGTTTTTGAATAGTAACTACGCCCGCAGTTGATAAAATGGTACTAGCTATAAAACTAGCACTGGCAGAAAAACACATAAGTATATTATTATGATTTAATCATTTGTATACTACGGACGTTGTTTACCGGCCGCGAGCATCATACAGACTTTCTCAATTCTTTTCTTATATTCATCTGGCTTCTTAGCTACATCTATCCAATCGCTAAAATCTCGACGGGCATCTGGACTAAGATCTTTCCACTGATTTTTTGCCCTTGGATTAGACGCGAGCGCTTTGTAGAGATTCATCGGTACAACCGAATAACAGCAGGGACGTCGTTTACCGGCCACAAGCATTGAGCAAGCTTTTTCAATTCTGCGTTTACTAGTTGCTTCCTGTTTAGCTGAGTCTATCCAGGTGATAAAATCTCGGCGCGCTATAGCGGTAAGACTTTTCCACTGCGCTTGTGCCTTTGAACTAGAAGCTAGAGCTTTATAAAGCTTTGTTGAGACTTTTCCCATATTCAAATTTTAGTATACATAATGCTACGTATCTATAAAAATTTTGTTATCAGGAATACTCGGATAACGGATACCTATAATCGTAAATTCTTCTAACACTTCAACTATTTGATCTGGCGTTCCACTGGGAATCGCAATATAATCTCCCTCCTCAAGGATTAATAACTCATCCCCAATTTGAAATCTCGCTCTGCCAGCAAGTACAATCATATATTCCCTGCCCTGTGGATGATAATGTAACTTATCACTTGTATCTCCGGCTGGAAATGTTTTGTAGTAAATCTCAATATTCTGATCATTAAATTCCGGATCATTAATAAACTGACCAACAAGCCAGCCTCGTTTTTCTATTATCTGGTTTTTAATTTTTCCGATTTTAATCTGTGGCATAAAAACTGAAATAGCTTAAAACTGCTGAACTCATCGGTTAGGTGCTTGAGTTCTAAAGGTATTATAAGGGGTTTTGAGATATCTTGCCAGTTGCAAAAATAGGCGTCTCGGTCGGAGTAAATGAGACAAATGAGACACTATAAAAAGGTACATAGTGTGTCTTATTAATCATGCACCATTTTCTATTAACTAAACTAACTAAAGTAGTATTTTACTATTTTAGAATAGGCTATTCTTTAAAAACTATCCCTACTTAGGTGTAGGCGGTAAACATTTACGACAACTACGTCTGGCCCCGAAAGACATGACTTGGGGAATGAGTTATTGGCTTTATGAAGATAAGGTAGCTTTTATCTCTTCAAAAGATGAGAGTTTTGGTTTTGTAATTCACAGTAAAGATTTCTCTAATTTAATCAGGTCTCAATTTGATATTATTTGGAAATTATCAAAACCAATTAAACCACAGCCACAGCATACTGATCCATTCCTAAAAACAATATAAGCCTATAATAAAACACGGAATCCCGTGTTTTATTATTTATATTCTATTTTCATACCTTGGATTCGAACCAACTTTTTCGCTTATATTAGAATAGGTAAATTTTGACCCGTCTTGGATTAGAAATAAGCTCTTACAAAGACCCTATAAATACAGAGGCGTCTCGGTCGTTAACACCATATACTAGACTGCTGCGGGACCTGGATTCGAACCAAGATACTCGCCTCCAGAGGGCGATGTCCTACCATTAGACGATCCCGCATTATAAATTAATATCTCTACCCAACTATTTTTCCACCAAACGCCTTTAATAGATTATCAATCGTCGCTGAATTAATACCAGCCGCTTCTGTCGCCGCTTCGGTTAAGGTGCTGGCTTCAATCTCGCCTGTTTCTGATTTGCTATTATCCACTAAAATTAAATCTGGGTCAAGTAAGGTACTAATCCCCACAGCTTGTCCGGAAATTTCCTGTAACAATCCTTCGACTAAGTCTCTAATCGCCGGATCGTTCATGCGATCATAGTGAATCTTATACTTAAAAGCAAGCTGAACATTCCCCTCCTCAACGCCGAGCGGAGCGCATGATTTTAAGACAAAGGCTAACGAATGATTATGCTGTTTAATACGGATTAACAGCTCCTGCCAAAGTGTTTCTAGGGCGGCTTTGGTAAAGATTGGAGTCGCGGAATTAGGAGTAATTTTTTTACTTTTTTTCTCTGCGACTGGACTATTCTTAGTTGGCGTGACGGTCAAATTAGTTAAGGGGCGAGAGATGGTTTGAGCGCGATCAGATACAGCCGTTCCAAAACAAAAATCAATCATCGCAAGTTCAAGAGGTAGCTGCACGATTGGTGCGTCTTTTATTTCTTTAGCCGCGCTGGTAAAACGTTCAATCAAAAAAGATAATTCCGTTACTTCAAAGCGACCACTTAATTCGAGTAAACGATTCTCAAGACTTTCCCCAAACTCTAAACCAGTACTTGAGGCCAAGGCCGGGTTAATTTTTTGTAAAACTGCCTGCCGAGTAACTTCGACTATTTCTAAAGCTAAAATCTTTAAATCAACTCCATCTTCGGCTAAGGTATTAATATAAGCAACCGCGCCAGCCGCATCCTTTGGGATTAACATTTCCAAGCAATCAATCGCTTCCTTTAAAAGATTACGAGGAATAATTAACTCGGCTTCTTCAAGGGTAATTTTTTTTCCTTTGACTGATTCTGTCGTACCACCTAAAGCAATCACCTGACCAAGTAGACTTTCGGCGTCACGCATATGGCCATTAGCATGACGGGCAATAGCTTCAATCACGGCTGATTCAATGTTAATATCTTCGGCCGTAGCAATACGGCTTAATTTTTTAACAATTTCACTATAACCAATTTTTCTAAAATCAAACCGCTGACAACGAGAGATAATCGTTGTGGGTAATTTATGTGCTTCGGTGGTACAAAGAATAAAAACAACCTGCGCGGGCGGTTCTTCTAAGGTCTTTAACAACGCGTTAAAGGCCGCGACTGATAGCATGTGCGCTTCATCAATAATAAAAATTTTATAATATGAATGCGTTGGCGCAACGCGCGCTGAGGCAATAATAACATCACGCACATTATCAACGCCGGTATGACTGGCGGCATCAATTTCCGCCACATCAAGTGAGTTACCCTGAGTGATTTCAAGACAACTCTGGCAGGTATTACAAGGATCACTCTCAGTTTTTTTTCGCTTCTCACAGTTAATTGACTTAGCTAACAACCGTGCCATAGTTGTTTTTCCAATCGCCCGTGGTCCGCAAAAAAGATAGGCGTGTGCTATCTTCCCGCTGGTTATTTCATAACTTAAGGTAATTTTAATCGGCTCCTGACCAGCCACTTCAGCAAACGTCTGGGGGCGATATTTTCGATATAGTGTAGGCATGAAAAAAAGTTAATAATATATCTGATTAGCTGCTAAATTATTCTAACGACTATTATAAAAGTAGGCAAATATGGCTAAAAACAAAAACTAAAAAATCTCACACTCTATGAGATCATAGCCCATACCCGCCTTATTAAATAATAAAATTACTCGTTAACTCTTTTTAAAAATATGTTCAACGGCTGCCCAGCGTGATTCACCGGTTTTTGGTACAAGTACAACAATCTCATCACCATTCTCACCCTTGAAATAGGTTACGCTGGCGCCAAGAACGCGGAAACGTCGATTACCGGCGAGTACTGTCCATTCTCCGGTCGCTGATTGTTCAAGTACACCAGATAAGCGTAAGCGATCAATCGGGGCGATTTGTTTGTAAATCATTGTCCCCTGATCAGTAATAGAAAGTTTTAAGAGATCACCTTCGACTAACTTTGATTTTGAGGCATAGTTAATTGGTACAACATACTGTTTACCATCAGAGCCCACCATTTTTTCACCATCAAACACACCTTCGATAATTTTATCAATATGTGGCGCCATCGGCTGAGTATCAGCATGATACGGCATGAAATGATCCATCGCGCCAAGACTCGACAAAAAATCACCCAAAGCATCACTCGCCTGCCGTAAATTTGAAACAAGAGATCGCATCGCCATTAACTTTTGTTTTGAAATGACTGTGCCGCCATCATGAGTATGTGACTCTGGATTTGATTGGTTTTGATTTTCCATATTTTATTTTTTATTTTTTATTAATTTTTATAATAAATTATATAAACGATAGAACTATTTTACAGAGGATCGTTTGGATCAATAATACGATGCTGTAAGGTCGCTAAATACTCCTCAACCTTATTACAAAAATCTTTCATCGTCTCTAAGTTGCTTCTAAATTCTATAACATGTGCCTCATGATTTCCATCGTCAGAATTTTCCGTCTGGAAATTATTAAATGAGTTATTTATTTTTTCTGAAAGATTAATAAAATTAACCGACAGAGAAGCTAATTGCTCTTTAGCATTTTCTTGATTCTGATTATTAAAGACTGGACTCTCGTTTGTGTTCATATAATAAAATTTAATTTTAATTACATTAAGACTTTATTTCCTCTTCAATGTCATGAATATTTAAATCATTAATTTTATATTCTTCCGGATTAAACGGTTTAACCAGATCAGGAAAACGACTCTTGATACTACTAATCTCTTCAGAAAGTCTTGCCTGGACGGCCTGAAACATTACTGTATCTGGTGTATTCTTATACTCTAAACAATCATTAAAATAATCATAGAGCTTACTTAAATATTCTCCCGCGGTTTCCTTATCATCTATATTGTTTTTCATATTATTACAAAACTGAAAGACTTCATCTTTAAACAGTTTTAAAGTTTTTTCAGGTATTATTTCTTTGTAGCTTCTTTCTCCTATCATATTAATTATTTAACTAAGATATTAATTATTCAGTAAGTCGACTTCTTTCTAAAATTTCTGCTTCAACTTTTTCTCGACTCTGTCCATATTTCATCCGACTCAGATGCTTTAACTTGCCAGGCATATCCTCTCGCTCCTCTCCGGCTAAAGGCCAGGGAGTCGACATTGAAAATGGACGGCTTGTGGTATTATCAATTAATAGCTTAACATACGCCGTATATTTTTCAATGTTAATTAGATCATATTCAGTAAATACAGGGGAAAACTCCTTTTTTAGGAATTCAGCGTCCTCAGACCCGACTTTAAAAGCCATCATCGTACCGACGTTCCCGAAAACCGCGTCCTTGATAGCCGTATCGCCTTTTTTCGTCAACTGACCAATATACTGGTGCGCCATAACCAAACCTAACCCATATTTACGGGCCTCAGACAAAATCTGGCAAACTGAATCAGTGGTGAAATTTTGAAACTCATCAATATATAAATAAAAATCTTTACGATCAGTGGCTAATACATCTGCACGCGACAGCGCCGCCATTAAAATTTTACCAACAATAATCATACCTAAAAGATAGGCATTTAATTCTCCAACAATCCCCTTTGGCAAACTAACCAGTAAAATCTTGCCACTATCCATAATATCACGTAGGTTAAAGGCGCTTTGTTGCTGACCAATAATCGGCCGCATCATATCATTGGAAATGAACGAAGTTAGTTTTGAGGTTACGTACGGTACAACATTAGCCAGGGCAGCATCACCACCGGCCTTTTCCGCTTCTTTCCGCCAAAAATCAACTACCGTATGATCATTACAACGCGAGAGCTTTAAATTACGAAACGCTGAATCAGCTAAAACTTTCGGAATTTCCATTAGGGTTGAACCAGAGGCTGGGTCACTCATAATAAGTAACATCGCATTACGCATGTATTGTTCAAAAATTGGACCACCAGTTGCTTTTAAATCATATAGTTTATCAAAAATACCAATCATCTCATTGATAACAAAGGTTTTCTGTTCAGGATAACGAGGATCAAACTCAAGTAAGTTGATTGATAATGGTCGTTCAATATCCGCCGGCGCAAAAATAATAACATCATCCGCGCGCTCAGGCGGTACTCGACGCAACACATCATCAATTAAATCGCCGTGCGGATCAATCAAACATAACCCATGACCAGCCATAATATCCTGAATCGCCATATTGGCGAGTAAAACTGATTTTCCCACACCTGATTTACCAATAATATAGGTATGACGTAAGCGATCAGAAGATTTAATATGTACCTCGCGCGTAACACCGCGATAGGTGTTTGTACCAAGTAGTAATCCTTCAGTAGGAAGGTTAACTGGTGCGGCGGCCTGTCTGGCGGTTAACCAAAGAATATTTGGCGTTTCGGCGTTTTTAAGCGGTAGGTGATACAAACTAGCTAACTCTTCGGTATTAAGTATAAATGAAGATGTTTCTTTAAAACGACGAAAAATAAAATCACTGATTAACTCTTTATTTTTACTAACATCAAGTCGTAAGCTATTACCATATTCATAATAATTATACTGACTAAAGCTGGCGGAAACTTCTTGTAACATCGCGCGCGCGCGAGTTTCCGTCGGAGCACTGGCCACTAAGCGAACAGTAACCTCAAGACCGGCTTTAGAATTTTTTTCCTCAATCCCCTTTAACGCTTCTTCTTCTTTTGGGGTAAGTTGTTTTTTTGGTTTTTCCGCCGTGGTTGATTCCGGCGCCTTGACTGTTTTGCCAACTTCACTGGCCATCTTAAGTGCTTCACGCGCAAGGCTTGAGCCAAGCGCTTCGCGCAGTGAACCGGTCTCATGCGCTTTATGAACAACCGCGCGAGCACGGCCATGCCAGCCACTCGGCGCACTACGCACAACATATTGCACTGCCAAGCCTTCAAGTTCCCCAACTTTTGACATTGCATTAATCACTGAGTTAAGCGGATCAGCATCATCTTTTTGATACGTCTTTAAAGGTAAAATACTATCAGCAGTGAGATGCGCTGTTGCGACCGTGATTACTCCGTTAGCCGTAAATAAATTATAGTCGCTTACCTCTTCAACCACTGCCTCCGGGTAAATCGCATTAATCTGATGCTCAAGATAGGCCTGCTGATCACGCGGCGCAGTCATATAAAAAGCAATAATTTTATGATGAGCAACAATTTCAAAAGCAAAATGATCAGTCCGACCAGAAAACCAATGCTTTAAACCGTGCTGAGCTTTTAAACCACCAATAGCAGTAAATAATCCTTCACTTTTTGCGATTTCCTCGCGTAACTGCTGAACAGTCATGGCTGACTGACTATCCTCAAGTCGTTCTTTTGGTAATTTTACTAAATAAACAACCTGATCAGAAATTGCTTGTTTTTTAACTCGAGCTCGCCACCACCCGATTGCTATCATAATACATACTACAAAAACCCCCACCGCTACATACATCGGAGTAATAACTGGCTGAACAGACGTTGGTAAGCTAGTGTCAACCGAAATAACCGCCTGTTGCTGTAATTGATCTTGACCAAAATCCATAGGTTTAACGAGGCTGGTTAAGCTTTAATATTCGGTCAGCTTTAATTTTCGCTTCCTGCTCAAGAAAATAGGCATTAACACCAGGAATAAGTTTTAGCCAATTTCGAATAACATCGATCACTTTTTTTAGCTGTACTGAAACTTCGGCAAGTAATGTATTAATCTGTCGTGCGGCGGTTTCGCCACCAACACGAAATTTTTCCTTATCAGCCGGCGCCAGCTTAAAATAAATATCGCCTAAATCTTCTTCTAAGATGCGTTCAATGTCAGCTAGACGTTGAACTTCATTTTTTTCCACCACGGTAGTTGGAGAAGTAGTTGATGAGGCTATAGATGGTGTTTCTAAAGGCTCTTGCGTAATTATTTTTTCTCCGTTTGATTCATTATTCAAATCAGGAATATGTTCGATCCCAGTATCAACACGTGGTGTGGAAGTATCAGGTGTTTTTATTTCTATCTTCTGTGGTTGTTCGGGCATAAGAAAATATAGATATTTTAGAGATTTACTAGTTAAATTATACTAAAAATTGCCTTTTTAGGCAATGTACTATTATTAAAAAAGTTTTAGGTAATCTTATATTTTTCTAATTTTAACTCCTTCTTTCCTGTCCTCAACACTATAGCCTAATTTTTCAATCTTTGATCGCAGTATATCAGACGTTGCCCAGTCCTGATTTAAGCGAGCCTGTTCACGTTCAGCCGCCAATTCCCTAATCTCAGTTGGAACTTCTATCTGCTTGTTATTTGAAGTCAGTAACCCTAAACCAAGCACAGCGTCAAAACGGTGGATAGTTGCGAGTTTATCACCATCAGATAACGAAGACTTTAAAACAGATTGTAAAATTGCTACAGCCTGCGGCATATTCAAATCATCATTAATCGCTGCGAGAAATTTTTTTTCACTATCAGAATCAACCTCACCCCACTTTGCTTTTAACTGTTCCACCAAACGACGTAGGTTTAATAACGCCGCCGCGGCCTGCTGTAGCATCGCTGGTTTATAAGCCATTGGCTTACGATAATGAGTTAATAAACAGGCATAGCGAAAAGCTAAGGGGTCGACTTTCTCGGCCTGACTAACCGCCTCTAAGGTTAAGATATTACCTTTGCTTTTTGACATCTTACTATCATCACCAATATTAATCATCGCACCGTGGAGCCAGTAATTAAAAAATTTTTCTCCGGTAGCCGCTTCTGACTGCGCAATTTCGTTAGTATGGTGAATATTAATATGATCAACACCACCACAATGAATATCAAGATGGCCCTTGAGAAAATGCAAGCTCATCGCCGAACATTCAATATGCCACCCAGGAAAACCAGTTCCCCAAGGCGACTCCCATTCCATCTGACGCTTTTGATTTTTTGGTGAAAATTACCAGACAGCAAAATCAGTCGGGTTTTTCTTTTCTTTATTTTTTTCCACTCGCGCGCGTTCCTGTAGTTCGGCTAATTTAAGATGACTTAATTTATTATAATGAGGAAATTTCGCCGTATCAAAATAAACCCCGTCCGAAGTTATATAAACAAAACCTTTTTCTTCTAATTCTTTGATTAAATCAATCTGCTGTTTGATATAATCAGTTGCTTTACACCAGATATCTGGCTCAAGAATGTTAAGCGTAACTAAATCTTTTTGAAAAGCTAATAGAAAAAATTCAGCAATTTCCGCCGCAGTTTTGCCTTCCCGCTCGGAGCCAGCTTCCATTTTATCTTCGCCCATATCACCATCACCAACCAGATGACCAACATCAGTTACATTCATAACATGACGTACTTCAAAATTATTATAGAGCAAAGTACGTTTTAACAAATCCTCAAAAATATAGGTTCGTAGGTTACCAATATGAGCATAGTGATAAACAGTCGGACCGCAGGTATAGAGTCCAACTGGCTCACTAATCGGCTTAAATTCTTCTTTAGTTCGAGTTAGGGTATTATAGAGAAAGAGTGACATGTAAATAGTGATTATTAATTACAGTATACCATATCTAAAAAAATCTCCGCCCAAGGTACATAAGGCGGAGAAATATAATCGCTGAGCCGAAAGTGGGCTACGATCCCACGACCTACGGTTTACAAAACCGTTGCTCTACCAACTGAGCTATTTCGGCTAATTATATAAATATCTCCCTAGGATAACTAATTTCTCTAAAAAAATCAACTATTACTTGACAGAAGTGATTTTATATAGTATCGTCTGTTTATTGTTCTTTATAATTTTTTTTAAAATAAATTATTAAAATTAAGGAGGAAAAATTGAAAACAAAAAAATCAAAAGATTCAACCATCTTTCTAAAGAGGATTGCTGATGGTTTCATACTCTGCATGTTCTTTGGGATCAGTATCTTATGTAGTGGTTATATCTGGTTTCCGCTACCAACTGATGTTTCTGTCCTGTGCGGTATTGCCGCTACTTTTTTTTCATTCTTGTTCGCGGCGGTTGGCAATATCATTATTATTGACCTTGAAAGAAGGGAGGATAAGCAAGGGCTTATAAAAGGGGTAAAAAACCTTTTTTTATGGCTCGGGATGCTTAACCTGAGTATACTGATCATAAGCTCAATTGCGACTGACTTTCCTTCGGGATGGATGAGTAAAGTACTATTTCTCCTCATCATGGGTATTGGTAACCAGATGATACTAAAGTATCAATATCGCCCGCGTTACATTGCGCTTCAGAATTATCAGGATGAAGCCGCTTAACGAAAGTTTTAAATAAACCCGCCTAACGTATATCACGAAAGGCGGGTTTTTATTATATATGTGCGCCGTGCAGGATTCGAACCTGCGACCATCTCCTTAAAAGGGAGCTGCTCTACCGACTGAGCTAACAGCGCAAATGTTAATAAATTAAAGTTAATAAGCAGTAATTTACTGCCCACTCAATTATTCCATACTACTAAAAACCCTTGAAGAAATCAAGGGCAAGACGTGTTTGTATAAGAGTTAATAAATAGAGTTCTAAGCACCACCGACCTGCTCAATAACAAATTTTACCAGAGCGTATGAGCTAAAAATAACAACTAAACCAATCGCGGCCCAGGTTAAAATATCTTTACCTTTTTTTACTTTTTCACTATTACCACCAGCCAGCATCCAGGTAAACCCACCGTAAATAAACATGACTAAGGCCAACGACCCGACAATACTTAAAATAGCTTTGATAACATTACCAATTAGGCTTGGGATGTCATCACTGGTGATTGGGTTAGTGAGGGAGACGGATTGGGCGGAATTTACTCCAGCTGTGTTTATTCCCGCGCTATTAATTCCAGCTGTGTTTGTAACAGCTTTTGAAATTAAAGGACCGAGAAAGAGACTAATAATAAAACTAAAAATAATAACTCTTTGGTACATATATTTACCTAAATTATAACATAAAAAATAAAAAAGGGTAACTGTCAATAAAATTTATAATTGATAGATACCCTTAGTATTTAATCTATATTTCTAATATTGGTAATCTTTACATCCGGTCGATCACCCCTGATCCTCACAAATCCTCCGTAATCAAATTTTTGAGTACTGCGACCAGCTGGTTTATTAACTTCGATGTACGATGATCCACCATCTACAGAAAGTATAATCTGAAACGGCTTACTCGCTTTAAAAGTAACTTCACACTTTCTCTCCAGAGGTCCCAGAGGAGTTTCTGCTACAGTGCTCTTGATTTCTTGAGTCTGTGGCTGAGTTGAATTTTTGAAAGAATTTTCATCAGAATTTCTAAGATTCTTTATTTCCTCAAGAATTTCTTCTATTTCTTTAACCTGTTTCCTCTCACTCTTAAGCCTATTTGCTTCATCTTTCAAAAATTGAAGCGCTCTCGATTTACCGTTTTCCTCCCCCAATAGAAATTTAACTTTCTCTGAGGCTTTATAGTAAGATAGCGTATCATCCAGATACAGCAATCTGAGCGGTTCGACAAAAGGCGCCTCGACTTGTTTTGTCTTATCTAGCTCCTGTTGCCGCTCTTGAGTATGGATTCCATAAGTAAAGAATGGATATCTTTGCTCAAATTTATAAAGACCAAATATAACAACAAAAGCCAGTACTGCCGTTATAGCAACATAGCCGAACCATTTATGATAAAACTTAGCTACGGCTATACAAAATAGTGCGAGGGCAATAATTGGCAATATTAAACAGAAAGAAGTGTTGATGGTATCATTACTTACAGTCGCCAATGAAATATCTATCAACCTGCCGAGAATCATGAAAGCAGGGATGACGATACATACAAAGACTGCTAGCAAGGGTTTTATGTATTGCTCAAATATCTTTTTCATTTTATTTTATTTTTTTGATTAACGAAATATTCTTTTGAAGAAATGGCTCAGGGTTTCCCAGACAATAATCTCGCCAAAAAAACCCTGGAGACTTTTTAGAACTTTCATTACCCATCCCCCTAATCCTTTGCCAGATGAGTCACTTGAGGCATTAGTGAAGAGTGATCCAAAATTCGGATGACCTGATTTCTGACCTTCTTTGAAAGAGTTGCTAATCCTCTCAAAGAGAGAATCACCGGCAACATTGGAGAAATTCTCACTTACTTTTCTGAAAATCCCCCGAATCGAATTTATAACTGCACCCTGGAAAGAAGATAAGAAGATAAAAAAGAATAACGGTACGATCACGGTGCTGTATATCATGACTCCACCAAAAAAGAAACGGGCACCGGCGCTTGAAAGTCCAATAACTAAAGCTAAAAACCATAACACCGGCATAGCAATAACCATGCCTTTGAAAATATTCCTAACCCGAGAATGATTCGGTTGTGGTTCTTCCCACTCTATATATCCATAAGCCGGTTCCTTTATTCCGCTGGCCGTAACAACCACTTTTATTCTATCACCCGGATATTGAGGAGAAACCTTAAGTGGTATTAAATAACGCATATAACCATTTTTATCGGTTGATACAGTCTCAGTTCCTCCGTCAATCACAATTGTTAGCTTTTGTTTTAGTGCATAGCCTTTTGCTTGCAGAAGACGGGCAACAATATAGTAAGATGCTTCACTTCGACTAAAACCAGTTTCAATGGATAAGTGCTCTGCATCTCTTGAAGGAGGAATTGGTTTTTCCGGTGCAGAAGGAAATATAATTTCAACCTGCTGTCTTTTTGTATACCCTTTTACGAAGATGTCTAATAGGGTTACAGAATCAGCATGTTTTAAATCAAACTCATGTTCGAAATAAGCATAACCACTTTCATTTGTTGTACTGTGAGTAAGATAGATTCCATTCTCCCTCACGGTTATTTCTGCATCTTTTATTGCTTCTTGACTGCCTTTTACAAAAAATTCGGCATCAAGTCTTACTATAAAACCATTAGCTGTTCTTTCAACAGTTCTTTTCTCAATTTTTAGAACAGCTTCTTTTGTTTTTGGATTTTTATTCCAAAAACTTTTCTGATTCTGATTAGCCATTAGGCCCTCCTTTTATATTGTTTGATTTTTAATTAAATTTTCAAAGAATTGCTTCAATATGCTAAGTTTTAGCCTATCATACTGAATATATAATTATATCATATTATGATATTTTTGTCAATATATAGAAGTAAATATACCTAAAAATGGCTAATATTAAATAATATATAAAAAATATATAAAATATATGTAATAAAAACCTTTAATCTTTCTATGTATATCTAATTTCCCTTTAATTACTCAAGATGTGCTCGGTTCTCCGCCTCCCCCAGCTCTTTTTTCAAAAGCGGCCAACGACGTAGGGTTATATCACTTTTAATGATCTCCCCTGCCCCTTCGCGTGCTTTCTTCATCAATTCTATGTCATAAAAATTAGCCATCTTTAATTCCGGAAAACCTTTTTGTTCAAGGCCATACACTTCACCTGGACCACGAAAGTGTAAATCAGCCCGCGCTAAATCAAAACCATTATCAAACTCACCCATAGCCTTAAGTCGTTCATTACTGCGTGGGTCAGGATTTTCAGTCATTAAAAAACAATATGACTGCTGATCACTACGACCAACTCGTCCGCGATACTGATGTAACTGAGCCAGCCCAAACCGATCCGCATCCTCAACCATCATCACTGACGCATTAGGAATATCAACGCCAATCTCAATCACACTTGTCGCAATTAAAAGCTGAACCTCTCCGGCCACAAACGCTTGCATTACTTCTTCACGTCGAGAAGCGGGCAAACGTCCATGAAGTAAACCAACTTTAAAATTTTTAAAAACACCAGTATCAAGACGCTTAAATTCAGCCGTGACTGATCGCGCGCCAAGCTTATCAGAAGGATCAATTAAAGGACACACAATAAACGCCTGACGACCAGCTAAGAGTTCAGTTACAATCGCTTGATAGACTTTTTCCCGCTGATCAGGCGTTACGATTTCAGTAATAATTTTTTTTCGACCGACCGGCATCTGTTTGATTAGTGAGATATCAAGATCACCGTATAGAGCAAGGGCAAGACTGCGCGGAATTGGCGTCGCGGTCATTGAGAGTAAATGTGGTAGTATCCCCTTCCCTCCCTTATCAGCAAGAAGGCTACGCTGTTCAACCCCAAAGCGATGCTGTTCATCAATAATTATTAATGCTAAATCATTAAACTGAACTGTTTCTTGGAGTAGCGCATGTGTACCAACAATAATATCAACCTGCTCGCTCGCGATCAGACTCGCTAATTCTTTTTTCTCGATTTTTTCAACTTCGCTCTTTGGTTTTTTTAAAAGATTATAATGGCGTGTACGCAAAGCGATTGTTAGATTTGTTTTTGAAAAAATAACCGTGGTAAAGGTGGTAAAATGCTGAGAAGCTAAAATCTCGGTCGGGACCATACAAACCGCCTGCTTCTTATTCAAGGCGGTATTATAAGCGGCAAGACAAGCCACAACTGTTTTTCCTGAACCAACATCGCCCTGCAGTAACCGTATCATCGGCTTGGTTTTTGCTATATCCTGAATAATTTCCCAGGCGGTTTTTTTCTGGTCAACAGTTAAAGCAAACGGCAAATCTTTCACTAGCGCCTTGGTTTCTTCGGCAAAAAATGTAATCGCCGGCGCGGTTAAACGCAAAAAAGCCTGGCGTTGGAGATTTGCTCGCAACTGTAATAAAAATAACTCATTAAAACCAAGACGCTCTTTGGCGCGTTGTAGATTTTCCGGATCTTGTGGAAAATGAATATAACGGATTGAATCAGTTAATCCTAATAATTTATATTTCTTTACTATCTCTGTCGGCACCCAGTCAATCACTTCGTTGGCAAGGTTAATAATCTGTTTAATTGCTGAACGTAACTGCTTTTGACTGATGTTTGAAGTGAGATGATAGAGCGGAATCAAGCCTTGGGTATGAACCGCCTGACTATACGCAACTTTTTCATAGACCGGCGAATTCATAAAGATACCGCCGTAATCTTCGCTGATACGACCAGCTAACGACAATGTTTCGCCCACTCGTAAGTTTTTTGTTAAAAACGGCTGATTAAACCAGATAACGCGCAACATCTCCGTACCGTCGCTGATTAAGGCTTCGGTAATATACATTCGACGACGCAGACTGCGTTTATTTTGAATTAGCTGGAGTTCACCAACGACTGTGGTAGTCTGTCCGGCTTCTATATCAGCGATACGAGTCGTGACACGAAAATCATCATAGCGAAACGGAAAATAAAATAATAAATCCTCGACCGTGGTAAGGCCAAGGCGAGCAAGATGGCTTGAGCGAATCGTGCCGATCCTCTGCAGATCGATGAGAGGAGTCTTTAGATTCATAGAAGAAATTTAACA
>CAYZML010000003.1:0-21259 GCA_964479555.1 uncultured Gammaproteobacteria bacterium | reverse complement strand
ATTCTCCAGCGCTTCAGTATATAGTAATACTTGAAAATCTTTATTACCAAGTGCTTGCGCCTGTATAGTTTCATCGCTCTGAATAGCTAAATTTATTTTTATTCCCAATTTTTTCCAGTTTTCAGCAATTTTTTCCGCCATATCTTTTAAGGCGGTGGGCGCTGTTAAGGTAATAATTAATCCTTGGTTATCTTTCATGCTCCATTCCCCAGTACCAATAGTGGCAATATTGCCAGCTTCTTTAGCATTTTTAGCTGCTTTAGCGTTGGTAACATCAGTGTCAGTGATTGTTCGCATTTTCCAGCCATTGTCATCAAGTATCTTACGTGCTTCTTCAAGGTTAACTGAGTTTTGTGGGCTATAACCCGGTTGTCCTGGCATTAATATACTATCAGCCGGAGTACTATTCTCTGATGGAGCAGCGACAATAAGTTCTTGAATACTTAGTGCTGAGAGAGCTTGTCTGATTGGCTTTTCTGCGACCACGGTTTTAGAAGCAAGATTAAAAAAGAGAGCCGTGAGTTGAGGTTGAACACTTGATTGATAATTTAAAGAGTTTTTTGCGATAATAGTATCTTTTTGATCGGCTGGTAATTCAGCCAAACCATTAAGCTGGCCTTTATTAAGAGCATTAATCATTTCTTCAGGGCTGGGAAAGAATTTAAACACTATTTCATCAAGATAAGGTGCTTTACCATAATACAAAGGATTTCGTTCAAGCGTATAGGAGCGCACTGTGCCAATGTTATTTTTTAATAATGATTTTAACTGGTATGGACCAGAGCCAACCGGTTTTAAGTTTAGTTCAGCTAATGGTATCATGTCCGGGCTAACGCCGTCCCAAAGATTACTGGGCAAGATGCCAAAATCAAGCAAACTGGTAAATTTACCATATGGTTCTTTGAGTGTAAAAATAACAGTTTGATCATCTCTTTTATCGACTGTAATACCAGTAAAACGGGTACGCAACGGTGAGCGAAAGTTTGGGTCTTGAATTAATTTAAAAGTGAATAAGATATCATCGGCAGTGATTGAACTACCATCAGTCCAGTGAGCTTCACGTAGATAAACAGTATAGGTTTTTTGATCATCAGAGATAATAAAGCCAGAAGCTAAATCAGGTATAGTCTGACCATTTGTATCAATAGTAAAGAGGCGGGAAAAAATTAATCGCTCAAGGTCAGCATCAACCGTATTAAAACTTGAATAGAGAGGATTTATATATTGAGGATTACCAACCATACCCTCAGTGTATCGTCCTCCATTTTCAGGGATAAGTTCAATATGATTACGGTAAAAAGTTAAAGCCAATAATATAAAACCCGTTACACATAACAGGGCAGAAACGCCTAATAATGTTCGTTCGCGGCCTTTTATAAAATGTCCAATATACTTAAGTTGGCGTGGCGAAGGAATGCGTGATTTTGAAAGTTGAAAAACTAACTGCTGATCAGCGTTTGTATAATTATCTGATCGGCGACGTAGAAAAGAAAACATAGCAAATTGAGGGTAAGTCTCTCTCAGTAGTATCTCACGATTTGTGAAAACAAAAAAGAGTTTTCTAAATATAATTTAATTAATACCAATAAAGCGTTATTTTGCTTTAATATTCAAACAATATCAAATAAAGTTTAGTAATCGCCATTACCGTCTTAAAAATAATTTTTAGATTTAATCGGTGTAGGAAATCTTATATGAGTGTAAAAGGCACAAATAATTATTAATGACGTTATATGTAATAAACATCATTAGTATGATTATTATACTGATAACAGTAATTATAACCTATATACGCGGATATATATTGAGGATCCGCAGTTTGAATATGAGTGTAGGGGCTGAGTAAAGCTCTGATTCTAAATCTAAAACCGTAAAAAGCACCTTTTTACTATCTCAGCTTGATATCTCCTATTATAGCAGAAAATTTTTTATTTGTAAAGAGGTGGATTTTAGGCTTATTATCTAGCGTATTCAATTACACGTGTTTCACGAAGAAGGTTAACTTTTATTTCGCCTGGATACTGGAGCTCTTCCTCGATCTTTTTTGCCATTTCTTTGGCAATTTCATGAGCTCGGACATCATTTATTTCTTCAGATTTTACAAAAACACGTACTTCACGACCAGCTTGAATAGCATAAACTTTTTCCACTCCTGCGAAAGATTGAGCCACTTTTTCAAGTTCTTCAAGGCGTTGAACATACTGCTCAAAGCTATCATGTCTCGCACCTGGACGAGAAGAAGAAATCGCATCAGCAACTTTAACAATCACAGTAATTAAATCTTCGGGGTGATCTTCATGATGCTTTTCAATCGGAGCAATTACCGCTTCATTTAAGCCAAACTTACGAGCGATTTGCCCGCCGATTTCCGGATGACTACCTTTTACTTCGTGATCAACTGCTTTACCAATATCATGGAGTAAGCCACCTTTTTTAGCTGTGCTAACATCAGCGCCTAATGCTTCCGCTAATAGCCCGCAAAGATGTGAAACCTCAACCGCGTGCTTTAAGGCGTTCTGGCCATAACTTGTACGATATTTAAGGCGACCGATAATTTGTACTAGCTTTGGATCAAAACCAGTAATGCCAAGTTCATATAATGCTTCTTCTCCAGCTTTTTTAATATCAAGCGCCAATTCGCGTTTTGCAAGATCAACCGCATCTTCAATTTTTGAAGGATGGATACGGCCATCTTTAATAAGATTTTCTAACGCTCGTTTAGCAATATGACGGCGGATTGAAGAGAAACCGGAAATTGTAATAGCGTTTGGTGTATCATCAACAATAATTTCCACGCCGGTTAGCTGCTCAATTGATTTAATGTTGCGTCCTTCGCGTCCAATAATACGGCCTTTCATTTCATCGCTTGGTAGATCAACGGTTGTAGTGGTAAGTTCAGTAATAAAGTTTGAAGAAAGGCGTTGCATCGCAGCGCCAACCAGTTCTCGAGTTTTTTCATCAATTACTTCTGAAGTTTCATTTTCTAATTTTTTAAGACGAGAAGTTAAGGCTTCGCGACTATCGTTTTCAAGTCGTTCAAATAGTTTTTCCTGAGCTTCTTCTTTTGTGAGATGGGCAACTTTTTCCAACATTGTAACCTGTTCAACGCGGAGTGTTTCAATTTTAGCTTTAGCTTCCTCAACCTGGGCAACTTTATCATAAAGTGCCTGTTGTTTATCTTGAAGTTCGAGTAATTTTTGTGAAAAAAGATTTTCTCGCTCCTCTAGGCGTTGCTGGATGTGGGTTGTTTCTTTATGGCGTTCATCAGCTTCTTTTTTAGCTTCTTCAATAATTTTTAAAGCTTTATCCTGAGCTTCTAAAATAATTTTTTTCTCTTTGTTTTTTGTTTCGTTTAGGATTGTTTCGGCTTTAAGTTCGGCACTATTAGCCTGAGTTAGCGCTCGTTGTTGGCGAAGCCAGTAACCAAGGAAAGAGAATATAAGAGCAATAAGGACATAAATAAGATATGGCATAGAATTTCTTTCCATACCGAAGCACGTTTAAGGAGAGCTAGTGTTATTCCCGAGTTGTTAGAAAAAAAGGGAGAATATCTGAGATAGAGGAATATTCAGGTAAATGACAAAAAGTAAAAAAATAATACTAACATTAGGTATAAACTACTAATCGGTAGTCCAAAAACAGTGGTCGGCACAGTTAATTAATATATTAAAAGTATATGTATAACCTAGCATGTTGGGGTTAGCTTGGCAAGCCTGGGCGCGTGGCTTTTTTTAAGGGGCTAGGCTATAATTTCAGAATCAAGTCCTGGTGATTATTTTCTCAAAAGAAGGATTTTATTGTCTCCTATGCCCTCATATTTATTAGATGAGTTACAACTTGAAAGACCTTTGATTTTTTTTGACCTCGAAACGACTGGACTCTCTTTGGTTACGGATCGAATTATTCAATTAGCTTATATTAAGTATGAGCCGGGTAAAGCACGGGCAAAAAAAGTTAATGTGGTTTTTAATCCAGAAATGCCGATCCCACCTTCGTCAACTGAAGTACATGGTTTCAAAGATAGTGATGTACGTTCTGCTCCGATTTTTAAAAATAAAGCTGATGAGTTACTGACTATTTTTGAAAATTGCTATTATAGTGGTTTTAATGTTGCTGGTTTTGATTTACTGTTATTAAAACAAGAATTTTCACGAGCTGGCTTAACTTTTTCATATCGATATAGTGATATTTTAGACACAAAAACAATTTATCATCATTTTGAACCTCGAACGTTATCAAGTGCTTATCGTTATTATTGCAAAAAATAACATATTGATGCCCATGATGCTTTGGCTGATACACAATTAACGGTTGATATTTTAAAAGCTCAGGTGCGTCGCTATGGCCTTGAGGAAATTAAGAAAATCCAGAATCAAACTGCGTATGATTTTTTTGACAGTGAAGGTAAATTTTATTGGAAAGACGAGCAACTTCATTTTTCCTTTTCAAAACATAAGCATCGCAGTCTAGTTGAGATTGCTGAAAAAGACCCAACTTTTTTAGAGTGGATTATCAATAAAGATTTTTCGGAAGAAATAAAATTAATTATTAAAGATGCTTTAAAAGGTAAATTTCCTGCTAAAGATTAACAAAACACTGTTTAATTTTTACGTTTTGTTTTTTAGGTTTAGATTATATGGATATTATTTCGCACGCCCTTCTCACCAATTTAGTTTTTAAAGATGCACCGACTGATCAGCAGATAGTCGCTACAGCCTTTGGTGTTTTACCTGATTTGGTTAGTTTTGGACCGATGTTCAATAGTTTATTTTTACGAAAAATACTTTTTTTTAAAAAACCACCACAGTCATTATTTCCACCGTATGTCATGACACTGTATAAAATTTTTCACAGCCTCATTATTTGGTTAGCAGTTTTTTTGTTATTACTAGCTTTTAATTTATATTGGTGGGCAATTGCGATATGCGGTTGGGGATTTCATATTTTACTTGATGTTTTTACTCATTCTCGTCGCGCTTTCCCCACACCGATTTTATGGCCGGTATCAAAATTCGCATTTTCTGGCATTGGCTGGTCAAATAAATGGTTTATGTTATTTAATTATACAGTGATACTTTTTCTTTATATCTTTTTTTATTTCTAAACTATCATCATGACGATACTATCTGACAATAGTGATTTTTCAACTGTTTCGCCACAACTTCGCGCTGAAGATGAAACCGAGGTTAATTTACGCCCGCGAGTGCTTAATGAATACATTGGACAAGAGCGAGTTAAAGAAAATTTATTGATTTTAATTGAAGCCGCTCGTCAACGCCAAGAAGCGATTGACCATGTTTTATTATACGGCGCTCCTGGTTTAGGTAAAACCACTTTGGCACATATTATTGCTCGTGAACTTGGGGCGCAGTTACGGGTAACTTCCGGTCCAGCACTTGAAAAACCTGGCGACTTAGCGGCGATTTTAACTAATCTGCAATCAGGTGATATTTTATTTATTGATGAAATTCATCGCTTACCACGAACAGTGGAAGAAGTTTTATATCCGGCGATGGAGGATTATGGTTTGGATATTGTGATTGGCAAGGGTCCATCAGCCAAAATCTTACGTTTAGACCTACCCCGTTTTTCCTTGATTGGGGCGACGACACGTGTTAGCTTGTTGTCATCACCCTTACGTGATCGTTTTGGTATGACATACCATCTTGATTTTTATCATCTTAAAGATTTAGAGCAGATTATTACTCGTAGTGCGAAGTTGCTTGGTATTAATTTAGATGAAGTTTCTGCTGCTGCGATTGCGGCACGAGCTCGTCGTACGCCACGTTTAGCTAATCGTTTACTGCGTCGTGTACGAGATTACTGTGAAGTAAAAGCCGCCGGTATGATTGATGCCGAATTAGCCGAACAGGCGCTTGAGTTACTTGAGATTGATCATCAGGGACTTGACCGCGTTGATAGAAAAATTCTAGAAACAATTATTGATAAGTTTAACGGTGGTCCAGTTGGCATTAATACGATTGCGGCCGCTACCGGAGAAGATTTAGCCACGATTGAAGAGGTGTATGAGCCTTATTTACTTCAATTAGGTTTTTTAAATCGAACTATCCGTGGCCGTGAAGCAACTGATTTGGCCTATAAACATTTAAATAAAGTAAAATTATAATATTAAACTTGATTGTTAGTTCTTATACTATTCCTGTATAATTTATATATGTCATTTCCTCTTTCATTCCTGCTCATACCTTACGGAATTTTTCTCGTGGTATGGTTTTTTTTAAGCCTGACGGGTTATTATCATTTATTTCGCTTTGGCGGTCGACGAATAAGTACCTTCTTGCTTGGTTTAATATACTGTATTGGTTTTATAGTCTTATTTCAGGCTTCATATTTATATTTACGGGGCGTTAACTGGCAGGAAACAATAACGATTTTTTCAAAAAAATTACCAGCACAGTTTGGTGATTTTGGTAATTAATATGCTGTCATTATATTGTCTACCACACCCAATGAAAGATGAAAAAGTTATTCGTGTTCTTCATCGTGATATATTTGTCGCTGTGCGACGAATCATTTTATTTATTTTATTGTTGCTATTGCCAATACTATTATTAGCGGTTGGCAATGCGCTTTTTCCTGATTTAGTTTATTATCAAACAACAATGATTATTGTTGGTCTATCACTAAGTGCTTATTTATTATTTATTTGGTTATTGCTATTTTTTTCAATGATTGATTATCTTTTGGATATTTGGGTTATTACTGATCGTCGTATTATTGATGTCCAGCAAAATGGTTTTTTTTCGCGCAAAATTTCTGAGCAGATGTTATCAAAAATTCAGGATATTAGCAGTGATACAAGCGGTTTCTGGCCAACGGTTTGGAAGTATGGCGATTTAACCGTTCAGACTGCTGCTGAACAAAATAAATTTTTCTTTGAAGAAATCCCTGACCCTGAAGGTGTTCGAGATTTATTAATACGGTTAGCGGCTGATGCCGCCACTTCGACCAGTAATCAAGTCGCTTCACATGAAGCTGTCTGATTTTAATTATCATCTTCCCGAGAAATTAATTGCTCAGGTGCCGTTAACACCCCGCGATCATTCTCGACTTTTAGTAGTTCGACGTAAACCATATTCACTTGAGCATCGGCATTTTTTTAATATAGTAGATTATTTTTCTCAGGGTGATGTTTTGATTTTAAATGATTCAAAAGTAATTCCTGCGCGATTGTTTGGCCGAAAAATAAGTGGGGGTAGGGTAGAGGTATTTTTAATCCGTAAAATCAAAGCTTTTTCAAAAACTGAGACATGGGAATGTTTAATAAAAGGTAAACGTCTAAAGGTTGGTGATTTGATTATTATCGCCCCATCGTTTCAAGGAGTTATTAAAGAAAGAATAAATGATATTTGGTTGGTTAATTTTAATTGTGGTGGAAAAAGATTTCAGGAGGCCTTACATCGTTTTGGTCAGACACCTTTACCACCTTATATTAAATCAACCGGTAAAAAATATCAGCAAAAATATCAAACGGTTTATGCCAATGCTCATAAAGCCGGTTCTGTAGCGGCACCAACCGCCGGCCTGCATTTTACGCCTCGGCTTCTTAAGCAGTTACGAAGAAAGGGCGTGATTATTAAAACCATTACTTTACATGTTGGGCTTGGAACTTTTCTCCCAATTCGAATAGATAATTTTAAAAAACATCAGATGCATAGTGAATGGGTTGAAGTACCGACGGAAACTATGCAAGCGATCTCGTATGCTCATCAGCATGGCAGTAAAGTGATTGCGGTTGGTACAACTGTGACACGGGCGCTTGAAGCCGCTTACCAAAAAAATAAATATCGTTACTTTTCTGGCTGGGTTAATATATTTATTTACCCACCATATCGTTTTCGGGTGATTGACGGATTAATTACAAATTTCCATCTCCCGCAGTCGTCTTTACTTTTATTAGTTTCCGCTCTAGTAGGTCGAAAAAAATTACTAGCACTATATGAAGTGGCCATTAAAGAGCAGTATCGCTTTTTTAGCTTTGGTGATGCGATGCTTATAATTACTTAATTTTTTCTTTGATGATTTTTCATATTTTTAGAATATTTGGTAAAATATTAGATTAAAAAACAGCCTTGTGGGTATCCGCAAGGCTGAGAAGAAGGGCGCGTTACTTTATCAGCAACATTTTTTTTGTTGCTATGAAGTCACCGGCTTTTATCTGGAAGAAGTAAGCTCCCGATGCTACATCTGATGCATTGAATGTTATTGTATGTTCTCCCGCATTTCTTATTTCATTCAGGAGAGTTACTATTGTCCTTCCATTTATGTCAAATACTTTGAGTTTGACAGCTTCTCTCTGTGGGAGAGTGAAACTGATGATTGTATTTGGGTTAAATGGATTGGGATAGTTTTGTGAAAGAGTATACGTATTCAGAGATGTTATTTCTTCGCCCCCGATTCCGACAGCTATATTCTCAAAGAAATGTGTCTGGGGCGTTGTAATGTCAACTGGAACGCTATCTACAATCGCAAATATCTTTGTGAACGGGTTAATTGGACCGTTTCGCCAGGTAGCCAGCTGTTGACTGCTTCCTGGTCCTCGGTGTTTGCCTCTGATAATAATTTTCGCTATCTGTGTACCATTTCCAGAGTCAGGAATTATTATGGTTTCATTATTTGGTACCTGCGCAAACATGCCGATTATCCCTGACGGAAGGACGGTTGAGTTACTATAACTGAAGTTTCCAGTAACAGTTGCGCTCAGTGGAGAAAACTGAGAAGTGTCAATCTTGATAAAATATTGTGAAGCTTTATACTCAAATCGTTCGTTACTTGTTGATTTGATATGTATCAAGATTCTTATACTGTCATTATTTACTTGAATCACAGTGCCATTCAATCTGTATGTTGGGAGAAGTAGGACTGGATTTTCTGTAATTCTGTTGTGGCCAATTTCTCGATCCCTGATGTCAAAAATTCCATCGCCATTCTAGTCGAGAGTTGTAGGGAACACAAAAGGATTTTGTAGAGCATATAAATGATAACTTCTATCAAAAGGATCAATCCTTCTGTTTAGGTTATAATCTATATCTCTTCTTCGGTCACCATTGTTTTCCCATGGAGCACCGCTTGGCACACAAAAAGGAATCGCTGATCCCCATGCCCAGTACATTTCTGCAATATCAACATCAGATGTATTTACTATTCCATCTAAGTTGAAGTCGGTGTCATAGTACCCCTTTTTTCCTCTCAGTAGGTCGTTAAGACACATAAATTTGTCAGAGAAATCAGTAAACTGATCCCCCTTCCCGGCGTCTGAACCATTTTGATACGCCCCTGCCCCGTCTCCCGGGATCATACACCACTTTCCAGAGATATTAATTACTCCATAGTATCCTCCCCAGATTTTATTTATATCTGAGGTGAAATCATAGGTGGTAACTTGATTACCAAAACCTCTGATTGGTACTGATGACATTATCGCGTTATGGTTTCTATGAACAACGATAATGTAGTAATCTTTATTTTCCGGTAGGTAGAATTTAAGATAAGGATCTTTTCCATCAAACGATCTGATATTTCCGGCACTGTCTAACTGAGCAAGTCTCCAGTGTAACTTGACTGTATCGTACGGATCACCTTCAGCCAATATTATCTGAACAAAATCAACGATTTTTCTGTCCATATTTATTGGACCAAGACAATTTGGCGAAAAATCCGCCCACTTCTTTTGCTTGGGGTAATACCAGTCAAAGAAGTTAGTGTCACCAATTTGCGGAAGATAGTTCGCTTCGAACAATCTTGTCCGCATGTTCCCCGTTTGCATATTAAATGGCCCGGCGAGTAGCACCTTAACTGATATTTTTATGTGCTGAAAATCTTCGCCTGTTCCGAGATTTGTTTCAATGCAATCGTGGTTCGTAATAACTGCTTCTGAATTTACCGGATTAGCTCCGGCGAGTCCGAGTATAAGTACTATACTCAGGAACAATAGGGAAATCTTTTTCATTTTAAACTCCCTGTTTTTAAGTTTATGAATTGTTTTTTAAACAACCTCCTTTCTGCTCTTGCTTTATCATATTACTATTATTTTGTCAATTATTTTTTAGATGTTAAATTTCTATAAAATTAGTCTATGTTTATTGACATTTTTAAAATTTTATTGTAATCTTAAGAAAATAAAGATATTTTTTCTCATGAATATTTCCGAGTTAGCTCGTATTTTAAAGATTCCACCCCAAGATCTTCGCGATAATCTCCCGAAGCTTGGTTTTGATATTGGTCAAAAAGCAATTAAGATCGATAACCATACTGCCAATAAAATTATTCGTTCCTGGGGAATGTTATCGCGACGTTTAGCCTCAAGACGAGTTGCTGAAGCAAAAGTAAAATTAACTGCTCCGGCTGATGTCACAACGATTGTTGTTCCTCAGTTTATTACCGTTAAAGATTTTGCGACGTTGGTAAAATTACCAATCAACAAAATTTTGGGTGAACTGATGAAAAATAATATTTTTGCCTCCATGAACGAAAAAATTGATTTTGAAACCGCTGCGATTATTGGCGCTGATCTTGGCGTTGAAGTCACTGCCGCGGAAAAAGCCGAGACAGGTGAAACTCAATCAGCTCAGGAAAAAATTAAAGCGGTTTTAGCTAATAAAGAAACTGATACAGATTTAATCACCCGTCCGCCGGTGGTAGTTATTATGGGTCACGTTGATCATGGTAAAACTAAGTTACTTGATACAATTCGACAGAGTAATGTCGTTGCCTCTGAAGCTGGTGGCATTACACAGCATATTGGCGCCTATCAAATTAGCCATAATGATAAACTAATTACTTTTATTGATACGCCTGGTCATGAAGCGTTTACCGCAATGCGTAATCGTGGTGCCCGAGTGGCTGATTTAGCCGTACTGGTTATCGCGGCTGATGATGGTGTTAAACCGCAAACCGTTGAAGCTTATCGAATTATTGAAGCGGCTAAAATTCCATTTTTAGTGGCAATCAATAAAATTGATAAGAGTGATGCTAACCCCGAAAAGGTTAAACAAGAATTATTATCACAGTTAAATATTCTCGTTGAAGATTGGGGCGGTAAAGTTATTGCTGTTCCTTTATCAGCTAAAACAGGTGATGGTGTCCCAGCTTTACTCGATATGTTACTGTTAATGACTGATCTCGAGAGCGAACACTTAAAAGCTGATCCAACCGCCGCCGCAGTCGGAACAATTATTGAATCACGTTTAGATAAGGGCGAAGGTGCAATTGCGACAGTATTAGTCCAGAATGGTACTCTTCAGGTTGGCGATCCAATTATGTTTAATGGTTTAGATGCCGGCAAAGTTCGTGCTTTGAAAAATTTTATTGGCGCTAACGTTGAAAGTGCTTTACCTGGAACACCAGTTAAGTTAATTGGTTTAAAGGTTGTACCTGAGGTTGGTGATATATTAGAAGTTGGTGAAGGCGAAAAAAATAAAACTAAGTTATATCGATTTAATCGCCATTCGGCTATCTCACCTTTAGCTGAGACTGAAAGCAGTGAAGACGAGCAATCGGTTGAGACGATTAATTTGATTATTAAAAGTGACATGCTTGGATCGGGCGAAGCGATTGAAAATTCTTTGTCAAAGATTGATACCCAGGGTGTTCGCGTTAATATTATTAGCAAAGGGTTGGGTAATATTGCTGAAGGCGATATTGTGCGGGCTGAAACAAATGGCGCTCGTATTGTTGGTTTTAACGTTAAATTAGCTCCGGCCGCGGAAAATTTAGCTAGAGATAAAGGTGTTTCAGTTAAGTTGTACCGAATAATTTATGACTTAATTAATGATGTTAAGGTAACTATTCAAGAGTTGGTAAAACCAGAGTTTGAACGTGTTGATCTTGGACGTTTGAAGGTAGCGGCCATTTTCCGCACGGAAACAAAGTCACAGATTCTTGGCGGCCGAGTACTTGACGGTGAAATTAAAGCTGACACTTTTATTGAAGTTATGCGCGAAAAAGAATTAATTACCAGTGGTAAAATTACTGGTTTACAAAGTGCTAAGGTTGAAGTTCAGCGTGTTGAAGCTAACCAAGAATGTGGTTTACGTTTTGAAGGTAAGCCAATTATTGAAGTCGGTGATATTTTAGTTTTTTACGAACAAAAAGAAATCGTTAAAAAAGTAAAATAAGATTAAGCCTTATATTAAAATAATTGACGTATATAATTTATAGTCCTCTAATTTTATAATTTTTCGTATGTCTCGTATTGAGCAGGTTAATTCATTATTACAGCAACAGATTGCTGTTTTTATTTCCCAGGAGATTATGGTACGTGGCGGTTTAGTGACCGTTGTGTATGTTGATTGTAGCCCGGATTTACGTGAAGCGATTGTTGCTGTTTCTGTATTGCCAGAGCGATTAACCGGAACAGTCTTGCGACAGTTGCGACAAAAGTCATCTAGTTTAACAAAAGTATTACGTTCACGCTTAACATTAAGACATATTCCTGCTTTGCATTGGAAACTTGATACTACCGAGCGCGAGGCCGCTGCTCTAGAAGAAGTTTTTCAACATCTCACATGACAGATCTGTATCAACAAGCGATTGAAAAAATTAAGGCCGCCCAGCGTATTTTATTGATAACCCATATTTCACCTGACGGCGATGCTTTAGGTTCAATCGGCTTTATGATGGAATGGTTATTATTACTACAAAAGCCGTATGTAGCTTACTCAGCCGGACCATTACCAACCTCATTAGCTTTTTTGCCCCATTATGATCAGATTATAACTGATGCCACCGCTTTTACAGTAGCAGATTTTGATCTCATCATTAGTCTTGATTGTGGTAGTCTAGCTCGTACTAATTTAGCGTCAGAAATTAAAAACTGCAGTGAGCAACAATTTTTTATCGAGATTGATCACCACCCATCAGTAGAAAAAGTTTCTAATTTGGAAATTAGAGAATTAGCCGCTTCAACAACAGAAATATTATATCAGCTAAGCCAGACGGCTGGTGTACACTTAAATGTTAATATGGCTTGTTGTCTTTTAACTGGTATTTTAACTGATACAGGCAGTTTCACATTTTCTTCTACTAGTGAAAAAACTATTACTGCCGCTGCGCGTTTATTACTTGATGGCGCAAGTTTATCAAAAATTATTAACCGTACCTGGCGCACAAAAGCGGCTGGTGATTTACGACTTTGGGGGATTGCCTTAAGTCGACTGGAAAAAGTACCGCACTATGATATTACCTATACTGTTTTAACTGAGGAGGATTTTAAAATTACTAAAAGCACTGAAGAAGCGGTCGAGGGTCTAGCTGAATTTATTTCTTCTTTATCTGATACAAAGGCTATTTTAGTCTTACGAGAAGATAACGCAGGTATGGTGCGAGGCAATTTACGAACGGTCCGTGATGATGTTGATGTTGGTAGTTTAGCCAGACAGTTAGGAGGAGGCGGACATCGTAAAGCGGCTGGTTTTATGGTTGCGGGTCGTTTAGTTAATAGCAATAAAGGCTGGAGAGTTGAATAATAGCTAAATAACAGCTAAAATTAAGCCATACCTAACTAAGTTTAAGACAACAGGTCGCTTTATAACTTTCAATTTTTTGTTATGTCTTTAGCTACGACTCACCAAGAAGAAGCCAATTTGTTAACTATCACGCCCTCAGCTAAAAAAATTTTTCAAGCTTTGTATTTAGAACAACAGCCTGTTAACAGCGAAGATGAATCAGTCGCACGTTTGCAGGTTTCAAGTTTGATTTCCAAGATGTCTTTTTATTATGAGAAGATTCGTAACGCGGTTCATTATTCGGAAGAACATCTCTTGCGCAAGGACGCAATTTTCAGAATTCTAAAACGTCAACTTGTTATTGAGGGCACAGTGCGACTTATCCGCTCAGAGGATAGTCGAACCTTAGCCCAACACTTATTGATTGAATTGATTCGAGCCGGTTATTTGCCTAATAATATTTTACCGGAAACAAAGGTTGATGAAGTCGCTACTATTATAAGTAAATATACCAGCTTGCGCACTCTCGTTTTAAATGAAGTCGCCCGTCAGGTTAATTTTTTTTCTGGCAACGAGAATCAAGAAAAAAGTTTTGAGAATCGAGGTGATTTAACTAATTGGTTGATGGGTTTAGCGGCGGCGGAAATTGAAGAACATATTGGTTATAATCAGGCAACACGAGCGATTGTACTCGCGATGTATCGTATGCTTGAAAAACGAGTTGAATTGCCAGCCTCATTACCGTACGAGCGTGATTTACCGATTCAGATTTATCTTGCAATTTATCGTAATTTTTTGAAATTTGACGATGACATGTTGGCTTTAATTCTTTTTCGTTATTTTAACGCTGATTGGGAGAACATTTCCAATACAGGTTTAAAAAAAGTTGCTGCCCAAATTACAACTTTAAAACGAGTGATTGACACTCAGCAACAGCATCCACTCGCCGGACAGCTCAATCGTATTGTTAAGATTCATACAGTCTATTTTAAAATTTTTGAAGACGTTATAAAAGAAAATCCGGTTGAGGTATATGATAGTCTTAATGAAGACACTAAAATATTCACCCATAAAGTTCGTATCGCTTGTAAGCGTCGTTATAATAAAGCACGTAATACATTATGGCGTTCAGCCTGGCGTAGTATTATTTATATTTTATTAACAAAATCAATTTTTGTTGTTTTACTTGAGGTACCAGCTACACAGTTTTTTGGCGAGAAAATTAATTTGATTTCACTAGTTATTAATGTTGGTTTTCCGGCCGTGTTAATATTTTTGTCAGTTATCTTTATGCGTTTGCCGGGCGATGATAATACTCAGCGAATTATCGAGGGGATTGAAGAGATTGTTTATAACGAAAAAAAACGTTCAGTTATTAAATTGCGTAAACCACGGGGCCGCCATCAGGCAGTTAATATTATTTTTACGTTAATATATACTATTACTTTTTTTGTTTCTTTTGGTGGAGTAGTTTGGTTGCTTGAGAGAATAGATTTTAGTTGGGTGAGTATAGTTATTTTTCTTTTCTTTTTGGCTTTTGCGAGTTTCTTTATTATCCGTATTCGCCGTACAGCTAAAGAATGGTTAGTGGTTGACGCGCGTGAAAATATTATGGGTTTCTTAATCGACTTTTTTTCTGTGCCAATCGTTGCTACTGGTAAATGGTTATCAGGCAAATTTGCACGTTTGAATGTTTTCGCCTTTATTCTTGATTTTATTATCGAAGCACCTTTTAAAATTTTTGTTGAAATCGCTGAACAATGGACGAGGTATGTTCGGGAGAGAAAAGAAGAGCTTTAGTAATTTTACTGTGATCGTATGGTTATTTTTGATATTATTTTGTTAGTTATCCTTGGTTTATTTGTGCTATATGGTTTTTTCTTTGGTTTAATCCGGGCGCTCGGGATGTTAGCGGCGGTAGTGATTGGCACATGGGTGGCTACTCGTTTTTATGATCATATATTTTCCTGGATTAGCGGGATATGGCCAGGCAATCCACAGATCGGGAAAGTGATTTGTTTTATTATTTCTTTCTCAGTTGTAACACATATTATTGGCTGGGTTTTTTCTCTGTTAAATCAAGCGTTAACCGTGGCAAGTATTATCCCTTTTTTAAAGACTGCTAACCGTTTATTTGGTGCTTTGTTTGGTTTAGCTGAGGGTGCTTTATTGTTTGGTTTGACATTTTATGTTGGTGGTCGCTATCTTCCTGAGCATTTATTATTGGCTGAGTGGTTTAAAGATTCAGTCTTAGTAAAATTTTTAATAAATTTTTCAAAAGTTTTAGTCCCGGTTTTACCGGAGATATATAAACAACTTAAAGGCGTATTATAAGATTATATATACGATACGATTAGGATCGTTTTTTATTTTTTTTTATGTATTTTGATACTCATAGCCATCTGAATGTTGAGGTGTTTAGTTCTGATATTGATAAAGTGATTAAACGCGCGTTAGAGGAAAATACCAATATGGTGATTGTTGGCACTGATTATAAATCATCAAAAAAGGCTCTGGAGATTGCCAATAAATATCAAAATGGTGTTTGGGCGGCGGTTGGTCTTCATCCTTTATCATTACAGCCAATGACTGAAGAAACCGAAACGGGCCACAAAGAAATTCCTGCTGAAATATTTAATTATGATATGTATTCATTATTAGCTAAGTTCCCTAAGGCGGTGGCGATTGGTGAAATTGGTTTGGACTATGCCTGGCGGGAGATGGATCAAGATATTGAAACTCTAAAAAAGAATCAGCAAGTAGTTTTACGCGCTCAATTAAAATTAGCTCTTCAGTTTAATTTACCGGTTATTATTCATTGTCGTCAGGCTCATGATGATTTATTACTATTACTACAAGCTTTTCGTCAGGAACATAAAGATAAGCTACCAAAAGATCATCCCTGGGGAGTAATTCATTGTTTTTCTGGCGATGAAAATTTAGCCTGGCAGTATTTTAATTTAGGTTTAATTATTTCTTTTACTGGTTTAATTACATTTAGTCAGCGGTGGGATGAATTGATTCGTAAAGTCCCACCAGACAAAATTATGATTGAAACTGATTCCCCTTATATGACGCCTGAACCTTATCGAGGAAAACGTAATGAGCCGGTTTTGGTTAAATATGTGGCGGCACGTATAGCGGAAATTAGAGGCGTTGATGTACGACGGATGGCCGAGTTAACAACAGAAAACGCACGACGATTTTTTAAACTTGATGAAAATAAAGTAAATCAATTTTAGTTAGACGCATCGATATATAGTTGTTAAGATAAAGTTATATGTTTAAAGAATATATTAATTACTTAAAAGATAACCCACAGCGTTACTGGTTTAAGGCAAAACTATATGGCTGGGGCTGGACACCGGCACGCTGGCCAGGCTGGATCACCCTTTTTGTTTTTATTGGTTTAATAATTTTAAATTCTTATCGAGTAGACATTCGTTCTCATTCAGTCAGTGATACCTTACTTAATATTATTCCGGAAACCAGTATTTTAGTTTTATTACTGATTTTAATTTGTTATTTAACTGGTGAACGACCAGGTTGGCGTTGGGGGTTTGAAAAAAATACTAAAGGCAAGGTTGAGAATAAAATGTAGAGTAGTTTCTTTTTTTAAAAAAGTAAGAATAAAGTCTAAAAAGCTATAATCTAGGTAGAACTACCTAGGATTATTTTATTATCAAAATCTTGACTTTTCGTTAATAATTATCTATATTTACTCTCGGGAGCCTATTGGACTCTGTGAAAAACCAAGGACAATCCGCCCTTGTTTTTATTTTATCAGCTATGGCAAAAGAGCCAGCAAAAAAAATTTGGTACTATGATGCCCTACAGATATTTGCTAAATTATCTGGCTGGGTATTAGTCCCATTAATTGTTGGTTATACGATCGGGCAATGGCTTGATCATAAATATTCGAGTGAGCCAAAATGGTTTTTTATCTCAATCGGGGTTGCCTTTATTCTGTCGATGATCGGTATTATCCGTCAGGCTCAGAGCGAGTATAAAAAAATAAATACTCAAAAAAAATAATATGATAGATTCTCGTAATGAAATTCACGTCAATTCTATTGAAGCTAATACTATCTCCGTCAATAACGTACCTGAAATTACATCAGCACATGAAACTGCGAACGAAGTAAGCCATGAACATACGTTATTTGCTGAACCAATATTTAATCTTGGTTCATTTTCGATTACTAATTCGCTTTTAACCTCTTGGTTGGCGTTATGTGTCGTGATTGTTATTGGTATTATTTTTCGGGCACGGGTTTCGGCGGTACCGAAGAGATTACAGAATGTTATTGAGATGGTGATGGAAAAGTTTTTGGAAATTTTTGATGCGGTGACTGGTTCTCGCGAACGATCAGTTAAGCTGGCGCCGTTTGTAATGAGTTTTTTTGTATTGATATTAATTAATAATTGGTTAGGATTGATTCCGGGTGTTGGCTCGATCGGACAGATTGTTACTACCGAAGGCCATAAAACTTTTATACCATTTCTGCGCGGTGGGACAGCTGATTTAAATACTACGCTTGCCTTGGCTTCAATTGCCGTGGTGGCCAGCCATATTTTTGGTGTTGTGGCCGTTGGTGCCTGGAATTATCTCAATAAGTTCATTAATATTAAAGCTTTAATGGAAATTCCTAAAAAGATACAGCAAGATCCGACTGTACTGATTATTAATCCGATTAAAGCGTTTGTTGGTATTATTGAAATTATTGGTGAAGTCGCTAAGGTAGCTAGTTTATCCTTTCGTTTATTTGGCAATATTTTTGCCGGTGAAGTGCTTTTAGCTTCAATCGCGGCGATTATTGCTTTTGCTCTGCCGATTCCTTTTATGTTTCTGGAAATTATTGTTGGATTGATTCAGGCGCTAATCTTTGCTATATTGGTTTTAATATATGTTTCAATTAGCACTACTGCTGAGGAACATTAGTAATTAATACATGAACAGATTAACTAATTAATTGGTTTATTAATTCATTTATTAATTATTACATTATTCTTATGGAAAACGTAATGTTAGCAAAAGCCTTAGCAATTGGTTTAGGTGCACTTGGACCAGCTTTAGGTATTGGTTTTATTGGCGCAAAAGCAATGGAAGGGATTGGCCGTAATCCAGAAGCAGCTGGGAAGATTTTAGTGCCGATGTTGCTCGCGTGCGCCTTTGCTGAAGCAGTAGCGATTTACGCTTTAGTTATCGCTTTCAGCATTAAATAGTTTTTTAATTATCTGTTCCGAAGTCTTCGGAACAGCTATAAAAAAATTATTATATTTTGTTGTTATTTTTTGGTTTTTTACTACTATGGATTCTCTGATTTCGACTTTTCATCTTGATGTTAAATTATTGATTGCACAGATTATCAACTTTGCGATTGTTTTTTTGGTTTTATATTTTTTAGTCTTTAAGCCGTTGTTTGCGGTTATGGGTGACCGAACAAAAACTATTGATAAAAGCCTAAAAGAAGCGCGTGAGATTGAGGAGCGACTTGAAAAAACTAAAGCTGAACAGAAAGAAATTATTAAACAAGCTAAAGTTCAAGCCACAGAATTACTAGCAGAAGCTCGTCGTCAGGGTGAAGAGCATAAGCAGAGTTTAATAGTAAAAGCCAAGGAAGATATTGGCGAGCTTATTAATCGTGAAAGAGCTAAGATGCAGGTTGAAAAAGCCGAAACACTTCGCGAAATTCGTGGCGAAGTTTCGGGAATGATAAAGGCTGGTTGGGAGAAGATTCTACTGGAAAAAGTTGATCCGGCTAAAGACGAAAAAATTATTACTAAAGCTCTGACGTCATTAAAATAATATGTCAATTTCTGTTAATACCTACGCTCGGGCTCTTTATGAAGCGGCTGAGCAAAAAAATAAAGCTGAAGTTAGAGAGTTGGTTGATAATTTTTTACAGATGCTTAAAGATAAAAATGCTTTAAAATTTGCTCCGGCGGTGATGGCTGAAGTAGAAAATCTAGATGATAGCGCTGAAGGAATTATTCGGGCCCAGGCTACAAGCGCCCATCGACTTGAAGAAGCATTATTTAAAAAATTTGAAAAAATTATCATGGTTCGCACCGGGGCAAAAAAAGTAGTATGGCAAAAAGAGATTAATAAAGATTTACTCGCTGGAGTGGTAATAAAATATAACGATACAATTCTGGATTTGAGTCTGGCAACAACGATTACTAGCCTGGCTGACCATATTCATTATAATTAATTTTATTCATTAGTTAATTTAGTTCGTATGTCTAAAACTAAAGATTTCATTGTTGAACAGATAAAAGAACGTATTAGTGCCTTTGAGCCTTCGGTTAAAGAAAAAACTGTTGGACGGGTAATTCGAGTTAGTGATGGTATTGCGACGGTAGCTGGTTTAGCGACTGTTCGTATGTCGGAAATGCTTGAATTTAAGGTCGCGGATGGGGTTGTAGCTGGTGTGGCGCTTAACCTTGGCGAGGATTTAGTTGGCGTAGCTATTTTAGGTGATTACCATCTTATTACCGAAGGTGCAGAAGTAAAATCAACCGGACGAATTTTAGAAGTACCAGTTGGCGATGGTTTAGTTGGTCGAGTGGTTAATCCATTAGGTGAACCAATTGATGGTAAAGGCGCAATAAAAGAACAAGCTTTTTACCCAGTAGAAAAGATTGCCCCTGGTGTTATTACTCGTCAGTCGGTTAATCAACCATTACAAACTGGTATTAAAGCGATCGATTCAATGATTCCAATCGGTCGTGGACAACGTGAGTTAATTATTGGCGATCGTCAGCTGGGAAAAACCGCTTTAGCGATTGATACTATCATTAATCAAAAAGGTCAGGATGTTATTTGTATTTATGTCGCGATTGGACAAAAAGAATCAAAGATTGCTTCGATTTTAGCTAAACTTGAAACTGCCGGTGCCCTTGATTATACAACGGTGGTATTAGCCGGAGCGTCGGTCTCAGCACCATTACTATATTTTGCTCCCTACGCTGGTTGTGCAATGGCGGAATATTTTCTTGATCAGGGAAAAGATGTTTTGATTGTCTATGATGATTTGTCAAAGCATGCCGTGGCCTACCGTGAAATAGCTTTAATTTTACGTCGTCCACCAGGCCGTGAAGCTTATCCGGGTGATGTTTTTTATCTTCACTCTCGTTTACTTGAACGTGCTTGTAAGCTAAATAAAGAACATGGCGGCGGTTCAATCACCGCTCTGCCAATTATTGAAACGCAAGCCGGTGATAACAGCGCGTATATTCCAACCAATGTTATTTCTATTACTGATGGACAGATTTACCTTGAGCCTGATTTATTTTATCAGGGTAATCGTCCAGCGATTAACGCGGGTTTATCAGTTTCTCGCGTTGGTTCAGCCGCACAGATTAAAGCTATGAAAAAAGTTGCTGGAAAAATTCGTTTAGAGGCCGCCCAGTATCGTGAATTAGCCGCCTTTGCTCAGTTTGGCTCTGATTTAGATGAAGAAACAAAACAAAAACTTGAACGAGGACGACGATTATATGAAATTTTTAAACAGGGACAGTATTCGCCGTTACCGGTGGCTGAACAAGTTGCTACGTTCTGGGCATTGATTAATGGACATATTGATAGCGTGGCGGTTGAAAAGGTAACTGAATTTGAAGTTGGTTTTAGAAACTATCTACGTAGCTCATATGCTAAAACATTAGCTAAAATTGAAAAGCAAGGTGATTTAAGTGATGAAATTGTTGCTGAATTAACGACAGCGATTAATGATTATAAAAGCACAATAAGCTAGTTTACCATATTAATTTCTATGGCCAAGACTAAAGAC
>CAYZML010000002.1:0-33628 GCA_964479555.1 uncultured Gammaproteobacteria bacterium | reverse complement strand
CTGTCCGCCACCAAAACCAAACATATCACCAAAACCGCCAAACAAATCACCTAAATCATCCATGTTAATATTAAACCCTTGTCCACCACCAAAACCACCCCACTGCGCCTGCCCAGCTCCTGCCTGACCTGATTCAAAGCCTGAACCAAATTGATCATAGCGCGCCCGGCGCTCTTTATTACCAAGCACTTGATAAGCTTCATTTATTTCTTTAAATTTAGCTTCATTTCCACCTGACTTATCAGGGTGGTGTTTATGAGCTTCCCGACGGAAAGCTTTTTTTATTTCTTCCTCACTAGCGTTTTTGTTAACACCAAGAAGGGAATAATAATCTTTTGACATGATTAACCTTTAAAACCAATTTCAGCGTTGGTTGGTTTAGCCTCCTCAATAGCGCCAAAATTTTTCTCATACATTGCTAAATTTTCATTCATAGCTTTAACAATGCTTTTAAATTGGCTTGGAGTAGTTATAACCTTGGCTGTTACTCGACCGCTTGGTGCCATAATATTGGCAAAAGTAATCCGAAATTCTTCTTTACTGTGCCCGATATGAGCCCAGTTTGAATACTCACCACCACCGGCAATTGAATCATTAATCTGAATTTGCTGAGATTGAACCTGCGGTTCGTTAGACATATAATAATTTTAGTGTATTAAAGTAGAATAAACTTATTTTTTTTCTTCAAATTCACCTTCAACCGGGGCTTCCTTACCTTCCTGGGTTTCTTTGCTTCCTTCAGAAGAATCGGGTTGTGATTCCCCAGCGCCAGTTGGTGGAGTCTGGGTAGCTTGATACATTGCCGTACCGATTCGTTGCGCAACGGTATTAAGTTCCTCCATAGCTTTTTTCATTTCGTCATGGCGATCAGTATCTTTTAGGTCCTTTAAAGTTTTTAATTTTGCTTCAAGCTCAGTTTTATCTTCCGGCTTCATCTTATCACCTGATTCTGATAGTAATTTATCGGTTTGGAAAACAACCGCTTCAACCTGGTTTTTTATTTCCGCCTGTTCCTTTTTTTTCTTATCTTCGTCGGCGTGTAATTCAGCTTCTTTTTTCATTCTCTCGATTTCTTCTTTAGAAAGACCAGAAGAAGCAGTGATGGTAATATGTTGAGCTTTATTAGTCGCTTTGTCAGTTGCTTTAACATTTAAAATACCATTAGCATCAATATCAAAGCTAACTTCAATTTGTGGAATACCACGTGGCGCTGATGGGATGCCATCAAGAATAAATCGACCAAGACTTTTATTATCACTAGCCATTGGACGATCACCTTGCACAACATGAATTTCAACACTGGTCTGATTATCTGCCGCGGTTGAAAAAATCTGAGATTTTGAGGTTGGGATCGTTGTATTTCGTTCAATCAAAGGTGTGGCAACACCACCCATGGTCTCAATACCAAGCGATAATGGCGTAACGTCTAACAATAAAACATCACGAATATCACCTTGCATAACACCAGCCTGTACAGCGGCGCCTAAAGCCACAACTTCATCGGGATTAACGGTTAAGTTTGGCTCTTTACCAAAAAACTCTTTAACTTTAGCCTGAACTAAGGGCATACGAGTCATACCGCCAACCATAACAACTTCTTGAATATCGGCTATAGTCATACCGGCGTCAGCTAAGGCTTTTTTACATGGTTCAATTGTTTTGCTAACCAGATCAGAAACAAGTGATTCAAGCTGAGCTCGGGTAATTTTCATAACAAGATGTTTTGGACCACTGGCATCAGTCGTGATAAACGGCTGATTGATTTCAGTTTCGGCTGTAGTAGACAATTCGATTTTAGCTTTTTCAGCGGCTTCTTTAATACGTTGTAAGGCCAAGGTATCTTTTGATAAATCAATCGCCTGATCTTTTTTAAACTCATCAATAATCCAGGTGATTAAACGCTGGTCAAAATCTTCACCGCCAAGATGGGTATCACCATTAGTGGCTTTAACTTCAACCGTATCTTCTGAAATTTCCAGTACAGAAACATCAAACGTACCACCGCCTAAATCATATACAGCAATTTTTTGACCTTTCTTTTTATCAAAACCATAAGCCAGCGCCGCCGCGGTTGGTTCATTAATAATACGTTTTACTTCCAAGCCCGCAATTTTCCCGGCGTCTTTGGTCGCTTGACGTTGTGAGTCATTGAAATAAGCTGGTACAGTAATAATTGCTTCAGTGATTTTTTCACCAAGTTTTGCCTCAGCATCAGCTTTTAATTTTGCTAAAATCATAGCGGAAATTTCCTGGGGTGAATATTCTTTATCTTGAAGTTTCACTTTTACCCCTTCGCCAGCCTGAATAATTTTATATGGCATGGTTTTAAGATCACGCTGAACTTCTTCATCTTCAAAGCGACGACCAATTAAACGCTTAACAGCGAAAACAGTATTTTCTGGGTTTGTGACAGCCTGACGTTTAGCGGTTAAACCAACCAAGCGATCATTACTTTTTGAAATAGCAACAATCGACGGAGTCGTACGATTGCCCTCAATATTTTCAATGATTTTAGGCTGACCACCCTCCATGATTGCCATGGCGCTGTTGGTTGTACCTAAATCAATTCCTAGAATTTTTGGCATAATTGTGTAATTATTGGTTAATAAATTTAATTTTGTTAATAATTATTCTGAAAATAGAAATGAATAAGAATATAACCAGTAGCTACTATTATTCCAATACCTATGATTACTCCTAATAAAATAAAGGAAATATATTTAACCTTATTTTTTAAACTCATATCCCAAAAAAAATACGATGAGGAGCCAAATAAAAGCCTTCCTATACTCGAAATAAGTTCATTCAACCACGAATTATTCCCATTATTCTTTTCTAAATTATTAATAAACTCAAATCTTTTAGTAAAGATTGATTTTAATTTCATAACTATTTATTTTTAGTTTCGATTTTAATTTTATTAGCTTTTGGCAAAGCTAGTTTTGGAATCGTAATTTTTAAAACTCCGGCTTCAGCGACTGCAGTGGCTTTATCACCTTCGACATGAGTTGGTAACGTAATAGTACGATAAAAACTTCCGCGGCGAATTTCTTTACGGTAATAATTTTTTTCATCAACTTCATGTTGCTTCTCACTCTCACCTTTGATTGAGAGAATATCATTTTCAATTGCGATATCGACTTTTTCCGGATCAATGCCGGCTAATTGCGTTTCAACAATAACCGAATTTTGATCTTCATATATATCAACCGCTGGCATAAAACTATCAGTATGACCGCTAGTCGGAACTAAACCGCGAAAGGCGGCGTCCATATCATCAAAAGAATCAAAGAATGGTGCCCATTTAATAAGTGACATATAGGTAGAATTAATTAATTATCTGTATATTAACTACTAGGCACTAACCTAATAGCTAATAGACGAACAATTAACCATATACCGCGACGCGCGCGGGCGTAATTACTTTCTCATTGAGTTTATAACCACCTTTTAATTCTTCGGCGACTAATCCGGTTGATTCTTTATTGTCCGTTGCTCGGGTTTCAACCGCCTCCATAGTTAAAGGGTCAAAGATCTTATCAGTTGTTTCAATCTCCTTTACACCGGCCTCTTCTAAAACTTTTTTAAATTGCTGTAGTACATGTTGAATACCGGTTAACCATGACCCGGAATTATCACCACTAATATGTTTAATTGATAATTTTAAATTATCGTAAACTGGCAATAAATCTAAAATCAAAGCTTCGTTAGCATATAAAATCATATCTTTACGCTCTTTAGCGGTTTGACGTAATAGATTTTGATAATCAGCTAAAGCTAATTTATATTTATACTCAAAGAGTTCACATTGTTTTTGTAAACTAAGTGTTTGTTCATCAGTAGTAGTTTCTTCTATTTCTAATTCGTCATCTTTTTTTTCTTCGTTTATAGGGTTTGTCATATAATTAAGAAAGCTTATTATTATATTGTTCAATTAAATAACGCACTCTGGCTAAATTTTTCGCATAATCCATTCTAATCGGACCAAGAATACCAATCATGCCAATCCCATGCTTAGTTTTATAACGACTAAGAATTGTACCAGAAAATGGCCCAAAAGGACTTTTACGACCAAAAAAGATACTAGGTGTGAAAGCAATCTCTTCAAAAATATCATTAACAATTTCATCAACACGATCAATCACCTCGGAAATATCATATGTCAAAGACGGTTGGCTAAATTCGGGTTGCTGTAAGAGGTTTGATAAACCAGTATAGTAAATATGATTTTTATGAAAAGCCCAGATTACGGCTAAATTTGAAAGATGAGCTAATTTTTTTGCTGTTTGTTTTATTTCTATTTCATCTTCACTAATATGTTCAAGGATAGCTTGCTCCTTTTTTGGTACATTATCCGCCGTTAATGAATCAATAAAAATACTATAAGCTTTTTCAGTGGGAATTCTACCAGCTGAAGTATGAGGCTGAGTAATCCAGCCCTCAGCTTCAAGCTCAGCCATCTCATTTCTAACCGTGGCTGGGCTTAAATCAAGTTTATACTTTTCCACAATCACTGAAGAAGCCACTGGTTGCCCGGTCTCAATATAATCTTGAATAATTATATTTAATATTAGTCTTTTTCTTTCATCCATATGCTATACTGTCATTGTAACAAAATTAGCACTCTAGTGTCAAGAGTGCTAAACAGCAAATTACAAGATACGTTATTAATTTTAATAAATTCTTTATTTCTTCTTATATTCTCCAAAATACCATTGTAAAAACTCACGAGCGATCGGGGTGGCCGCGACACTCCCCTCTTTGCCTTCTTCAACTAAGACAGTTATAACAATCTCTGGATTTTCATAAGGCGCAAAACCAGTAAACCAGGCGTGGGGATCTTTTTTTGAGGACCATTGAGCTGTTCCGGTTTTTCCCGCTGAACTTACCGGTAAGGCTGATAAACTACGAGCACTACCAGAAACCGTTGTTTCATGCATGCCTTCTCGAACAATGTGTGTTGCACTCTCGGATAAAATGTTTTGAGCAATAATTTCCGGTTGGACTCTACGAACAAGGTCGCCAGCCGGCGTTTTAACCTGGCTAACAATATGAGGTTTATAGATTATATGACCATTAGCAAAATACATCGTATAGGCCGCTACCTGTAGCGGTGTAACAATTAAATCACCTTGACCAATCGCCACATGGTAGGTATCACCAATATACCAATGTTCTTTTTTAATTCCTTCTTTCCATTCTTTAGTCGGTACAAAGCCAGTCGCTTCGTTGGGTAAATCAATCCCCAATCGTTGACCAAGTAAAAACTTTTTTAAATATACTACCATACGATCAATTCCTAAACCTTGAAAATCATTATAGCCACCGCCAATATAATAGAAAAAAGTGTTAACTGATTCAGCAATGGCTTTACGAACATTAGTTACGCCATGTCCGCCAGCTTTCCAATCCGGGAAAGACCATTGGCTAACCCGTAAACCGCCGGTACTTAAAAAGGAAGTATCACTGGTAATAATTTTTTCCTGCAAAGCCGCCCCAGCAATAATTGGCTTAATGGTTGAGCCAGACGGGTACTCACCGCTCACAACGCGATTAAATAACGGCTGATCAACCGATGTTTCAAGTTGTGAATATTCTTCCTGACTTATGCCACGGGCAAAGATATTATTATCAAAAGTTGGTAAGCTAACTAGCGCAATAATTTCTCCATTCTGTGGATTAAGAGCGATGGCTACTCCGCGCGACCGATTAATTTTTTTAAGTTGATTAATTGTAATTTCTTCAAGTCTTTGTTGCGCAGTGGCATCGATTGATAGCACCAAATCATTACCCTCGACAGGTGGTATTTCACTCACAATACTTTTTTCCTTACCCAAGGCAGTCACTTCAATTTGTTTAACCCCTGGCGTTCCGCGCAATTCTTTTTCCCATATATGCTCTAAGCCGGTTTTACCAATATAATCAATAGGGGTATAGCTTGATTTATTGTCTTTTAATTCTTGTTCATTAATTTTACCAATATAGCCAAGGACATGGGAGAAGGATAAGGAAGGTAAATTATACTGACGACGATTACTGTTTGATAATACAATGCCTGGTAAAGAAAAAGATTGAAGATAGATCGAAAGTGCTTCTTCATAGCCAAGATTATCAGCTAAAAATAAGGGTTGATAATAATCAAGCGATAATGAGCTAATGGCATTAATTTGTTTAGTAATTTCCTCGGCTGAAAAAGCTTTAGTTTCGATGCTTAATTTTTCAAGTAGCTGAAAGCGTTCGGATTCATTTTTTGGTAAATCAGCCGGAATACAGTATAAAAGAAAGTTAGCTACGTTACGAACTAATGGCCGACCACTATGGTCATAAATTGTACCTCGACTTGCATCAAGGTGTTCAAGGCGTAAACGATTACTATTAGCCATTTCACGGTAGTGTTCACCTTGGGCGATCTGGAGCCAGGATAAACGGCTCAAAATCACTATAATAATAATAGATATGAGCCAACGACCTAAATAAACAAAACGACTATCAACTTGCTGATTGATTGTCTCTTCCCCTCGGCCGGTTGGAGTAAAAGCTTCCTCAACCCAGTCACGCCGAAATCGGCCCGCAAAATCACCATATTTAAGTTTTCCAGTTTGTAAGATGAATGGATTATCTGGCTTTCTATTTTTTTTAGATTTTCGAATCATCATAGTCGGTAATCTTTTTTAGCGAGAAAAACTGGTCGTAGTCGTCGTGTCACCGCGTTAATAAGATAAAAAATAATTACTGAGATCAAAGCACTATATAATGAAACAAATGCTTGGTTAGAAAAAAAAGTTTTCCAATGTATTATTTGTCCGTCGGTACTGGAAGCTTGTAATAATAAAGAAAGATTATAGATCAAACTAATAATTACCGCTACTGTACTAACTGAATAAACAGACCTATTAGTCATAACTCGTTCAAATAATAGAACAATGCAAGCCAGCGAAATCAATAAACCGGCAATATGAAAACCATATCCGCCGAAACTAAAAATCTCCAATAATAAACCCCCAACCAAAACCCATATCGAAGCTAAGCGGATATTACTTAGTAAAAAAACAAAAATTAAGGCTAAGGGAAATATATGAATATGGCTTGATCCAAAAGATAGACCGGGAATGATTGTTATATCACAGATAGCAATAAGAATAATTGCCACAAGTTGAGAAAGAACAAGCCGTATCATATTATTTTATAACACCAACAATAGATAATGTATCAAAATTACCTAAAGGTTTCACTAAGGCATGTTGCCATAATTCATTGCCTTCTTTAATAACCTCAGTCACCTGGCCGATAACTAAACCGGCTGGTACACCAGTTTCAAGCCCAGAAGTAATAATTATTTGACCAACCTCAACCGAACGACTATAAGGGATAAAATCAATTTTTAAGGTTAAATTTAAATCACTTTGTAATATACCAACCGTCCCAGCTTGCCCCTGAATCGCAACCGCAAAACGACAAGAATCTTTGAACAGTAAGCAACCCTCGGCTAAATAATCTTTGGTGTCAGTAACTCTACCAACAACAATACCTTCGGCGTCAGTGATTGGTAAGCCAGTAGCTAAACCCTGTTTATTACCTTGATCTAGAGTAATAGTTTGCTGACGACTTGAATTTTCCGCACCACTACGAGCAATTACACGCGCGACTAAAACTGATTGAGAAACCGTTTGACGGTAGCCAATAATATCTTTTAGTTGTTTATTTTCTTTTTCAATTTCCGCTAATCGCCCATTTTCAGCTAAGAGTCGACGATTGTCTACTTCAACTTTTTCTAAACGATTGCGTAATTCATCACTGTTAAGATCTGTATACTTATCTTTGGTAAATAATTCACCAAAGTTATAACTAAGACGCGCCAGCGGAGAAAATATTTTTGTGAGTACATTATTCAAAGGGTGAAAAAAACCAACATATTGTCCAGTTATTAGTACAGCAATAATAATAAACGTTCCGAGTAAAACGGTATATGATGATTTCTTAAGCATAGTTGTTACGTCTAAAGTTATGATTCACGAGTGCTTGGCACGACTACTTTATCAAGTAAAATTTCATCAGCTAATAAAATACCCGTACCGCGTGCGACGCAAGTTAATGGATCATCAGCCGCTCGAACAGAGATACGTGTGGCTTGAGCAATTTCCTTGTCAAGACCGCGCAGTAATGCCCCACCACCAGTTAACACAATGCCATATTCGTAAATATCTGCCACCAGCTCAGGCGGAGTTGTTTCTAAAATAAGTTTAATACTATCGATAATCTGGAGAATAGTTCGATTCATGGCTTCACGCACCTGAGCATCAGTAATTCTCATTTCTTTTGGTAGACCGTTCATTAAATCACGACCACGTACCATCATTTCCAATGATTCTTTAAGTGGTGTGGCTGAACCGATACGAATTTTAATTTCTTCGGCGAGCTGTTCACCAATTAATAAATTAAATTCTTCTCGAATATACTGGATGATTTCATGATTAAGAAAATTACCGGCTAAGCGTAAATTTTTCCAGGTAACGGCCCCGCCTAAGGAAATAACCGCAATTTCAGTTGTACCGCCGCCAATATCAACTACCATCGTCGCACTTGCTTCGGTAACCGGTAAACGAGCCCCGATCGCTGCCGCCATTGGCTCTTCAACAAGGTAGACCTGACGGGCACCAGCTGATTTAGCCGCGTCTTCAACGGCCTTTTTTTCCACTTCAGTAATATCAAGCGGGATGCCAATAACAACTCGCGGGCGTGGCGCAAGACTAAACTGCTCACTATGAGCTTTTTCAATAAAATATTTAAGCATTTTTTCCGTGACTTCGAAATCTGAGATAACACCATCAATTAACGGTTTGATAACCTGAATATGCGCCGGAGTTTTCCCAATCATAAGTTTAGCGGCTTCGCCCACCGCTAAAATTTCCTCGGTGCGGATATTAACCGCCACAATCGAAGGCTCATTGATTAAAATACCCTTATCAGGAGTATAGACAAGAGTATTCGCAGTACCAAGATCAATACCAAGGTCTTGGCTGAATTTACCAAAAAATCGATTAAACATGAAAATATTTAAAAAGATTTTGTTTTATAGTTTTAAAATTTATTATTTAGAGATTAAGAAACTTTTTATTTTTTCAGTAGCTATAATTTTTCCCTCATTCTCACCACACTTTTTTATCTCAACTCCACCCTGGGCTAATGATTTTTGACTGACAATTATTCTAAAGACACAGCCAATCATATCAGCCTCAACTAATTTTTCGCCGTTAGAAACTTCCTGGCGATCATCATATAAAACCTCAATACCATCTTTAGTTAAGGTATTATATAAGTCTTCTGCCGTTTTTATGATTAAATCATCCGCACCAAGGGTAATTATATGAACACGGAACGGTGCAATTTCTTCGGGCCAAACAAGGTTAGTATCACTCGCGAGTATCTCAACAATCGTTCCCATAACTCGAGCTGGGCCAATCCCGTATGAACCCATAATAATATCGTGTTTATGACCGGCTTCATCAACATACTGAAGTCCAAGCGGATTTGAAAATCTTGTACCTAGATTAAAAATATTACCAACCTCAGTTCCCTTTTCTTCACGCAGTTCCTCAGCTGTTAAACCTAGTTCTTGTAATAAAGCTGGGGAATAAATTTCTTTGTTAACAGCAATCTTTTTTTTCTCGCAAACATAGATTGTATCTTCACCAGCGGTGGTTAATGTCTGGAATTCATGTGAAAATTTTGCAAAAACGCCTCCAGAGGCAAAAGTTACATACGTATTCTGACCCAAACCAAGCCGTTTAAAAATTCGTATATACGCTTGTTTAGCTTGCTCATATAAAACAGCATGTTCTTCTTCGGTCCGACTAAATGAATACATGTCTTTCATTAAAAATTCACGTGTCCGCATAATACCACTCTTAGCTCTCACTTCGTTACGGAACTTTGTTTGAAACTGATAAATAAATTTTGGAAAATCACGGTAAGAATTTGAATAAGCTCGTAGCATTTTTGTTATCGGAGCTTCGTGTGTAAAAGCTAAACCAAGCTCAGTATCATTTTTTAATTTAGTTTTAAACCAAACATCAACTTCATCATCACTCCATTGATTAGTTGGTTCCCATATTTCCTGGTTCTGTAGTGAAGCTAAAAGCACTTCTTGTGCACCAAGCGCATTCATTTCCTCGCGGATAACGGCTTCAATCTTTTTTAAGACTCGTAGGCCTAACGGCAAAAAACTATAGACCCCGGCCATATCCTTATAAATAAAACCGGCCCGAAGTAAAAGCTGTGAATTCTTTGAGACTTCATCTTTTGGGCTTTCCTTAAAAATTTTTGTAAATAAAGCTGATTGACGCATAGAGGTTTATTGAGGCAGTATATCGGAAAAAAGCTCGTCTGTCAAAACAAAAACAGACTATCTTTTTGACTCGATAGTCTGTTTTCTATAGCTAAATTAACGCTGACGAAGCTGTACATTATGCCAAACAACTAATAATGGTGAGGCAAGAAAAATTGAGCTATACGTACCAAAAAAGATACCGACTAACAATGCTAAGGCGAAATAAAGAATTGAGTGACCGCCAAGAACAACAATTGAAGTTAAAACTAATATAACAGTTAACGAAGTATTGATTGAACGAATAATTGTCTGGTTTAAGCTGGTGTTAACCGTACCAGCGAACGAATCGTTTGAGCGAGGTAGATTTTCGCGTAAACGATCAAAAACTACAATGGTATCATGAACACTAAAACCAAGAACAGTTAAAACGGCGGCGACAAAACTAGTGTTAACTTCAACACCGTAAAAATGACCAAGCCAAGCAAAAAATCCAAGAACAATTAAAACATCATGCACCAAAGAAATAATAGTTGCGATACCATATTTCCATGAACTAATCGGTCGAGAAACTTTTCGAAAAGCCCAGGCGATATACAGACTGATTGCCAGTAAAACAATAATGGTTATACTAATGGCTTTGCGCTGTAATTCCTGCCCGATTGAAGGGCCAACTGCTTCAAAGCGTAATTCTTCAAAACCATTTTCAACACCTCTTGCTTTGGCTAATTCTTTTAGTTTACTAATAACAGCCTGGTGAGTTTCTTCACTTGTTTCCTGAAAACGTAAGGCTAAATTATTATCACCAACCGGGCTAACGCTTAAACTACTAAGTTTTACATCCTTCAGAGTTGTTTCGACCTCAACTACTGATGGTCGATTTTCTTTAAAAGAAACTTCAAGGATGCTACCGCCAGTAAAATCAATACCAAGGCGGAGGCCCCACATAATTAAAAAAATAACTGAGATAGCCATTAATAAGCCTGAAATCGATAACCAAAGTTTACTTTTGGAAATAATCTGATACATAGATTATGATTTATGTTTATAACCAATAAGCCAACGATGTTTTTCAAACCACCGTTCACTAAATAAATGTAGTAATGTACGAGTTACAGTAATCGCCGTGAACATCGAAAGTAAAACACCGAGCAAAAGTGTAAGAGCAAAACCTTTGATAACACTGGTGGAAAACTGGGTTAAAATTAATGAAGTTAAAATTGTCATAAAGTTACTGTCACGGATTGATGGCCAGGCGCGGTGAAAACCTTCGTTGATAGAAGCTGATAATGATTTACCATTACGTAATTCTTCCTTTAAACGTTCAAAAATTAAAATATTAGCATCAACCGCCATACCAATTGAAAGAATAAAACCAGCAATACCGGAAAGTGTTAACGTAACATTTAAGATTTTAAACATTGCCAGGGAAAGAATGCCATAAATCGCCAAGGCAATAACTGATAAAACGCCGAGAAAACGATAAAAAATAATCATAAAAAGGGCGACGAGAGCCAAACCGATCATACCCGCATATAAGCTATCGTCCACTGACTTTTGACCAAGACTTGCGCCAATAGTCTGTTGATTTATTAAAGTAATCGGGACTGGTAGGGCACCAGCGTTTAAACGTTTAGCTAAATCACGCGCTTCGGTAACAGTAAAGTTACCTTGAATAACCGCTTTGCCACCAGTAATTTTTTCATTGACGTTCGGTGTACTAATCGGATAACCATCAAGAAAAATTGCCACTGGTTTACCGACGTTACGACCGGTAATCTCTTCAAACATCTTACCGCCCTCAGTATCAAACTCAAGATCAACCATTGGGGTGTTGTCCTGCTGATTAAAGGAAACCGCCGCACGTTTTAAATTCTTTCCGCTTAATTCAGTATTTTTCCAATCACTTTTTGGCCCAAGAATTGTTTCGGCCGACTGGGTTAGGATCGCAATATGACTAATACGATATTCAGGATTTTCATCAGTCTTATAAATAACATGATAACCAAATTTAGTTTCAACCACATAAGAAATCGTACCGACTTTCTGATCAAAAACAGTGTCTTCAAATGGCTTTACCATTGCGCCACGACCAAACCAGCCAAGATCTCCGCCCTGGTCTTTATTTGAGGCATCAGTTGATTCATTTTTAGCAAAATCAGCAAAATTTTTAGGGGTGAGTTTTTCTTTTAACGCTTTAATTTTAGTATAGGCATCTTCTTTGGAAATATCACTAGTACAACCTTCGGCACCTTTATAACAAATTAAAATATGACTGGCTTTTACTTCCTTAAGACGTTTTTCATTAACTTTAATAATTTCATAACCTTGTTCGGTTAACGTTGCACTTTTGCTAACACTACCAACCGGAATTGCCTCTGCGACCTTACCAAGCTCTTCGTTATCACGCTTTGAAAACCAGCCGACTTCTCCACCTTTATCTTTTGTCGCAGTATCATCACTATATTCTTTTACTAATGCGGAAAAATCTTCATTCTTTTTTAATTTCTGTATAACTTCGTCAGCCCGCTTTTTTGCCTGGGCATTAAAATCATCAATTGACTTTTGCTCTTCGGCGGTTAGGCTACGTTGTTCGGTTGACTGTTCTTTAAATTCAAGTAATGGTGTTTCGCCAATCTTTTTTATTGCTTCCGCAATATCTTTAATACCAGCTAATTCAACCGAAATACGAAACTTTTTATCAGCCGTGCTATTTACTTCAACATGTGGCTCGCTCACACCAAAAACGTTAACGCGCTTTTCAATAACATCGCGAGCGCCTTCAACGGCTGATTTTTGATCAGCGGCTGGAATTGCGGAAACATCAGCATCGTAAACTAGCTGTGATCCGCCAAGTAAATCCAAACCTAACTTAAAAGGAACTTCCTTTACTTTTGGTAATGGGAGTTTATAGGTTGCAATCGCTTGATTATAGTAATTGCCAAAAGCTAATAATGACGTAGCAATGACAATAAGTACGATAATAAAAAAATACAGCCAAACACGGCCCTTCCTGCCCTTTCGCAGGCTACTTAAAAAACGGTTTTCAGACATACAAGAGGATTATTAATGATATTTGGGTATTATACAGTAGTTTGATTAAAAAGCAAGAAGCTGATATGGGGAAAATTAATAAGGGAGTGAAGAGATAAAAGTATAATCAATATGTTGTCTAGGGCAAGACTTTTTTGCTAATTGACGATGGAATAATATATTATCGCGCGTGATATCGTATTTTTTAACTAGCTTTTTTAGTAAATCCCGTAAAGCATATATCTGTCGGGGTAAAGGGTCCTCAGAGTCAAAATTTCCATCTAAACAAATATGAAGACAGCGGCCATCATTCATTTTTTTCTGGTAACAAGCTACCGCTTCCTCTCCATCCTTTCGCGCCTGACGAACACGACCACTAGAGGCTATTTCATAATGATATCCATTATAATAACCAAGACTACTTTTAATCCCCCACTTACGCTGATGAAAAAGATTAACCGCTTTAAACTGATCAGAGTTTTTTGTATAAGAAACCGCCGTATGGTGAATCATAATATACTCGGGTTGTTTCATAGTATTACTAATAACTCATCAATTTTTTTATGTAGATCTTCAAGTGTTCCATTGTTTTCAATAGTATAATCAGCCTGCGCCATAACCATATCAACTTCATGCGACTCAGGATTAGCGTTTTTCTCCGCTTCTTCATGCGCTTTAAAGTCAGTAAAAGAAATATTGTCGCCCTCTCGGTTACGGAGTAAAGCTCGCTGATAGCGAGCTTGTAAAGGCGCTTCAACGGCAATTAATTTAAAAGCGTCTTTAAATCGATCTTTGAGATACTGTACTTCGGCTACATTACGAAAGCCGGAAACAACTGTTTTATCAGTCATCTCGTTAATAATAAGATTAACCGGATAAAAAGCACCAATACTTTTTCTTTTTTCAGTAACAAATTGTCTAATTGATGGTCGATCAAGAGGTAAATCGAGCTTTTTCATTTCAGCCCGTAATCGATCACCGCAGGAAATATGGTAGAAACTTTTACTAGCCAAGTAATGTGATACAGTGTCTTTGCCTGAGGAAGGATGGCCAACAATACCAATAATAACCATATTATTTCTTCTTAGTTTGCTTTAACGCTTTATTAACAAGCCATGAGCTTGATTGAATTTTACCGCCCTGCCCAACATTAAAAACCATCTTTATATTAAATTTTTTACAGACTGCACCCTCGGGTGTGTTACCGCGTTTTCGATCTCCACCATTAACAAAAATATGTGGCCTGACTTTTTTCAGCGTTTTTGCAACGCTCGTATCAGGATCATCTTTTTTATGAGTCGTAATAACAACCTTATCAACACCACTCATCGCTTCGAGGAGTTCTTTTCGTTCTTTTTCGGGCATAAAAGTATAGCCTTTTTTTGCTCGTAACCAATGATCATTATTTAAAATTACAACTAAATAATCACCAAGCGCCTTTGCCGCTTGAATCATTCGGACATGACCGATATGAAGTGGATCAAATCCGCCGCTAATCGCCACAGTGATTCTTTTTTTATTAGCCGATTTTTTCTTTTTCATACTAATTCTTGACTAAATTTCTAACTTATATTATATATTATTCCATACTAAAGATCGTCATGTCTTTAGCTTAACACCTCTTAAGGTATTGAGTCGCCCAAGGATAGGGGGAATCCAAAGGGTAGTGGCCACGCCGCGAAAATATACTATTTGTAAAGCAGCCTTGCTTTATATCTATATATTTGTCGCGGTTTTCTTATTGCAAAGAAATAATTTGTATCCCTTTTTCTTCTATGGCTTCTTTTGGCCAGAACAATTCATCAAGTTTAAATCGACCAACATACGTAACTTTTTTCTCAATACTTCGTCCGGTATATTTTTTAGTTTTAGGATCCCATTCTTCAAGCAGTAAATAGTCACCTTCGTTAATTTCAAAGTCGTTAAGCCGTAATTCATACTTCTTTTTTCCGCTCACTATTGCCTCGAAATATATTGGCCAGATTTTCTTTTTGATGGTTGGCATACATTAGGAATAGAATTTGTAAATAGAAATCATTTCTTTTGAGATTGAAGAAATATTATCTGGTAAATTATTAATGCCAAACCATTCATAAGTTTTAACTTCATTATTATCGATAATCGCCATATTATTATTTACTAGGGCATAAAAACAATGTACTCTATCTCTTTTATATTCTTTTGTAGTTAAAATTTCCCCAATTTTAACTAGACTAAATAAATCTAATCCAACTTCCTCTTTAACTTCTCTCCTAGCAGCTATTTCAACTAACTCTCTCTTACTTATACCACCACCCGGAAATGTCCATACCTTTTTTACGTTATTACTTTTCATCATTTTTATATGTAAGAGTTCCTTTAATAAATTCCGCAACTTCCTGAAGCTCTTCTCCTGAAGACTCATTTCTTGAGCCTGGTCTATAAAGAAATTCTCGCGGTTCATATTTATAAACTCCAGTATCTCCAACTTTTCTCGGAACTATATGAATATGTAGGTGATCCACTGACTGGCCAGCTACAGAACCCTCATTCCAGGCAATATTAAAGCCCTCGGCATCAAAAGATTTTTTTAAACTATTTTTTATTTGAATAATTAAATTTTTAATTGCCTGTACTTCATTATCTAAAAGATCATCAATTTTTGAAATATGCCTAACTGGACATACCAATACATGCCCGACTGTTATAGGAATAACAGTAGGAAAAGCCATTACTGTATTATCTTTATAAATCATTCTTAGCTCTACTTCCTTATTATTACAGAATAAACAAGCCATAGTTTAGTATTGAAGCGATCGACGGGATTCCACACCTATTACGCACCATGACACTTCTTATATTTCTTCCCACTCCCACAAGGGCAAAGATCATTTCGACCGACTTTATTACCGTCCGCATCTTTCATACCGCGATCAGTATAAACCTCGGTTGTGGCTGAAGATCCATCCTTACTCATTTCTTTGGCGGGCGCTGTAACCGAAATATTTTTTAAATTAATTGATGGCATAATAAATTCCTGTAAACCGCCAATTTTATAAATTGAATAGACAATTTGCTTTTCAATCAAGCTATTTAATTCGTTAAATAATCGATAGGCTTCTTTCTTATACTCAACAAGTGGGTCTCTCTGGCCATATCCGCGAAGTCCAATCCCCCGCCGCATATAATCCATTGTTTCAAGATGATCCATCCAAAGCATATCAATCGAGCGTAAAACAACCGAGCGTTCAATTTCAGCCCAATTAAACCCAGCCTTAGTCGCGGAAGCCACTGTTTTATCATACATTTCGCCGGCAATCTTCGCTAAATGCTCAATGAGCTCAGTACGCAAATGAACTTTATCTAATTTTGAGGCATCATCAGTTAAATTTTTTAAACCAGCTTCAAAATCAGCCTCAAGTGGAAAAATAGTTGCAATAGCTTCTTTAATTTCTTTAACGTCCCAGTCTCTCGCCGCATCAGCATCGGTATGAGCAGAAATGATCTGTTCAATTTCATGCTCAACCATACTCATAATAATATCGCGAATAGTGCGATCACCTTCGTTAATTTCGCCTCGTTCACTTTTCTCAGCTAAGCGCAAAACTTCGGCGCGACGACTATAAATTGCCAAGCGATGCTTATTAATCACGTCATCATACTCAACTAAATGTTTTCTAATATCAAAGTTATTACCTTCAACTCTTTTCTGCGCTGATTCGATTGATTTTGAAACAATTTTATTTTCAATCGGGGTATCTTCGGACAGTTTTAAGGTCTTCATTAAATTTTTCATGCGGTCACCACCAAAAATACGCATCAGATCATCTTCCATTGAAACAAAAAATCGACTTGACCCAGGATCACCCTGTCGACCAGCGCGACCACGCAACTGGTTATCAATACGACGAGCTTCGTGGCGTTCGGTACCAATAACATGTAAACCACCAAGGTTCACCACTTTTTCATACGCAGCCTGATCAAATGGTGTTCCGCCAAGGATAATATCAACTCCTCGACCAGCCATGTTTGTGGCAATAGTAACTAACCCTTCCTTACCAGCCTGAGCGATGATTGAGGCTTCTTTTTCGTGCTGTTTAGCGTTTAACACCTGCGCCTGGATACCTTCTCGTTCCAGTAACGCGGCTAAGTACTCATTTTTTTCAATTGAAATCGTACCAACGAGCACCGGCTGACCAGTGCTATTACGTTCTTTAATTTCCTTGATTACCGCCTGATACTTTCCCTGCTCAGTGCCATAAATTAAATCAGTTTCATCACGACGAATTGTTGGGCGGTTGGTTGGAATCGCGACTGTTTCAAGATTATAAATCTTAAAAAATTCTTCGGCTTCGGTTAAGGCAGTACCAGTCATACCGCCTAGTTTCTTAAACATACGGAAATAATTCTGAAAGGTAATCGTCGCAAGTGTCCGACTTTCGCGTTGAATTTTTACGCCTTCCTTAGCTTCAATCGCCTGATGTAAACCTTCGCTGTAGCGACGACCAAACATCAGTCGACCGGTAAATTCATCAACAATCACAACTTCGCCATCGCGGACAACATAATCTTTATCACGTTTAAAAAGCACACGAGCTTTTAAGGCTTGTTCAAGATGGTGTACTTCGCGAATACCACCTTCAGCATAAATATTTTCAATCCCAAGCCAGCCTTCCATTTTTGCTAACCCTGCTTCGGTTAATGTCGCGGAGCGTAATTTTTCATCAACATTATAATCCTCCTCTTCTTTTAAGCGTTCAACTAGCTCAGCAAAGGTATAATAACGGTCGGTTGATTCTTCGGCCGGGGCGCTGATAATTAATGGGGTACGAGCTTCATCAATTAAGATTGAATCGACTTCATCAACGATCGCATAATGTAAAGCACGTTGTACTTTATCAGCTTCGGTCTGCACCATATTATCGCGCAAGTAATCAAAACCAAATTCATTGTTAGTACCATAGAGAATATCACACTGATACGCCTCACGACGTGGTACAAGGCGAAAATGACGTAAGCGCGGATCAAACTGCTCTTCATCATTATGCTCCGGATCATACACTAATGCCTGATCATGGATAATAACACCGGTTGATAAACCAAGTGCCCAGTACACTGGTGCCATCCAGCCCGCACCAACGCGCGACAAATAATCATTAACGGTTACAAGCTGAACACCATGACCAGCCAAAGCATTTAAATATAATGGCGCGGTGGCCACTAATGTCTTACCTTCACCGGTTTTCATTTCCGCAATCTGACCCTGATGAAGGACTATGCCACCAATGAGCTGAACATCATAATGACGCTGACCGATAACGCGACGACTTGCTTCGCGAATAGTAGCAAAAGCTTCGGGCAATAATTCTTCTAAAATTGGTTTTTGTTCTTCGTAACTCAGAGTTTGTATCAAACCTTTTTCCGGAGCACTACTAATACCAAGTTTTTTTCGAAAAGCTAAGGTTTTTTCACGTAAGGCTTCGTCTGATAAAGCTTTATATACTTCTTCAAGATCATTAATTTTAGCTAAAAGAGGACGATATGATTTAACCACTCGTTCGTTAGGATCGCCAAATATTTTTGTAATCAATGACATATAGCCTTAAAAATAAAGAGAAATGGAGGTTGTGTCTTCAGATCATAACCTGTCCAGTATAGTTGATTAAGACGATAAAATCAAGCAAAACTAACTCTTTTTTACTACTCGTCGCTTTGCGAGCCGTTTTTCCTTACTGCGAGTAATTAGATCCGCGAGATGATCTTTCATTTTATCAATCGCTTTATATAAATCAGCCTCAGTTCGTTCAACTCGTAAGGAGTCATGGGGTAATCGTAAATTAACTTCCGCGCGAAAAATATCACCCTTATGATGATGACGCGTCATAAGTTCAACTTCAACTTCACAACTAATTACTCCTTTACTACCTAAATACTTTTCAATCATCATCATTTTCTTCTCAACATAGGCTTTAATTGCCGTGGTTAATTCTAAATTAGTCGCTTTAAGAGAAAAATTCATATAAGTAGATAATAATTAATGAAATAATTTAGCAATATCTTTAAATGTTACCAGGATAATAAGAGCAATTAAAAACAAAAAGCCAAGATTATGTATTAAAGCTTCGGTTTGCTGTTTCATCGGACGGCCCTTAATTTTTTCAATGATTAAAAAGAGAATACGTCCGCCATCTAAAGCCGGAAAAGGTAAAATATTAATAACCGCTAAATTTAATGATAACAAAGCCGTAAACTGTATAAGATACATAATACCCATTTTAGCTACCTGTCCAGTCAGAATAGCAATACCAACTGGTCCAGCCACATCAGCATTTACACCACCGCCGGTAAACAAACGAGCCAGTAAATCATATAAACCAAGAATAATTGCCCAAAGAAAAAAACCAGTAGTTTTTATACCCTCGACAATCGCTAGATACCAAGGAAATCGAACAAAAGCCATTTCAGAAATTACAACACCAATACCACCTTTATGAGTTGACTCAAGCGTTATTGGTACTATTTCTTTAGTAAACTCCGCACCAGAACGTTTAATTGTATAAGTTAATGTTTGCCCGGCTTTATCAGCGACAAAATTTTGTAAAAATGAAACATTCTCAGCTTTCTGATTATTAACGGCCATAATCCAATCGCCGGTCTGGAGTCCGGCTGCGGCCGCGGGTGAATTTTCGCTGACTGAGGTAATTTCAATGCGACGGTTATTAACAATCGCGCCATCAAGCGGAATACCATCAATGGACTGATCAGCTCCCAATCCTAAATTAAAAGAAAATAAAAGGGTGGCTAAGATAACGTTCATGATGACGCCGGCTGATAATATCAGTGTTCGTTTCCAGGCTGCTTTACTCGCAAAACTATGAACATCGGCGCGATCCTCTCCGTCCTCACCTTTAATTTTTACAAAACCACCAAGCGGGATAATATTTAAAGAATAAACTGTGTCAGCCGCATCAGTGATTAAAGCCTTTCCCCATTTACTCCTCCATTCTCCGGAGGTTGTTTTATAAAAAGCAAATAATCGCGGAGGAAAACCTAAACCAAACTCTTCCGCGCCAACGCCAAACTTACGCGCGGCTAAAAAATGTCCAAGTTCATGGACAAAAACTAAAATTCCTAAAATAGCAATAAAAATAAGCGCGGTAATAATCATAGGTTAAATTGTCATAATTTCTTTTTCTTTATGATCACGAACTGTTTTTAAAGCTTGATTTTGTTCATTAACAAATTCATCAAGCTCTTTAATAAAACGAAATTTATCATCTTCTGATATTTCTTTAGCTTCAAAAGCTTTTTCAATCGCCTGCTTAACTTCATCACGAATCTGTCGAATCGCGATACGAGCTTCTTCAAGTTTTACATTTAATTTTTTTACTAAATCTTTACGGTTTTCTTCGGTGAGTTGTGGGACTGATAATCGTAACTTATCACCCTCATTTACAACTCCAACGCCCAAATCAGCAGCAACAAGTACTTTCTCAATTTCTTTTAAGAGTGACTTATCCCAGGGGGTAATCGTTAAACTACGTCCGTCGGCCACAGCAATATTGCCAACCGCATTAATCGCCATTTTTGCTTCATACGCTTCAACTTCTATACCTTCGAGAATTGCCGGATTGGCACGACCGGTGCGCAAAGCTGAGATATCTTTTTCAAAAAAGACAATCGTCTGGGCAAACTGGGCTTGATGAGCTTGTATATATGTATTCATAATCATCCGCTACATTCTATTTCTTAACTGGCTGTAGTGTCAAATATATGGTTTTTGGATTACTTGGATCACTTAAAAGCACTGCACCACCGCGGCTTGAAGGTAATTTTTTAGTGGTCCAGTTGGCGCCACCATCAACTGAGCTATATAACGTCGTGTTGGTAACATAATAAATTTCATCAACTTTATTTGGATTAGTGATAACAGAATTAATGGTTGCTTCAGATTCAGGGGTAATAAGTTGTAAAGCTGTCCAATCATCACCATTATTAATTGATTTTATTAAGCCATATTTTGTGGCCAGTAATATAAAGCCGGGTTGAGTCGTCGAAAGAAATAAATCACGGAATTTTTTATTATCTTGAAAATCTTTTAAATTAGGTAATAAACTTACCCAGGTAGCGCCTTTATCCTGCGAGCGGTATGGTCCTTTACTTTCGGTGGCAACAAAAATTAATCGGCTGTCAGACGGCTCAATCATAATTTTTTTAACGTTATTTTCAAAACGGTTAAGTGTCTGCCAGCTTTTACCAGCATCAGTTGATTGAATAATCTCTCCACGAGACGTACCAATATATATAATTTTTGAATCGTAGTGATCAATGGCTAGAGCCGTTACACCAACTGTTAAATCATTATCAAAGTATGCTTGTGTCCAACTGCGACCACAGTCAATACTTTTTAATAATCGATTAAGCGTCGAAGCATATAAAGTACATTTAGCCGCCGGATCAACCGCGATATTAGTAATAACCATACCACGCAGAGCTGTCATCTCGAACCAATTTTCACCCGCATCATACGTATAGGCTAGTCCCCCCTCAGAAGCGGCAAAATATAAGGCATTAGTATCACCTGGATCCATCACTAAAGCAATATTACCGAAATTGGCGAGTGTGTTTGGTTTCCCAGAAGTAGTCGGAATTAATGATTTATTTTGCCAGGTTGAACCACTTGTCATTGATTTATAAACCCCGCCATCTGGCGCTTTTGAAGTTGGTGTTCCACCGCCGATATTAATCGTACAACCGCTAAGAGTTACAATAAATAATAAAGAAGAGATTATAATAATTTTTTTCATATAAAAGTTAGCAATAACCAATAAAAAATAATTTTATTCTATACCTATTATACTATATTTAAGAGTATCTGCTCAACTACTAGCTTTGGGTTAACATGAGCGGCTAAATAACGTAATGAAGTCTGGCAAAAAGCATCAAGTCGACGAGTTTCAACTAACGATAAACGTTGGGTTAAAACGCGTAGCTCTGATTCAAGATTAATATATATAATACTATCAGATTGTTGTATATGAAGAAGATATATATCTCGTAAACCAAGTCGCCACTGATTTATAATCTGGTCGACACGAGAAGCTAACACCGGACCCTTAAGATTACCAAGTAATTTTTCGGCGACTTGCCAACGCTGAGCTAAGGGCAGAGTAAACAGTTCACATAAAAAACGTATTGGCGCTAATTCAGCTTCGAGTAGATTTTTTTCATGAGCTAAACGCAAGGCACGGCCTGGTTGACCCTGAGCTAAACGAGCTAACTGTCGTGCCTGCGGTCGGCTCATAGCATGCTGGGAAACAAGCCAATCATAAATAGAATCAACCGCCACCGGTCGAAATTCAATAATTTGCGCCCGTGAAACGATTGTTAGAGGTAAAGAATCAATTGAATGAGCTAAGATAAAAATTAAAACCCCTTGATGCGCTTCTTCTAAGGTTTTTAAAAGGGCGTTACCAGCTTCTGTACTTAATTTTTCGGCCTCAGTAATAACACCTAAACGATAACCATTACCAAAAGAGCTTAAAGCCATTTGATTATTAAAATCACGTACCTGGTCAACACCAATTTCGGTTTTGTCTTCTCTTAAGCCTAAACGAACAATCTCATACTGATTAACTTCAGTCTGAGAAATCATACCTAATTGTTCAAAAAAACTTTTTAAAATTGTTTTTCTTCCGCTACCGACCGATCCACTTAAAATATACGTTCCTCCAAGGCTATTAGGTTGTTGCTTTTCATACAATAAAAGTTTTTCAAAAAAAATCTTAGCTTTTGGTTGTCCAATAATAGGCCAGGCAATAGTCGTTTTATTCATGGCGGTAGTATACCATGCTAAAAAAGCAAAGTAAAAAACCGTAAAACGCTATTATATATGTCTAAAAGTAATAGTACGATTAATAATAAAACCAAATAAACCAGAAACTAAGCCAGCCAAGAATTAGCTCATAATTGGCCTGAAATAACCACTTTCAACTAAATAAGCCACAATTACACTGTTAATAAATATTAAGCTACATAACGTCAAAATATATAATAATAGCTGATGTAATAATGCGTCTTTTTCTCGATTTTTAAAAACCCAAATTTTTCTTAAGCTAAAACTAATAACTAAACTAAGACCTGAAACTGCGACTGAAGCATATAAATACCAAAGATTAAAATAACTAATTAAAACTTTCATAACACTAAGCTCAACACCAGTACTGAGCGCGCCAACCAAACCATACATAATAAGTTGTTTCCCTATCGGCACTAATTGTCTCATATATATTTTCAGTATAACAAAAAAATCTCAGACTATATATAATAATCTGAGATTGTTAAATATTCTTTTCTTCTTTTTTTCGAAAAGTTATTTTCTCATGGGCTTTGTAAAAAACCCAGCCAAAGAGTGCGCTAGCAAGAAGTTGGGCCACAACTGTTGCATCAAGAAACGTGGTGAGTATTTCACCCACCGGTTGCAAAATCCAAAATTGGCTCTTCTCCAAAAAATTTACAACGTGGTAGTTTACAAACAAACTGACCACGGAAATAATAATATATGAAGAGAACTGAAAAAAATAATTTTTTCTTTGATAATCAAAGAGATAGGTTCTCATCATAAAAAAATTTATAATTCCAACGATTGCCAAAGTGATGTCAGCGATTGCTCCGCCTGACAAACGAGTAAAATATTTCATGATCATAATCAATAAAAACTGTGATAATGATAATGAAAAACTCATCGGCACTGAAACTAACCACCGCTGAAAACTTGAGCGAGTATTAATCCAGTTTAAGTACCTGATATGTAAATCAGTATACTCATGTTTAACTGCCTCCCAACGGAAGACAAAATAGCTTATGACTACAATAGCAATAAAGCCGGAAAATATTGAGACCTGAAACATATCACCACCGCCAGTAAACAACATCTGCGTACGAAAACTCAGTACGCAGGTAAAGGCGGAAAATATGCCGATAGTACCGACTCCAATTGTCCGAACAAAAAGTCCTCCATTACGGACAAAAATATCATAGACATCTTTAAAAAATGTCGTGATAACGATTATATATTTTTTAAGGTTCATTTTTATGTTAATTTAATTTAACATACTATATAATAATTTTATGAAAAAGTCAAGAATAATAAGAGTTTAAAAAATTAACGCCAGCTTCCCAAAATTAAACCAAAGATAATGAATAAGACAAGTTGATAGCTAGCTTGAATTAAAAATCGTGTCCAGGAAATTTTACGTGAATCATTATTCCACATCGCACTCTGCGCCACCATCGGCATAATAAAAGCCAACCAAATCCATAATCCATGTTCAAGTCCCGAAGCCTCGCGCCAACCAGCAATATAATAAGCTAAAACATAGGCCTGGAGTAAACTTAATAAGAATTGAATGGCGTATAAAATGCCGACCGAAGATTCCATCTTTTTACGCTCTTCAATATCTTTAGCGGTTGCTTTAGTAATCTCCAACCATTTTTTGCCAAACAACGGACCATACCAAAGAAAACCAAGAACCATTGCGATGATGCCACACGTCAATATGGCAAGATAATTAACTTCAATCATATATGTATAAATACTAAAGGGTAGTTACTATAACTACCTCTGGTAAATTAATTTAATAAAGTAATGGTAATTTGTAACGTCGTCGCAAACATCACCCAAAGCATATACGGAATATTAATACACGCTATCCAGCGCTTATAACGAATAACCGCCAACAATCCCCATATTAATGTTCCTAAAACTAATATAATATCAAGACAGGCCAGCCAATTATTTTTTAAACTAAATTCTAACGGCGTATACAAAGCGTTAAATAAAAGATTAAGTACAAATGGTAAAGCAACAATTTTTGGGATTTTCTTATGGTAGACTTCATAAAAGACAGTGGCAAAAGAAATGCTAATCAAAACATAAAGAACCGTCCAGACCGGCGCAAATATCCAAGCTGGCGGTGCCCAATCCGGCTTCACTAATAAAGAATACCATTCATAATTAGACATAGATTTTGTTATTATACCATATATCATCGAGTAAAACGTATATGTGGTATAATGAGAATAATAAAACTTGTAAACTATGTATGCCAACTAACATAAACAAAAATCACCTATCTGCTTCCTCACACCCGTATCGCCTTTTAGTTTTCTGGGTCGGGATTATTGCCACTGTCGCTTACCGAGCTATTATTATCATTGGCCGTTATAGTCAGAGTTGGGTTGATATTACCTGGTATATTGGCACAATTGGTTTTGTTTGGTACTTCGGCCATCGCTATCATATTGAAAAGAAACGCGATCAGGTAATTATTAAAAGAAACTTGATTAAAAAAATAAAAAACTCCCGCCCTTTAGACACGGAAGATACAGAAGCTCTTACCTACACACTCTCAAGTCTTATTTCCAGTAAATCACGCTGGAACTATATTGCTATTTTTATTGCCTCGGGTTTAGCTTTAGCCTATGATTTGATTATTCGTTTTCTTTCTTAATCAATAGCGATAACCGTCGCGGTGGTGTTTTTAGTGTTGGTTGAAAAAGTAAGACTATCCCCGACTCTTTTTCCAATTAAACTTAAACCTAGGGGCGAATTATGCGAAATAATTCCCTCGACCGGGTTAACTTCGGCTGAACCAAGAATGGTATATTTTTTTCTTTTACCCTCGGCTTCAATCGTGACAGTACTGCCAAGCGCTATAATTTCAGAGGTGGCCGAAGTTTTAATAATTACTGCCTGCCTAAGTCGGGCTTCAATCTCAAGAATCATACTGTTAACTCCCCGTAACCTACCTTTAGCAATTTGATAAGCAGTATTTTCAGAAAAATCACCACCCGCCGCTAAGGTGGCAACTTCATCCATCAAACGCAAACGAGTCACTTTTTTTAAGTGGGTTAATTTAGTTTGTAGTTTTTCGTAGGCTGGTTTAGTAAGATGTGGGTCTATCTTTAGACTACTTTGTTTTTCCGAACGTCTCGTTGGAACGCGCATACTATCTATTAATTTCCGGATTACTCAAAGCTTCAACTTCTGCTTCTGATAAAGCCCTTGGAAAGAATTTAAATTCATCAATCACGCCATGGAAAAATCTTTTATTGTTAGTCGTCGCGCCAAACGTCGTCGCGCCAAACGATGGTGGGGCTACATCACCATTATCTACCCGTATAAATTTTTCTCCGTAAAGAGATGTATCTTCTAGGTTTGCCAAAACACCATTAACATACATTTTTTTATATCTACCATCATTAGTAACGGCTATATGATAAAATTGACCTGACTTAACTATAGGTCCACCAATTAAAACTCCACGACCGTGATTCGTGAAAAATAAAAATTGACCTGTATCATAGATAGTAACACCAGGATCGTCACTAGAAGTACCTAAAATTTGGCTCTCAGTGGTTATGGCTGATAATGGCTTTACCCAACCAGAAAATGAGTACTGTTGTGCCTGAGGCAAATATAAACTAACGTACTGGTTCTGACCATTTAACTTAAGACATCCACCGCTTATACATTCACTGCCTGTTAGCCATCGAGGCGAATTCATGAGCTGACCATTAGCACTATTAGTCTGATCAGCCGCTATTGTGCCGCTTCCCTCATCAAAATTCCAATAAATTTCTGTAGTCCAATATGAAGCTGGAGAATTAGATTCACTTATATTAGTTGAATTAGAAGGAGGTTCAATGGCTTCTTGGGATTCAAAAAAATCAGTTGAAGCTATAGGAGAATATTGTTTAGCCGGTAATCCCAGCCAACCAAGTAAGTAAGCGCCGATAATTAATATAATTGCCGCTATTTGTGCGATAACACTCAGAATGAATTTGATTTGAGTAGTAAGCATTTATTTATAAATTAAACTTTCTGTTCTTGCATTCTTTTTAACATATAACGTCGACTAAATTCCATAATCCAGCCGGTAATAAGCAAAAGAACACCAGCGCCAATAAAGAAAATACTCTTATCAAGCGAATCAAAAAACCAATCAATGTACTTGATAAAAATCATAAAAAATAGCAAAAAAATGCCTGTATTAACCATGACTTTTTTTTGTCGAATATAGCCAAAAAATAGTAAACCCATAATTTCAAGAAAAATAGCAAAATTAAATAGTAATGCCCAAATAATACCAACACTACCAAGAGTTGGCTTGATTGCAGGTAAAACAAAATTATTATTAGTACATAGAGCAATACTAATACCAAGTATCATTATAAAAATAGTTATTCCAAGTTCAGTGGCAGTTAAAAGTTTTCGGCTAAACGCATACATCATTGATATAGCTAACATCAACGTTAAAATAATAATAACCGTTGTTAATTGCCAGGAGGCTAGCAAGGATCCACTAGCTAACATTTTGCCAAGCTCAAAAACGCCATTTTCAGTTGAGAGAAAAACTAATATACTACTTAATGGCAAAATTGCGAAAACAAAATAGAGCGGGGCAAGCCGAAAAAATTTTTTATGAGAATAATGTAATCGACCTAAAATATAAAAAATTAAACATAATAATATAAAACCACCAATCAAGATAGAAACCTTTGGATACGTAACATATAATTCTTTATTGTGAATAATCCACTCATATGATTGTCGCCACCACCAAATTACGCCTGATACTATGGAAATAATAAACAAATAAATAAGTCGATAATAATAAGAGACAGTTAAACCGAATAGTGACATAACAAGTATAATTGATAAATTAGAAAACGGGGTCTTACAATACCTGTTAAGAGCTACAAGGAAAAAAGTTAAGAATATTAAGCTAAAAACCAAAAAAAATTGACTTATTATATACTCTTTAAGGTTTGACTTAGCTGAATCCTCTACTACCGGAAAGCTAGATAGTCTATCCCCACTCTTAAAGTTTATAAAAGCATAAATAGCAATAATTATTATTGCTGGCCAAAGCAAATCAGAAATTAACGAAAAAATAGTAAACATATAAGTTAGAAAGTGTCTGCAATCTCATTTGAGATTGAACGACGAATATAAAGTCCGGAAAGAAAAATAGTCATGGTTATAATAATTAAAACAAGACTTGATGCTAAAAGTGGCGTTGCTCCCTCGGAGAAAGATAATATCTGCCAAGGATATCGAAGAGTGGCAGTAAAGATCAAAGGGAGGCTTAGATAGTACGCTTGATAGAAATCTAGGGCTAAACCAGTGGCAAGAGCACCAAGTGACCACAAAACAAATCCATCCGCCATATGACCATTAATATCATACATCTGGGCGACTAAAAAAATACCGCCTCCATACATAATAACGCCGAGTAAAATTAAAGCATTACCAATTTTTGGTAATTCAGCTTTCTCGCGTAGATACCAACCAATTATATAAGAAACTAAAATTGATAAAATAATAATAGCAATCCGCAATGGATTACCAATTGTTTGCCAATTAACCGCTAAAAAAGAATAAACACCAAGTCCAACCAATAAAGATCCGGCTGTGACAATGATCTTAACAATTCTTTTATGGGAGTCTTCCTCGGTCTGAGGAGATGATTTTGGTGGTAATGGGGTTTGGGGAGTATTAGTAGCTGTATTTAAATTGGAAAAACATTCATTAATAATATCTATTTTCCAACCACGATCGAGTAGTTCTTTTGTAATTTGATCCTTAGACCCTCCTCGCCTTGTTGATTCTTCGATATAATAACGAAGTTGAGGACTAATCTCAGCCATATATAATATTATAAAGGGTAATTCCCTCTTAACAAGAAGTATATCATAGAATCAAAGCGAAATCTATAAAAAAACTTATAAACAAAACAATCAGCTAGCAACTGATTGTTTTGTAAATTTATACTTCTATATATTGGCACGGGCGGTAGGAATCGAACCCACGCTAGAGGTTTTGGAGACCCCTGTACTACCATTATACTACGCCCGCCTCTATTCACTCAAAGCGAATTTCAACGGGCAAGCCCGTTGAACTCGCCTTGGGAAAATTTTATTTTGTTTCACGATGTAATGTATGCTTACGAGCTTTCTTCGAAAACATCATAAGTTCAAGACGACCTTTTAAAGTCTTCTTATTTTTATGAGTTCGGCGAATTTCACCCGTCTCAGTACACTGCATTTTGATCATGTTATCTTGAGACATAAGAAAATTAATATATTAATTATGTTTGTGTGGGCCGGGTAGGATTCGAACCTACGAAGGCGTAAGCCAACAGATTTACAGTCTGCCCCGGTTGACCGCTTCGGTACCGACCCGAATTGATTAATAATATTTAAAAAACAGGCTGACTTGAGCCCATCTGATTATAACATAATGAGGGAAAATAAGCAAGTAAAATATTTTTTATATATATTATGTAATTTACCTGGTTTTATAAAGAGATATAATTAGTAATTAAATTAAAAGAGCGGGAAATTTCCCGCTCTTTTTTTCTGAGCCGTTGACCGGGTTTGAACCGGTGACCTTCTCCTTACCATGGAGATGCTCTACCAACTGAGCTACAACGGCGATAACATAATATCAAAATCTCCCTAGCGGGAGATACAACATCCTAACCTAAATTACCTTTACTTTTATACTTCAAGACTATTAATTTTTTCCTTGAAACTTGTTAGTTTTTGATTTTCCGGATTAGTGGCTTCAAGCTCAGAAAAAGCCTGCAGGGCAGTGATTTTGTCTTTTTTTAGTATACTAACTTCAATCAACCTGTCAAGATAACGTGGACTATTTTTTTCAATTTTTAAAGCTCTTTTTAGATAGGCGATTGTTTTTGCTAAGTCGCCCGTAGCTTCAAACACCTGGGCCAAAAGAAAATAAACCTGAGCAACCTCAATATCTTTACCAAGACTAATTTTAGTTTTTCCAGCTTGCTCCTGAGGTATTTTTTTTAAACGCAAAGCATGGTCAAGCGTTTGTTTAGCTTCGTTTAAATTTTGATTTTTTAAATAGACTTCACCAAGATTTTTAAAAGCCCGAAAATTTTTTGGATCAAGGCCAATAATTTCAATATATTTTTTTTCAGCTGCTTCAAAACGTGCCTCGCGTATCAACTCTTCGGCTTCAAATAATAAAACATCAACCCGTTTGGAAATTTCCTGCCCTAACGCCGCTTCACGGTTAGCTTGTGCGCGTTGCCAGTTATTCAATGTATCATACAACCAATCAAAACTATTACGTAGAAAACGAGAAAATGGTTTTAATATTCGCGCTGAGATTAAGCCGATCCGCCCGAAACGACGACGCAACTGATTGGCAATAATTTGTTGTTTAAGTTGAGCATTTTTTTCGCTTTGAATTTCTGCTACATCAATATTTGCTAAAATCGTAAATTTACGACCAACAATAATCGCAACGCCTAAAAAACCAACGCCACATAAAATCCAGCCAAGAATATATGTCATACTATATAATAATAAATTTCTCTAACCTTGATACTGCTAAAACTTTAATAATTCTTCATTAAGCCGGTCGATGACCGTCATAAACAATACCACTGACTGCGTTTGCTAATGTGATAGCTTCGGCTAATGGTCGCTGATGAAGATTACGACCAAGTGCAACACCGCTTAAGCCAGCCCCATGAACTTCATGGTAAATGATATCCAAAAGTTCTTTCGTGCCAATACTTTCACCACCAGCAAAAATTAGGCCTGTACCACTTCCAGCGGCGGTAATTTCATCTAAGGTCGCTTTATTTTCCGGTTCGGGGCGATTAATCTTAATAAAGTCAGCCCCCAGAGCACTTCCGACATTAACGGCACCGGCAATTAGGTGCGGATCAAATTTATTAGTAACAGCCGCACCCCGCGGATACATCCATAATATAGCGACTAAACCCGCCTGATGTGCCTGCCAGACAATCTGAGCGGCTTCACGAAGCATAGCACTTTCATAGCTACTACCGACATACACGGTATAGCCAATCGCCGGAATAGTCAACTTTGAATCACGAGCAAATTCAATCACCTGTCGAACATCATACCAAGCCGCGCTGTACGGATCATAATCAGCTTCACTAACAATATTTGTCTTACTATTGAGCTTAACAGCATAGGGAATACGTGGATATAAACGACCAAATTTTGCGATAAAGCCCAGTTGAGTAGCAAAAACACCAATACGTGCCCCGGCAGCAATTTTAAACAAATGTTCAGGACTGGCATCATCCGGCGCGATATCAGTACCAAAAAAATCATCATTAACATGTTCAACTCTTTGATCACCGGCAAATAAAAATAACCGACCGGTATTTTTTGTGATTAAACGAAGATTTTTTAAATAGGTTGAGTGTTTATTACTTGGAACGTCAAGTGGTGGATGTTTTGACATGGTTAACTTCATATAAAAAATTAAAGATAATGTTATTCTATCACAGCCGAAACAATGCGGTAAAATTCACGGGCATGTAAACTTGCGCCACCAACTAGTAAGCCATCAACCGACGGCATGGCTAAAATATCTGGTGCGGTTTTAGCATCAACGCTACCGCCATACACAACAGCACACATATCATCAGCCCGTTGACCAAATTTTTTTCGCAGTAACACTTTAATAACATCAAGGGCATACTCAATCTCTTCAACCTCAGGTAATTCACCAGTACCAATCGCCCAAACTGGTTCATATGCCACAATTAAATTTTTACCCACGCTTAAACTAACTCCGGCTAAAGCTTCGTTAAGCTGGTTGGTTAAAACAGTTTCTCGCTCCCCTGCTTCATAATCTTCTTTAGTCTCGCCAAGACAGAGAATCGGACATAATGGTCTTGTTGTCAAAGCCATCTGAATTTTTCGATTAATCATCCAGTCTTCTTCGCCCAGATGTTCACGTCGCTCGCTATGACCAATAATTACATAACTCGCGCCAAGATCAACAATATCACTCGCCGCAATCTCACCGGTATACGCACCATTTTTTTCCCAAAATACATCCTGAGCTCCAACCGCAATTTCGCTGTCAGCCAATAATTTACCAACAAAGGGTAGGGCTGTAAAGGAAGGGCAAACAACCACTTCAGCCGGGGCTTTTTTAATCACAGCAAGATACTCTTTAGTCAACGCAATACTACGTTCGACTGATAAGTTCATTTTCCAGTTGGCAATAATAAATTTCATAATGACTAAGTATAGTTTACCATGTATACGCGTTATACGCCCAGAGGACTAATTTTTTTGTTTCCGTAAAACGACTATCTTCATCCGGCGCTCCGAGTACAACCGTAATAATATCGTGGTTATCCTTGGAAAACCAACCAACAAAACAATAACCAGCTTCGGGCACATGGCCAGTTTTTCCAGCTACCATCGAAATATTATCACCAACAGTTTCGTTAGTTAGCAAACTATTGGTGGTAGAAACTGTCACTAATCGCCCTTCCTTGGTTTCTACTTCATATTTTGGCAGACGAGTAGAATTTTTAATTTCCGCATAAGTAAAAGCCGTGCTAGCTAAACGGACAATTTCTCGTACAGTTGACTCATTACGACTATCAAGACCAGTTGCATCAAAAAAAATAGTGTGCTGCCAACCTAATTGTTGAACTTTTTCATTCATCTTCTTAACAAACTCCTCTTCGGTTAAACCAGTAGAATGAACTAACGCAATGATCGCCGTATTATCAGAAGCAATTAATGAAGTCTGGAGCAAATCTTTAACACGCACCTGATCGCCGGTAAAAAAATGAGCTTTCGCGCCGGCGCGATAATCAGCTTCAGTGATTTTATAAATACTATTTAAATCGGGTAATAAGTCCAGCGCCACCATCGCGGTCATTAACTTTGTAATACTGGCGATCGGATATGGATGATCAGCTTCTTTTGTCCAAAGCTGGAGACGAGATTGACTATCATACACACCAGCCGCCTTAGCAATAATCGCCGGTACTTCAGATGTGTGTGTAGTTGGGACTTTACGATTAAGAGATGGATCTGTTACTTTTGCGGTGACCGGTTCTACCTGGAGTAATCGTTTAATTGAAATTCCATTAATAAAACTTGGTTGCCACCAGGCATACAACGCTAATAAACCAAAACCAATCAATACCGCGCTCATACAAGTTAAACAGAATTTTCAGTTAACATGCGCTCAAGACTTTCATGTTGACTTAATTTTTCATAATCCGGCAAAGCACTTACATCACTAATGCCAAGAAAACGAATAAAATCAATAGTGACTGAATAAGAGATTTCATTTTTTTTCGCGTCAAACTTAGCTTCAATCAAACCGTGTAATAGTAAATTACGTAAAATCAAAGCACAGTTAACTCCCCTAATCCGATCTAAATCAAGTTTAGCGATTGG
>CAYZML010000001.1:0-34963 GCA_964479555.1 uncultured Gammaproteobacteria bacterium | reverse complement strand
ACCAGTGGCAAGATGAATATCAATTCGATCGCCACGAACGCGAAATTGACCACGCTGTAATTCTTTGTCATTACGTTGGTACTGAATTTTAATTAATCGTCGTAGGATGTCATTGCGTTTAATTGTTTGTCCAGTTGAAAATGATTGGCTTAAAGCCAGATAATCAACTTTTTCGCCTAAACCATAAATACATGAAACGCTCGCGACAATTAAAACATCACGACGGTTCATTAATGATTGTGTGGCGGCATGACGTAAACGATCAATTTCTTCGTTAATTGTCGCTTCTTTTTCAATATAGGTATCACTGTGAGGGATATAGGCCTCAGGTTGATAATAGTCGTAATAGGAAACAAAATAATGAACCGCAGCATCCGGGAAAAAGCCTTTAAATTCGCCGTACAACTGTGCGGCTAACGTTTTATTGTGCGAGATAATTAACGTTGGTTTTTGTGTCGTGGCAATAATATTTGCCATGGTAAAAGTCTTGCCAGAGCCGGTAACGCCAAGTAAAGTCTGTTGATTATAGTTTTTATTAAGACCGGTAAGGAGTTTTTTTATTGCCGTGGGTTGATCACCAGCTGGTTTAAAGTTTGCAGAGAGGGTAAACATAATCTAATAATTATAGCATATTTTCCTTTAAAAATCAATAAAAAACCTTTGACAAAAGCCTTATATAAGGTAGAATAGGGATACTTATTATGAAACTATGGACTTAAAGAAACCACCACACATCGAAGAAGAAGAGCGAGTTCGTGAATTTTGGAAAACCGCTAAAATTTTTGAACAATCAGTAAATCGTACAGCCGTAAATGGTGATTACGTTTTTTATGATGGCCCACCGTTCGCAACTGGCACCCCGCATTATGGTCATATTGTTGCCAGTGTTATAAAAGATGTGGTGCCACGATTTTGGACTATGAATGGCTACCGAGTGGAACGACGCTGGGGTTGGGACTGCCATGGCTTACCAATTGAAAATTTAGTGGAAAAAGAATTAGGGATTACTAATAAACAGCAGATTGTTGAGATGGGTGTAAAAAAATTTAATGAACTTTGTCGTTCAAAAGTATTAAGTTATGTACCGGAATGGAAAATAGCCATGGAAAAACTCGGGCGATGGGTTGATATGGAGCATGATTACAAGACAATGGATCTTTCTTTTATGGAGTCTGTTTGGTGGGTATTTAAACAGTTGTATGATAAAGATTTAATCTATGAAGGTTATCGTTCGATGTATGTTTGTCCGAGATGTGAAACTACATTATCGCAAGCTGAAGTGAGTGAGGGTTATAAAGATATCAAAGATTTATCAGTCGTGGCGAAGTTTGAGTTAGTTGATGAACCAGAAACTTATCTATTAGCTTGGACAACTACTCCCTGGACATTACCGGGGAATGTTGCCTTAGCGATTAATCCTGAAATTGAGTATGTCAAGATATCTATTGCTGGAGAAGGATGGACATCAGAAGGGTCAGTTAGTGATCAGATAAAAGTAAATAAAATTTATTATTTTGTTCTAGCTAAAAAAAGATGCGAAGAACTTTTAGCAAAAAATGGTAAAGAATATCAAATAATCGAAGAATTTAAGGGAATAGAGCTTTTGAATAAAAAATACAAACCTCTTTTTAACTATTATACTAAGGACACTGAATTAAAAAATCATGAGAATGGCTGGCAGGTATATCCAGGAAGTTTTGTTAGCGAGGAAGAGGGCACTGGCATTGTTCATATTGCTCCGGGATATGGCGAAGATGATTTGAATTTAAGTAAGGAGAAAAATCTCCCCTTTATCCAGCATGTTGGGATGGATGGAGTAATAAAAAAAGAAGTAATTGATTTTGCTGGTTTACACGTTAAACCAATCGAAGATGTGACATCAACCGATGTCGCCGTGATAAAATATTTGGCCGATAAAGGATTATTATTTAGTAAAGAAAAATGTGCGCATAGCTATCCGCATTGTTGGCGCTGTGATACGCCATTGATTAATTACGCCACTTCTTCTTGGTTTGTTTCCGTAACAAAAATCAAAGAAAATGCGCTGGAAACAGCTAAAACAATCAATTGGTCACCTGACTATATAAAAGAAGGGCGATTTGGTAACTGGTTAGAAGGCGCACGTGATTGGTCAATCAGTCGGCAGAGGTTCTGGGCCTCGGTTATTCCAATTTGGTGTTGTGAAGAGTGTCAAACAAAAAAAGTTTTTGGTTCAGTTAAAGAATTAGAAGCAATCAGCGGAGTAACATTAACTGATCTTCATAAACATATTGTTGATGAAGTAGTTTTTGCGTGTTCATGCGGTGGGTCTATGAAGCGAGTGCCAGATGTTTTAGATACTTGGTTTGACAGTGGCTCAATGCCGTATGCGCAGGTACATTATCCGTTTGAGGCTAAGGAAAAATTTGAGGAGAATTTCCCTGCTCAGTTTATCGCGGAAGGGATTGATCAAACACGAACCTGGTTTTATTATCTTCATGTTTTAGCAACTTCATTATTTAACAAGGCGGCTTTTGAGTATGTGGCGGTGAATGGAACAGTTTTAGGTGAAGATGGAAAAAAAATGAGTAAGCGTTTACAAAACTACCCTGATCCGAACATATTAATGGATAATTATGGCGCTGATGCTTTGCGCGCCTTTTTATTATCAGCCCCGGTGATGCAAGCGGAGAATATGAATTTTTCTGAAAAAGGGGTTCAGGAAGCCATGCGCAAAAATATTATGATTCTTTGGAACGTCTATGCTTTTTATGAAATGTACCGTGGGGCGGAAACAGCCAGCAATAATTCTCATAATATTTTAGATCAATGGATTATTGCGCGACTTTATCAGTTAATACAAGCCGTACATAAGGCGATGAGTGATTATAATTTACCAAAAGCCATGCGTCCGATTACTGAATTTATTGATGATTTGTCTACTTGGTATTTACGTCGATCGCGTGATCGTTTTAAGGAAGAAGGTGATGATAAGTTATTTGCATTAAGCACTACTAAATATGTTCTTATAGAATTAACTAAAGTAATGGCACCGTTTATGCCTTTTACCGCTGAAGCGTTATGGCAGAAGGTGGCTACCTATAATTTTAAAGATGATACTAAGAGTGTTCATCTTGAAATGTGGTCGGAGACAAAGAATATTCAGGTTGATTCATCGCTTGAGGTTTTAGAAAAAATGGACACTGTCCGACAAATTGTTCAAGTTGGTGCTTTTAAGAGAGATCAAGCAAAAATAAAAATCCGTCAGCCATTAGCCACTTTGCGTTACGAAGTTGCCGCTAACAGAAAAAAACTTGAAAAAGATTACGAGAACATTATTGCTGATGAGTTAAATATTAAAGAAATAGTACAAGCAGAAGTTTCCGGTGAGGAAATTGGTGGGGTAAAAGTTGAGCTTGATACAGAAATTACTCCTGAGCTAAGAAAAGAAGGTATGAAGCGAGAGATTGTTCGGTTAGTTAACCAGCTACGTAAACAGGCCACTATGACCATTGAGGATCGAATTAAGCTTGTATGGTGGTCGGAAGATCCGATTATTAAGGCGATTTTTACCGACTTGGCTAATGATTTAAAACGTGATACGTTAAGCTCAGAAATAGAGAATAATAAGGAAAGTGAGGCTTTTGAATATACGGTTGAAGAAGCTTTGCTATATATAACTATTAAGAAAATGTAGTTTATCGGTATATTGGTTGTTGGGGAATCAAATTTACTAATAACCAATAGGCTAATAAATAACAATTATTAATTAAAATTATATGATTACATGGATTATTTTAGGTATTATTGTTCTTTTAGGTTTGATTATTATTGGTTTATATAACAGTTTAATCAGACTAAAAAATCGAGTTGATGAAGCTTGGGCTGACATTGATGTCCAGCTTAAGCGTCGGTATGATCTTATTCCTAACTTGGTTGAAACAGTTAAAGGTTATGCGACCCATGAAAAAGAAACCCTTGATCGAGTAATTCAAGCACGTAATACCGCTATGCAGGTTCAGTCAAGCGGTAACCCGGCTGAACTTGAGAAAGCGGAAAATATGCTGTCTTCAACCTTAAAGTCAATTTTTGCTTTATCAGAAGCTTATCCAGACTTAAAAGCTAATACGAATTTTTTGGAATTACAACGAGAATTGTCTGATACTGAAAATAAAATTCAAGCCAGTCGTCGATTTTATAACACCAACGTTCGTGACTTTAATACTAAGCTTGAAGTTTTCCCGACCAATATGATTGCCACTATGCTTGGTTTTAAAAATCGAGAATTTTTTGAAGCCGTTGAAGGAGAAAAAGAGAATGTAAAAGTTGAATTCTAATAAAAATATAGAATGAGCAGTTTTGAAGTATTACAAAATTCAGACAATGTAACTACTAAGGAAAATCAAAAATTTTCCAGCCTTAAAGATGAGCCGGTATATAAGCAAAGAGATATTTTAAAGAATGCTATTCAAAAAGCAAATGATCTTGTTGCTCAGCTAGATGATATACCTAATAAATTAAAGCCCGCCTTACGCCTTTATTTTTTTAACAATATTATAGAGCGTAAAGGTCAAGATCCAGATAATGGGTATAACAAGGAGATTCAAGATGGTATTGAAAGATTCAAGGTTTTTATTGATCATGAGAAAAGTGCTGAACGGGGAAAAGTTTTGCCTCCTATTGGTATAGAGATTGAAATTCCTGATACATTTAAAGAATTTACCGTTGAAGACTATGATTTATTTTATGCTACTGAGGATTTAGGCATTCCAGCTGGTAAAGATATTCGTTATGAATTTGCTCCGCAATATTCATTTAGTGCTAAATCCCAGAGTATGTTGGTACATGAATTAATTCGTGGTGGTTTCATTGAAACAGTCGATAAGAACGGCAAGAAAAAAATTCGTGGGGAAGGTGATTTCCCTTTGCACATTAATTTAGGTTTCCCGGCTCATCTTATAAATAAGGAGAATAAAACGAAATTTAAAAAATCTGCCGATGTATTAGTCAATGCTCTAACTTATGCATTTTCTTCTCCTGAACGTTTAAAAAAAAGAATAGATACGTCTAGATTCAAGCTTCAATTAGCTGAGACCCCTGATAATTTTGAGCAGAAGTTAAGTTTTAGTAATGAGATTGGAAAATGGCAACGGTTAGAGATTAGAAGTCTTGAAGTTAGGGATGCGACTGTATATCGTTTGCTTTCAGAAGCGCAGTTGTTAGGTACAGCTTTATTTTCAAGCTTTGAGAATCTTAAAATTAAAAGGTCATATCAAGTCGTTTTAGAACATATTTGGCAAAAATTTGAAAAAGATGTTAATTGTATTATTAAAGAGTATCACATAGATAATAATGACATTGATGATAGTAAACTAAAATCACGTTTAATCTTGAAGTATACTAACCTTAGCAAAAAATTTAGAAATTTAATTACAGAAACCAGCTTATCTATAAAACAAGTTTTAGAAAATAGTTTAGAAAATTCAGCTGTTAAATCGGCCGCATAACATAATACTATGCCTTCTTTATATACTCATGTAGACTCCAATCAGCGCAAGACATGGTTTTTAATGTCAGGTTTTTTTACTATCGTGATTATTATTGGTTGGATTTTTAGTCAGGCAATGGGTGAGCCTTCTATCTTATATATTGCTGTTGCTTTTAGTATTATTTCAAGTTTTATTAGTTATTGGTTTAGCGACAAGATTGTTTTAGCCATGAGTAGCGCCCACCTGGTTACATTTGAGGACAACAAAGAATTATATCGTTTGGTGGAAAATCTTTGTATTACGGCTGGTTTACCAGTACCAAAAATTTATATAATTGACGACACGGCGCCAAACGCTTTTGCCACCGGTCGCGACCCTGAACACGCAGTGATTGTTGTTACTACTGGTTTACTAACTAAGCTAGAAAAAGTTGAATTAGAAGGCGTTATCGCCCATGAGTTATCGCATATTGGTAATCGTGACATTCTTGTTGCCACTATCGCAACAGTTATGGTCGGCGTGGTTGTTTTACTCGCTGATTGGTTTATGCGTTTTAGTGTTTTTGGCGGTCGACGTCGAAGTAGTGATAATGATCAACCAGTTCAACTACAATTAATTATTACTGTCGCGGCTTTAGTATTAGCTTTACTAGCACCGTTATTTGCCAATCTTTTACAACTTGCTATCTCGCGTCGACGAGAATTTTTAGCTGACGCTGATGGCGCTCTGCTAACACGCTACCCCGAAGGCCTAGCTCGAGCTCTGGAAAAAATTGCTCGTGACCATGAGCCACTTGAGGCCGCTAATCGTGCGACCGCGCACTTATATTTTTCCTCTCCCTTTAAAGAAGATGCCGGACAGAAGGTTAGTTTTTGGACAAGAATGTTTATGACTCATCCACCAGTTGAAGAGAGAATTGCCGCTTTACGAAAAACTTAAATATTAAGAATCTAGTTTATGTTATCATTTATTCGGGGAATGATTTTGTTAAAAACCGAAGATTATATTATTGTTGATGTTCATGATGTTGGCTATCGTGTTGCTATTACAAAAACATGTCTAACTGAGATTAAAAAAGGCGAGACGATTGAATTATTTCTTTATCAGCACATTAGAGAAGATAGTAATGATTTATATGGCTTTAAGCAGTCGGACGAACTTGGTTTATTTGAGAAATTAATCTCTGTTTCCGGGGTTGGTCCAAAGTCAGCCCTTGCAATTTTAAGTTTAGCTCCCACCGAAGCTTTACAACAGGCAATTATTCAAGGTGATGACGGAATGTTAACAAAAGTTTCTGGTATTGGTGGTCGGACGGCTCAGCGTATTATTCTTGAGTTACGTGGAAAAATTGATCAGCTACTTACAACCTCAAGCCATAGTGAAGAGATTGAAGCTTTGGTGAGTTTAGGTTATTCTGCGGCTCAAGCGCGTGAAGCGTTACAAAAAATTGATTCAAGTGTGACTAACAGCGCCGAACGGATCAAGCAAGCTTTGCAATGGATGTAATTTTAGTTTACATGTCGTTTCATATTATTACGTATAATGAAGAAAATCTTTTATTGCTTGATACTTCAAGCAGTACGCGACCTCATGCCCAATTTTTACAATCAAGCGCTTGGGCGCGATTTCAAAAACAGCGTGGCGCACGAGTTGCTCTCCTTGCTCGTTCTCATAAAGAAGATAAAAATTCCGAAGTATATCTAATGATTCGCCATAGTCTACCACTCGGTTTTTCTTATTGGTATATACCACGTGCGCCGTTAGTAGACAGCGATGATACCTTGCAGAGAATAGCAAAAGAAATTGGAATGGCTATTCGTAGTTTTGATCCCAAGGCTCTTTTTATTCGCTTTGAACCGATTGGTGAAATTACCGGACTCGGTTTTATAAAAACCCATGATGTTCAACCATCACTGACATTATTACTATCATTAAAAAACAGTGAAGAGAAAATACTAGCCGAAATGCATCAAAAAACTCGCTATAATATTCGTTTGGCGGAAAAAAAATCTTTAACTTTTAAAATTGATCCAAATGATGCCGAAACTTTTTTAAACTTGCTGGAAGAAACAAAAACCCGTGATAATTTTCGTACGCATCAGCGTGACTATTATCGTACGTTAATTAAATCTGGTGCGGTTACGCTTGCCAGTGTGTGGCATAATACTACTATGCTCGCCGGTAGCCTTATAGCCTATCACGGCGATACAGTAACCTATGTTCATGGGGCTTCGGCCTCAGAGTTTCGCGATGTTATGGCACCTTACTTACTCCACTGGGAAATTATTAAACGTAGTCGGGCCGCTGGTTATGCCTGGTATGACTGGCAGGGGATTGATGAAAAAAAATGGCCGGGTGTAACGCGTTTTAAAAAAGGTTTTGGGGGTCTGGTTGTTCATTTTTCTGGGACGTATGATGCGCCACTTGCTCCACTAGCCTATAGAGGCTATACTGTATTTCGACGTTTGCGACGCCTTTTTTCTTTTTATGGATAAGATTCTTTTAACGATTAAGCGATTTATACCAAAAAAAATTTTTAGCCTTCTTTGGCCCCTCTACCATTTCTTACTTGGTGCGGCGGCTAATATTGTGTATCGCTGGCCGAGTGAAAAATTAATTATTATTGGCGTTACTGGTACAACTGGCAAAACCACCACGACATATTTAATTGCTAAGATGTTACAGGGAGCTGGTTTTAAAGTTGGTTATACATCAACGGCGATGTTTGGCGATGGAAAAACAGAATGGTTAAACAATAAAAAAATGACGATGGTTGGTCGTTTTTTTACTCATAAGATGTTGCGGCAGATGATTAATAACGGCTGTCAGTATGCGGTAATTGAAACTTCTTCTGAGGGCATTATTCAGTATCGCCATCGTTTTATTAATTATGATATTGTTTTATTAACCTGTTTATACCCAGAACATATCGAAGCTCATGGTAGTTTTGCTCATTACAAAGAAGCTAAGGGTATGCTGTTTGCTCATTTAAAAAATTGTAAGACTAAGTACTGTGATGAACAGTCAGTCGTCCACTCTTCAGCAAGTGGTTTACAAAAAACTGAATTACGGCGAATTAAAAAAACTATTGTTGTCAATGGTAATGATGAACATGCTAATTATTTTCTTGATTTTTGGGCTGAGGAAAAATGGATATATCGATTAGTTGAAGTCGGCAAACCAAAGCCGGTGTTTAATGAAGATGTTAAAGAAATTATTGTTAATGCCATAAAAGCTAATGGGCAGTCGACGTTAGAATTTAAAGACGGCACCGTGGCTGTTAATATGTTAGGTGATTTTAATCGTCAAAATATTTTAGCGGCGTTTAGTACTGGCTTGGTACAGAATTTACCCTTACGTCGTTTGGCGGTTGGTATAGAAAACATTCAAAGTGTTCCGGGTCGTCTTGAGCGAATTATAGCCGGACAGCCATTCACTGTTATTGTTGATTATGCTTTTGAACCTCAGGCGGTTAATAAATTATATGAGGCAATGGCCTCATTGCCACATAATCGAATTATTCATGTGCTTGGTTCGGCTGGTGGCGGACGTGATAAAGCTCGTCGCCCGATTCTTGGACAAATTGCGGGTCGTTTTTCTGACTATATGATTGTTACTGATGAAGATCCATATGATGAAGATCCATTGCAAATCATTGCTGAAGTTGTGGCTGGCGCAGAAAAAACTACTAAACGTCTTAATGAAAATTTATTTTCCATCCTTAATCGGCGCGAAGCAATTCATAAGGCATTGGCCCTGGCAACCGAAGGCGATATTGTACTTATTACTGGTAAAGGTAGTGAGCAGGCAATCTGTCGAGCGCGTGGTATGAAGGAGGCCTGGGATGATCGAAAGGTTTGCCAAGAGGAATTAGAGATTTTAGGTTATAAGTCTGTGGATAAGTAGGGAATATAATAGGCTTCTTTTTAGGTAATAAACTATAAAATAGCTAATATTAAATAAAATTTTATTCTCTTGACAATTTTAAATTTTAGATTTTAAAACTGTTGACATTTTTAATAAGAGTTGTTAATCTAAAATAGCTATTTAGCTAACCACTATTTATACATTTTTTATATTTATACGAACCTTGTTTCGGCCATACCAGCAGTTTTCAGTTTAACCAGTACTGAATTTCTATACGATAGGCCGTTTTTTTGTTTTTAAACGTTAATTTTAGAAATTTATTTTTACGCATACGCCGGCTCTGACCCTTCTGACAAATTAATGTAAGCAGACATAATCTCAATAGTAGCTAGAGTTGAGATTTTTATTGTATCAGCTAAAAAAATAACAGTACTAGTAAAAAACAAAAGAAGTGATCCTAGTCCTTAATCACAACTTATTATTTTTTTAAAATCTTATACTCATTATTTCTTATGTCTAAAACTACCTCCGCTACGCGTGTATTTTCACCGCGAACTTATTTTACCGCTCAGAATGCGGTGATCCCAATGCCAGATTTGATTGAGGTTCAAAAAGACTCATATGCCTGGTTTCTAAGAGAAGGCTTAGCTGATTTGTTTGATGAGATTTCTCCGATTACTGATTTTATTGGTCGTGATTTAGAATTGCATTTTGGTAAATATTATTTTGATGAAGCTAAATTTAATGAAACAGAAAGCAAAGCAAAAAATATTACGTACGAAGCATCTTTGCGCGTTGAAGTATCACTGCTTAATAAAAAGACCGATGCAAAATTAACTCAAGAAGTATTTTTAGGTGATTTTCCGTTAATGACTAAGAATGGTACTTTTATTATTAACGGTATTGAACGAGCTATTGTTTCGCAGTTAATTCGTTCAGCCGGTGTTATCTTTTCTTCAGAACAAATTCGTGGTCGTCATTATTATGGCGCAAAAATTATTCCTAACCGCGGTGCTTGGATCGAACTTGAAACTGATTCAGCCGGTGTTATCTGGGCGAGGATTGATCGTAAGCGTAAAGTCGCTGTAACTTCGTTACTGCGCGCGTTTGGTTTTAGTACTGATGTTGAAATTCGTGAATTATTTAAAGAGGTTGATCAGGGTGAAATTAGTTATATTGATGCGACGCTCGGTAAGGACACTGCCACTGATGAAGCCGAAGGTTTAATAGAAGTATATAAGCGTATTCGCCCGGGTGATCTTGCCACAGCTGATAACGCTAAACAGTTGATTCATTCAATGTTTTTCCGTTTTGACCGTTATGACTTTGATCGTGTCGGTCGCTATAAGTTAAATAAGCGTTTTGGTTTTGATATTCCTAACAACAAGTCAACCCGTATTTTACGTCGAGAAGATTTAGTGGCGATTATTTCCGAAATTATTCGTTTGAATATTACTCAGGAAAAAGCCGACGATATTGATCACCTCGGCAACCGTCGCGTTCGTGCGATTGGTGAGCTAATCCAGAATAAAACTAGAATTGGTTTGGCTCGTATGGAGCGTATTATTAAAGACAAGATGAGTATCATGGAAATTGAGGCTTTAAGTCCAAACAAACTTGTTAATGCCCGACCGGTGATGAGTGTTGTGAAAGAATTTTTTATGTCTTCACAGCTTTCACAGTTCATGGATCAAACCAACCCTTTAGCTGAGCTTGAACACAAGCGACGATTATCAGCTATGGGCCCAGGTGGTTTAACGCGCGAACGAGCTGGTTTTGAAGTTCGTGACGTACACACAACTCACTATAGCCGTATCTGTCCGATTGCTACTCCAGAAGGTCCAAACATTGGTTTGGTTGGTCACTTTGCCAGCTATGCGCGTTTAAATAACTATGGTTTTATTGAAGCTCCATACCGTAAGGTTATAAAAGATAAAAGCGGTAAAAGCCGGGTTACTGACGAAATTGTTTATCTCGATGCTTTTGAGGAAGAAAAATATATTTCTACTGCTTTTACAACTCCAATTGATGAGAATGGTTATTTTCTTAAAGACAAAGCCGAAGTAAGAAAATATGGTGAACCAGCCATTGAAGATACGCAAAAGATTGATTTGGTTGGTGTGGCCGCTAACCAGATTGTTTCGGTCGCAACTTCCTTAATTCCATTTCTTGAACATGATGATGGTATTCGTGCCTTGATGGGTACAAACATGCAACGTCAGGCCGTACCATTAATCGCCGCTAAGGCCCCGATCGTTGGTACAGGAGTTGAAGGTCGCGCGGCGGCTGACTCTGGTCATGTTATTTTAGCTGAAGCTGATGGTGAGGTTATTCATGCTGATGGTGCTCGGATTGTAGTGCGTGATAAAAAAGGTAAAGATTATACATATACCTTAAGTAAATTTTTACGTTCTAATGCTTCAACCTGTATTAATCAACGTCCGATTGTAAATCGTGGTGATCAGGTTAAAAAAGGCCAGATTATTACCGACGCTTCAGCCATTGATCGTGGCGAACTTGCTTTGGGTAATAATGTTTTAGTGGCTTTTATGACCTGGGAAGGTTTTAACTATGAAGACGCTGTTATTATTTCCGAACGCTTAGTAAAAGAAGATTTATATTCTTCAATCCATATTGAGCATTATACAATTGATGTTCGTGATACTAAACTTGGTCCGGAAGTTGTTACTAATGACATCCCTAATATTGCCGAAGAGAAATTAAGTAACCTTGATGAACGGGGGATTATCCGTGTTGGCGCCGAAGTTTCTAGCGGCGATATTTTAGTTGGTAAAATTACGCCAAAAGGTGAAACTGAGTTATCGGCGGAAGAAAAATTATTGCGCGCCATTTTTGGTGATAAAGCAAAGGACGTACGTGATTCCTCACTCTACCTTGAACATGGTGAACACGGTAAAGTCGTTGATGTAAAGATTTTTTCTCGTGAACAGGGAGATAAACTATCGGCTGGTGTTATTCAGTCAATTCAGGTAACTGTAGCTAACCTTCGTAAAATTCGCGCTGGTGATAAAATGGCTGGTCGCCACGGTAACAAAGGTGTTGTTTCAAAAATTGTTCCGCGCGAAGATATGCCGTATCTTGAAGATGGAACGCCAATTGATATTATTCTTTCTCCTTTAGGGGTTGTTTCTCGTATGAATCTTGGTCAGCTTTTAGAAACTCACTTAGGTTTTGCGGCACATAAATTACATTACACCGTCGCAACACCGCCGCTAAACGGTATTTCTGATGATGTTATTCGTGAACAGTTGGTTAAAGCCGGTTTACCAATTGATGGTAAAGTTGGTTTATATGATGGTAAAAGTGGTGATCGTTTTGATAATAAAGTCAGCGTTGGTTATAAATATATGTTGAAATTGAATCACATGGTAGAAGATAAAATTCACCAACGTTCAATCGGTCCTTACTCTTTAATTACGCAACAGCCTTTGGGCGGTAAAGCTCAATTTGGTGGTCAGCGTTTTGGTGAAATGGAAGTTTGGGCGCTTGAAGCCTATGGCGCAGCACACAGTCTCCAGGAAATTTTAACCATTAAATCTGATGATGTAACTGGCCGCTCAAAAGCTTATGAATCAATTATTAAAGGTGAAGTAATTAAAAAATTAAATGTTCCTGAATCATTTAACGTTTTAGTCCGAGAATTAAAGGGACTTGGTCTTGATGTTGAATTACTTGATAAAGATAACCGTCCGATTGCTTTTGAAAAAGGTACAGAAGAGTTTGAAGCCCCTCGTCCGTATATCCCACCTCAACCGTTGGCTGAGGAAACTGAAACCGTTTAAATTTTATCCATATGTTAACACCTATTAAAAGTAATGATTTTGAAGCGGTTAAACTTAAGCTAGCTTCACCGGAAAATATACTTGATTGGTCTCATGGCGAAGTAACTCGTCCCGAGACTATTAATTATCGTACTCAGAAACCAGAAAAAGACGGTTTATTTTGTGAACGTATTTTCGGTCCGTCAAAAGACTGGGAATGCTACTGTGGAAAATATAAAAAAATTCGCTACAAGGGTATTATTTGTGATAAATGCGGTGTTGAAGTAACCCGTAGTTTAGTTCGTCGTGAGCGCATGGGTCATATTAAACTTGAAACCCCAGTGACTCATATTTGGTTTTTACGCGGTTTATCCTCAAAAGTTGGTTTAGCCCTTGATTTATCAATGCAGGCACTGGAAAAAGTTGTTTACTTTGCAAGTTTTATTATCACTGATGTTAATGAAGAGTTAAAGCAAGCAACCCTTGATCAAATTAAACAAGAATATAAGGCTAAGAAAAAAGCTTTAGATTCTGATTTTTCTGCCCAGGCCGGACAAGCCAAGTCACAAAAAATTAAATTAACCAAAGAAGGCAAAAGTCAACTTGAAGCTAATGATGTTGCTGAACAAAAAATTGAAAGTTTACAAAAAATTCATGATGAAAAATTATTGAGCCTTGAAGCGGCTTTTAGTCAAGCACAGAAAGAATTAAAAGATTTAAAGCCTTTAACAATTATTTCCGAAAATATTTATCAGAATTTGAGTTTGAAATATGGTCATATTTTTAGTGCTGGGATCGGGGCTGAAGCTATTCGCTCATTACTTGAACGACTTGATTTAGGTAAAGAGATTAAGCAGTTGGAAAAAGCTTTAATTGATGCAGTAGAATCAAAAAAGGATAAGTTGATTAAGCGTTTGAAATTTTTTAAGAATTTAAAAACTAATGATGTTAATCCAGCTTGGATGGTAATGACAACTGTTCCAGTTATTCCACCTGATCTTCGCCCAATGGTCGCTTTGGATGGTGGTCGTTTTGCTACCTCTGATTTAAATGATTTATACCGCCGTATTATTAATCGTAATAATCGTTTAAAGCAATTACTGGAATTAAACGCTCCAGAAGTTATTTGTCGCAACGAAAAACGTATGTTACAAGAAGCGGTTGACGCTTTGATTGATAACTCGATTCGTCATGGCAAAACCGTAGTCGCCTCAACTGGCCAGAAGCGTATGCTTAAGTCTTTGGCTGATTCTCTAAAAGGTAAACAGGGCCGTTTCCGTCAAAACTTACTTGGAAAACGTATTGATTATTCTGGTCGTAGCGTTATTGTTGTTAATCCGAATTTGCGGCTAGATCAATGTGGTTTGCCAAAGCGTATGGCGATTGAACTCTTTAAGCCATTTATTATTTCAAAATTAATCCAGCGCGAGATTGTCCATAACGTTCGTAGTGCTTCTCGTTATATTGAAAATGGTCATGATGAGGTTTGGGATATTCTTGAAGAGATTATTCAGGGTGCCTATGTTTTACTCAACCGCGCCCCGACCTTACACCGCCTTGGTATTCAGGCTTTTAGACCAATCTTAATTGAAGGTTTGGCCTTACAAATTCATCCCTTAGTCTGTACTGCCTTTAACGCTGACTTTGATGGCGACCAGATGGCTGTTCATGTCCCTTTAACGATTGAAGCGATTGCTGAAGCTCGTGATTTAATGTTGGCTTCACATAATTTACTAAAACCAGCCACAGGAGATCCAGTTGTGGCACCTGCTCAGGATATTGTGTGGGGTAGCTTTTATATGACAAGCTTACGAGATGAGCAGGAAGAGGTAAAACGTTATTTCCATTCTCCCCTTGAAGCTAAAGCGGCGTATCAGCTTAAAGGTATTGCTTTACGGGAAAAGATTAAAGTTCTGTTTTCAGGTAAAGGAGTAATTGAAACAACTGTTGGCCGAATTATCTTTAACGATGTTTTACCAGAAGATTTACGTTATATTAATGAAGTTATTGGTAAAAGTACGGTTAATAATTTAATTAAAGAATGTTATCGTCGTCATGGTGAAGATATGACTGTTCGCTTACTTGATGAAATGAAAAAAGTTAGTTTTGCTTATATTACTAAAAGTGGTTTGTCTTGGAGTATGGGTGATTTACCTGGTTCAGATAATATTGAAAAAATTGTAACAGAAGCTGAGTCTAAGGCAGAAGAAATCATGAATTATTATGATGAAGGTCTTTTAACTGAAAGTGAACGTTATAGTAAAACGATTGAATTATGGACAAAAGTGAAAGAAGAAATTTCAGCTTTATGTACTGAGACACTTGATAAGAATGGTCCAGTCTATTCAATGATTAAATCAGGTGCTCGTGGTAACTGGGCACAGCTAACACAGATTCTTGGCATGAAAGGTTTAGTAACATCACCATCAGGTAAAATTATTGAATTGCCGGTTAAAGGTAACTTTAAAAAAGGGTTTGATGTTCTTGAATATTTTATTGCTACTCATGGTGTGCGTAAAGGTTTATCCGACACGGCGTTAAGAACTTCAAACGCTGGTTATTTAACCCGTCGTTTAGTTGACGTTGCGCAGGATGTAGTAATTATGGCGCCTGATTGTTCAAGTACTTCAGGTATTATTATTACTAAAGCTGAAAGCGAAGAGATGGGTCGACCATTAATTCGTCGGGTTGTTGGTCGCTACTTAGTTAGTGATTTAAAAAACACTAAAGGCAAGGTATTGGTTAAAGCGGGTGAGCTTGTAACTGAAGATGATGGTGATACATATAGTCAAGAAGACATTGAGCAAGTTGAAGTTCGTTCAGTGCTTCATTGTCAGCTTCATCGTGGCGCTTGTCAGAAGTGCTATGGTTTTGATTTAGCCTATAATAAGTTAGTAAAAATTGGTACAGCGGTTGGTATTATTGCCGCCCAGTCAATCGGTGAACCAGGTACCCAGCTCACAATGCGTACGTTCCATAGTGGTGGTGTTGCCGACCAGGATGACATTACCCAGGGTTTGCCGCGCGTTGAAGAAATTTTTGAAGCTCGTTCTCCAAAGCGTAAAGCATTTATCGCTGAAGTGGCCGGTACAGTTAAAATAACTGAAATTCGTTCAGAAGGCGGTCAGCATAGTCGTTTAGTCGCAATCAGTCATGAAGGCGAGGAAACTGATAAATATTATTATGCCGAAGCGGTTTTAGCTGAAAAAAATTTAGTGGTAGATGAAGAAACCGCTAAATCAGGTGTTAAGAAGAAAAAAGTAAAACCAGAAATTTTAGTTAAAGATGATGAAGTTGTTAAAAAAGATACACCATTATTCAAAGCTGGCACAATTACTGTTAAGGCCAGTCGTGGCGGCGTAGTTAAAGTTGAAGAAAAATATGTTCGAGTACTTGCGCCGGTTGAAAAAACTAAAGAATATATTATTCCCCGTACTTTTACGGTTTGGGTTAAGGATGGTGAAACTGTTTCAGTTGGTCAACAATTAAGTGATGGCAGTCTTGATCTCCAGCATCTATATGAATTACGCGGTTTAGCTGAAACTCAGCGCTATATTGTTAAAGAAATTCAATATGTTTATTCTTCACAGGGTCAACCGTTAAATGACAAACATATTGAAATTATTGCTCGTCAGATGTTTTCTCGCGTCTATATTCAGGATTCAGGTGAAACAGATTTCTTAGTGGGAGAAATTATTGAGAAATCAGTCTTTGATCGTCAAAATGCGATTGCCCAAGAAGCTGGTAAAAAAATAGCCAGTGGTCGCCAGCTTTTGATGGGTATGACCAAAGCTTCATTAACGACTAATAGCTTCTTGTCGGCCGCTTCATTCCAGGAAACTGCCAAAGTTTTAATTGATGCTGCTATTACTGGCAAAGTTGATCGTCTTGAAGGTTTAAAAGAAAACGTTATTATCGGACGACCGATTCCGGCTGGCACGGGCTTTGTATCATAAAACACCAAAAGAAAAAAACCGCGAATGATCGCGGTTTTTTTCTGCGTTGTAAGGAAAATTATTTTTTGTTATACTGTTTTCATCCCATCCGATTAATTAATAATTTTTATGACGATGTCTCACGAATTAACCCTTGATGATTTAGCAACGATGATTAATCGTTCGTTTCAAATGATGGAAGATAGATTCCAGAAGTTAGAAGCGAGGTTTGATATTTTGGAGGCTAGATTTGATGCTTTGGAAGCGCGAGTTGATAGAATTGAGGCTCGGCTTGATAAGATTGAAGCAAAGATTGATAAGATTGAATATAGATTAGATAGAATTGAGGCTCGGCTTGATAGTCTTGAGAGTCGAGTACAAACAATCGAAGAGACAATGACACAGAAGACTCAACTGGAGGTTTTAACTGATATTCTTAAAACTAACGGAGTAATTTCAGCGTTTGAAACCACAAAAATCAAGGCGGCGGTTGTTTCTTAAATCTTTTTAACTAATTTCCAAAAGCTTGGCTGATTTGTTTTATAGTATCAAGTTTATTTAATTTTGTTTTAAAACTTGAAGCATTAAGAATCTCAATTAAAATTGGTTTACCGGTTGGAGAAAGATGAACAAGAAAGTTACCAAATTCCCGAACATGGCTGATTTTACCCTGCGTAATTTTCCAACTGATAATATTAGCTTCAAGATCGTAGTTCATGTCAGGCATATACAATGTATTCAACTATTTTTTATCGGATAAAAAGTGATTATTTTTAGAACTTCAGCCTCTCTCTCATAGATAACTTTTACCTTATCTTTTTCCACCGTTAAATATTTACCAATTTTTCCGCGTTTATCGGGTGATTGTACAATATCCTCAACCTGTTCTTTTCTAATAAAAACTTGGTGTTCGTTTAGGAGATTAAATTTTTGGTCAGCGTAGGCAGTGAAATAAATCATATAGTTAATTTTATTGTATTTTTACTTTATATATACCCGTAGCTTTTTCCGCTTTCGTACAATCATCAAACCAAATATCAAAGCGGCGGCCCGTAATTAAAGCGCCTTTATCAGTAATAGTGTATGGTTTACCGTCGATTTCAACCACACTATTTTTTTTAAAGCAATTCCAATCAGCGGCAATATGCCCAGTCTCAGGTTTAACAGTTGAAGCTGTTTGATGGCAGTAGTCAGTTTTGCTATCATCAAACTCTTTACAGCCTTGCCAGCTTAATGAGGAAGAGTGGCAATTTCTTTCTTCAATTTTTCCATTAGGACAAGAACAGTTAAGAGCGGTTGAACAAAGAAAATCTTCACGACTGATAAAATCATTAGCTTGAGGTTTACAATAACCGGTGACAAAAGCCTCAAAATAACCATCATGTTTTTCTTGATCAGTAAAATTAGTACAGGAGCGCTGAGTATAATCAGATCTAATTTCTTCGAGTGATTTTGTTAATAAAAGACGGTAAAGTTTTAAGCGGTTAGCATAGAAACCATCAGCCGTAAGGAGGTGAAAAAGAGCAAAAGCGATAATAGCTATAATGATTATTTTAAAGATCTTTACCATACGACGGTTACACCAGTTACAATGCAATCTTTCTGTATTTGATTAATATCAGCATTTTTTCGATTATCATAACCTCTACTATTAGAAGGGTCATTTATACAAAGGCTACTGCCATTTTTCTTAGGAGCAAAGATAAAATGACCATTTTTTGTAAATTGACAATCAGCTGTTCCGCCCTTATTTTTACCCCTAAGGCCAATGATTATCATAGGATTTTTTGCTGCTAATTCATCCATTTTCTTACCGGCACTTACAAGGTTATCAAAATAAGCTGTGTTTAAGCCCGCGGCCTTGAAAACACTAGGCATATTTCCACCAACCGATCCTGAACTTCCAGCTGCTACATCATATTTATCTAAAAGTTGGATCCATTGTTGTAGATTATATGATTTTCCTTTACACTTTACCAGGTCCCAAGATGATACTGCTCCACAACCATGTGATTTTATGTTTCCACTGTTTTGTCCACCACTCATATAAGGAATATTTGCATAGTCAAACTGTATATCCCATGGACAACCACATTGAGTTGTACTGGTACCACTAGTAGTTGAGCTAGAATTTTCAAGGCCAGTTGTTCCGTCAACTTCATCTTCACCAATTGTAATAGGTTCAAGATCTATTTTTTCAATATAAACTACTTTAATCGGTGATAATTTTGTCAGGGCCGGATTAACAAAATTAAGAATCATATATGATGTAAAAGCGATTAAAACGCCGATTAAACTCCCACCAATCCATTTTTTTGCCTCTTCAATTCGATCTGACTTTCCGCCGGCCGTTACCCAGATAATTCCACCAATCATCATAGTAATCACGGCTAGAATTGTAATTGCGCCCAGGCCATATTGGTATAATCCTTGAATGTATTCGGCGAGCCAGGGTGTAGTACACTCAGTTTCAGTACAGGTTGAGGGTTTCATAATTAAACCGGGAATACGAACAGCGAGGTTTGGAATATCAATCGGATCTCGAATTACAGGGGTTGAAGAACCAAGATTATCAGTATTATTTTGTGCCCATAACATGGTGCCCCAACTTGGTAATATTAGTCCAAGTAGAATTGCGCTGATGGCAAATAATTTTTTAGATAGATTAAGCATTATGTTTATGTATAATGACAAAAGTTGTGAGAAGGGCAAAAAAAGCTATTACCCCGCTGATTAAAAGATATTTTGGTTTTATAGTTGAAGTGGTTGATTGATCGCAACAACAAATTGTATCGTATGGCATATAGGCTGAACAGTCCTGGGTAAAATTTTTAGACAGTATATAGCTTTGACCAAGTTTTTGACAGGTAAAGTTTTTATCAACAGTTAAACAATTATTTTTTGCTAAAACTACCTGTTTATTAAAAGATAGTAGTAAAGTAATTCCTATTGATACAATTAATATATATTTTTTCATATTGCACGATTATGGACAAGCACCAAAGGTTATTTTTCCAATCCCGGTTCTAGCTAAAGCAGTGTTTCGATCTGAGCCACTAAAAATATCTAGTCTTCGGCCCTTAATTGCACTACCTCGATCAGTCACTGTTAAGGTTATTTTTCCGCCTAAACATAATTTATCACCAAAGTTAAAGCAATTACCGTCAGCGGCAACGTGGCCAACTTCCGGTGGAACACCAGAGGCAGTACGATTACAATATGGTGTTCCGGCGGGAAACGGTGAGCAGTATTTATATTTATGACCACATAGAGATTTATTTGGGCCAATTTGGTTTGAGCCTGGTGGACAGGCACACTGTAAGCCAACATCACAGAAAAATGCCTGTGTATTCTGGTAGGGTGGTTTATAATAGCCAGTAGTAAAAAAATCAATTGCTTGTCCACCATTAAATAAGGATCGATCACAATTCATTGTTTTGTAATTATTAGCACTTTTACCCACCGAGTGACTAATAAGTTTTTCCGTATCAAGTTGATTCATTAATTCGGCTGCTTCTTTACTAATTGGATCACCATTTTTAATATCAGCTAAAATCTCTTCTAGATTAATTCTTTTAATCCGATCAATCTCTAATCCTTTCATCACGGTTAAGTTTGGATTAATGATGTAAAGTATTACATAGGCGCCAAAAGTTAAAAATAATCCAAAGATTCCACCACTAATAAATTTTTTTGCTTCCTCAATTTGACTTGAATTTCCACCTGCTATCAACCAAATAGTACCGCCAATCATAATCACAATCACCGCGATAATACCAACAATGCCAATCGCATAACTTTGTAGGCCAGCAATATACTGTCCAAACCAAGGAATAGTACAGCTTCCTTCAGCGCATTGAATGTCTTTTAGTGGCTCCATTCCCGGAATAGATACTTTAATATCAGGGGCGGTTAAAGTTGGGAGTTTATTATCTTGAGCTCTGGCCATTAGTACTAGTAGATTAAAAGTTAAAAAAACAATAATTCCGATTTTAAGCCAAAGATGAGAATTTTTAGGCATATATTAATAGCAGTATTTTCCGCGATAGTGTTTTTCTGAACCACAGGCTGAAGAAAAATGTGGGTATTCAATATGCCAACACTCACTACTAAGAATACAAAAACCAGCCTCAAGCGCACATTGTTGAAAAATAAGTTGTAGGTTTTTATCTCGACAATTTGAACCACCACATGCCCAAGCATCAAAGGCAGTACCACTCGTGTGTGGACAACGACCACCATAAGGATTACAAGTGGCGGGATTACATTTTCCACTACGACAATTTCGATTATATAAATTTTCTTGTTCAGCTTGACTGCGAGAAGCGTCGGCAATACGAATACTATAATTTGCGCCCTTTTTTCGATAACAATCAGCGGCTTTTTTTAAAGCTTCAACTGAAGCGACTGATGATCGCTCACTTTGCTCTGTCCAGATTCCTAAGCCAGTTCTGTCATTTGGTACGGGAATCCATTGGTTGCTATCAAGGTCTATTTTTCCAATATCAGGATTACTTTGGATTTCTGCTAATGGCACCGGTTCAGTAATATCATCTAACTCCTGTCTACTGATATAAGACAGTTGAATAGGTTTTAAGATCGTTAAGTTTGGATTAAGTAAAAATAAAATCATATAAGAACAAAAGGCCAACGTCGCACCAAGCACGCTTGATTTAATAAAAGTGTTGGCATGGCTGATTTGTTCACGATTACCAGCGGCCGTGACACGCATAATACCGCCAACCATCATAACAATAACCGACAAAATACCAACAATCAGAAGACCGTAGTTAAAAATCGCTTTAATATATTCGGCGAGCCAGGGGATTGAGCATGGCACGGTCGGATCATCACAGGTAACATCACTAAACTTGCCAAAACCCGGGATTGAAACAGATAGAGCCGGGGGAGTTACTTTTGAAGGGCCACTTGGTACAGATGGAGCCGGGTCAATACAGCTTTTATTATCAGAGCTCACTACCTGACCGGCATAGAATGTACTTTTTTTTGATTGATTATTGTAATATTCGCATTCTTCCTGAGTAGTCTTGATATAACTTGTAGCACCATTATCGGGAATATTATCAATTTTACAGCAACCTTCGGCCGCTAATGTAATAGTTGGCACTACAGTAATGCCTAATATAATAAAAATCAATTTTTTCATAAACCACTTTGTTTAAGCTTTAATTACTGTATTAAACTAAGACACGAACTAGACATACTTAGAGTTGCTAGTTGTTCGTTAGTGAGAGGATGAAATGTTCCATTTTTACCTTCGCATTGTTTATTTGATAGAACTTCGTCTTTTATTCCAGGATAATCAATATAATCACAACAACCAAGCGGTACACAGTCGTTTTCTTCCGCTAGCATATATGGCATAAACTCAATTTTATAATACTGGTTATCGTTATCTCCGACCTGGGCATTTAATTTTTCACATGTTTGACTATCAAGGTTTTGTGTAGTAAAAGCACCTAAAGGATTATTGCTAAACTTTTTACAACAACCACCAATACCAATATCCATTCGTTCAACTTTCTGTACCGCCGGAATTTTTAAATTCACTAAATTTGTATTAACAATTGATAAAATTAAAAAAGCACCAAACGCTAAGCACATTCCCATTAAACTTGAGCCAATCATTGTTTTGGCTGAACTGATTCGTTCATGATTGCCGCCGGCGGTCAGCCAGGTAATTCCGCCAAGCATGAGCGCAATAGCGGCAATAATGCCAATCACGCCGGTTGAATATTTAAAGATAGCGATAATGTAGTTAGCGAGCGTGATTGTACTTTCCTCAACTTTAATATTCCGTCCGGCCGTGAATTCACTGTCAGGGATACTTACACTTGGTTTAACATAAATTGGATCACCAAGACTACGAGACTCAACTACAGGTCTCTCTCGACATTCTGTATTATTAAAAGCCATCATTCCGGCCTTAAATTCAACTGTAAAAGCATCATCAGGGTTACCAGGAGCGACTGCAGTACACTCTTCTTTAGTCGCATCCATATAATCTTTTTTGCCGATAGTAGGCCCAGTTTTATGAGTTTTAATACAACAGCCAAGATCTTTTGCTTGACTGATATGGAGTGGTAGTAAAATAGATACACCAATAAAAAAAATTAAACTACTTAAGGATATAAGTATTTGATTTTTTCTATTGGTAGTATTGGACATATATACCATATAATCTATTTTAGATATGGGGCAATTAATTTTTCTAGTTCAGTAGTTGATAGCTGGCCTTCAATTTTTTCACCATTAATAAACCAGGTTGGTGTTCCTTGTACTTCCAGTTTTTCTGAGTCAGTAAAGTTTTGACGAATTTGGGAAAGATATTTTTGCGTGTCAAAACAACTTTGAAATTTTTCATTATAAATTCCTAATTGTTGTGCCAGGGTGGCTAGTTGATTTTTATCACTACCAAAAGTATCACTTTGGTTCTGAAATAGTTTATCGTGCATTTCCCAAAATTTATTTTGTTCACCGGCGCAATAGGCGGCTAAGGCGAGCGGTAAAGAAAACTCATGACCTGGCCAATCACGAAAAATAATTTTTACTGTGTCTTGATGTTTAAGACTGACTTCACGCAAAGCGGGAAAAGAAGCACGGCAGAAGGGACACGCAAAGTCAGAGAACTCAACAATCGTTACAGTTGGATTTTCAGTGCCAAATGAGTTATTGCCCGATCCTTCAATCAGAGCTTTACGCTCGCCCTGATAGGTCGTCGGGGTCGGAGCCGGCGAAGAGGCGAGTGGTTTAGTATAATTACCATGACGAATTTGTTCACTGCGGGTAAGGGTATCGGCGACAAAAACTACGATTAATAAGGCTAAAAAAAGAGTAATTGGAACAATCGCAATTGTTAGAATTGTGTTACGTACCCAGTGGGGATGATGATGTGGTGATGGGGAGGATGTCATATTGCGGTGATGATAGTAGTTGTCTATAATTATACCATAAGAACAATCAATAAATTAATGAATGAATTAATGAATAGATTACTTAATTTGTTAGTTCATTAGTTTTTTAATTAGTTATTTTTTCTATGAAGCTTATTTCCTGGAATGTTAATGGTATTCGTGCCGCCGTTAGAAATGGTTTTGTGGCGAGCTTAAAAAAAATAAAACCTGATATTATATGTCTGCAGGAAATTAAGATCGATCATGCTAATCGTCTTAAGGCTGAATTTGATTTTAAGGGTTATGAGGAGTTTTGGTACCCAGCTGAACGTCCCGGATACAGCGGAACGGCTATTTTAAGTACAGTTAAACCCCTTTCAATTCGGGAAGGGATTGGTATAGCTGAGTTTGATAAAGAGGGCAGAGTTCAAACTTTTGAATTACCGCATACCTACCTCATCAATACTTATTTCCCAAACTCTCAACCAACCTTAGCTCGCCTTGATTATAAGGTACGTTTTAATAAAGCTGTTCTAGCCTATATACAAAAATTAGAAAAAAAGAAACCGGTTATAATATGTGGTGATTTTAACGTTGCCCGGGAAGAGATTGATTTAGCCCGCCCAAAAGAAAATCATGAAACAGCTGGTTTTACTGATACTGAGCGATCATGGGCACGAAAATATATAGCGGCCGGTTTAGTTGATACCTATCGTGAACTTAACGGTGATAAAATTCAGTATTCATGGTGGACATATCGCTTTGGCGCGCGCTCACGTAATGTTGGTTGGCGAATTGACTATTTTCTTGTATCGTCTAAGATGCGGAAGCATGTTACTAAGGCTTTTATCCTTGATACAGTTATGGGTTCTGACCATTGTCCGGTTGGAATAGAAATAAATAAATGGTAATTGCTAGTTATAAAGGGTAGTTTTTTACTTAATTAAATTTTTTATTCATGTCTTACAACCACTCAACAATTGAAAAAAAATGGCAAGCGATCTGGGAGATGAATAATCTTTATCGTTCAACAGAAGATCCAGACAAAAAGAAATATTATGTTTTGGATATGTTTCCTTATCCATCAGGTGATGGTCTTCATGTTGGTCATACCAAGGGATATATCGCCACTGACAGTATCGCTCGAAAAAAAATGATGGAAGGTCAAAGCGTTTTACACCCGATGGGCTGGGATGCGTTTGGTTTACCGGCAGAAAATTATGCCTTATCTCATAAAGTTCACCCTTCAGTGGCGGTAACACAAAATATTAATCGTTTTAAAGATCAGCTTTTAAAACTTGGTTGTACATATGACTGGGAACGGGAGATTAATACGACTGATCCAGATTATTACCGCTGGACGCAGTGGATATTTTTACAATTATTTAAAAAAGGGTTAGCTTATGAATCATTTGCGCCGATTAATTGGTGTCCTTCTTGTAAAACTGGTTTAGCTAATGAAGATGTGGAAAACGGTCGGTGTGAGCGGTGCGGAACGATCGTTGAAAAAAAACCAATGCGACAGTGGATGCTAAAAATTACTGATTACGCTGAGCGCTTACTTGATGGACTTGATAGCCTTGAATGGTCAGAACCGATTAAAGAAGCTCAGCGAAATTGGATTGGCAAAAGTCAGGGTTTTGAGCTTGATTTTAAGCTTTCAGACAGTGATCAGACTATAACTGTTTTTACAACTCGGCCTGATACATTATACGGAGTAACGTATGTAGTGGTCGCTCCCGAGTACCCGTTAGTAAATGAATGGATGACGAAAGTAAATAATAAAGACGAAGTTGACGCCTATCGTGAAGCTGTGCGCCATACCCCTGAGTTTGAACGAGCGGCTGAAAATCGAGAAAAAACTGGTGTTATACTTGAGGGTATACAGGTTATTCACCCGTTAACTAAGGAATTACTACCCGTGTGGATGGCTGACTATGTTTTAAGTGATTATGGTACTGGCGCAGTCATGGCTGTACCAGCGCATGATGAGCGTGATTATATTTTTGCTAAAACATATAATTTAGCGATTAAGCCGGTAATTAAACCGACAGTGATTGATCACAATAATCCACCACGACCTGATAAAGCAACCGTACCGCGCCGAATGATTCATGCGCTGGTACGTAATCCTAAAACCGATCAATTTTTATTACTGCGATGGAAAAAATATCCTTGGCGTAATTTTGTTGTTGGCGGAGTTGAGGCAGGCGAAGAGATTATCGACGCAGCTCGTCGTGAGGTTGCCGAAGAAACTGGTTATTGTGATTTACGTTTTATAGAAATTTTAGGTGAGCCGGTTCAGGGTCAATATTATGCAGCTCATAAAGATGAAAATCGCTTAGCCTATACCACAGCGGTTTATTTTGAATTAGCCAGTGAAGAAAGACAAGCTATTTCGGTTGAAGAAAAAGAAAAATATGATATAGAATGGGTGGCGCTTAATGAGATAACAGCTGATACTATGGTATGTGCTGAGTTAGATATTTGGAAAAATCGTTTGGCCGGCCGATATATTTATACTGGCGATGGAATTTTATATAACTCAGATATATTTAATGAAGAAGATTCAAAAACAGTAAAAACAGCCATAAATGAAAAAGCTGGTGGCCGAAGTGTTACCCGCTATAAATTACGAGATTGGGTATTTTCTCGTCAGCGTTACTGGGGAGAACCGATCCCGATTGTTCATTGTCAAAAGTGTGGTGTCGTTCCGGTGCCAGAAAAAGATTTACCAGTACGGTTACCAGAAGTTGAATCATATGAACCGACTGGTACAGGCGAATCTCCGTTAGCCGGAATAACAGACTGGGTAACTACTACCTGTCCTACCTGTAGTGGATCAGCACAACGTGAAACTAATACTATGCCGCAATGGGCTGGGTCAAGTTGGTATTATCTGCGGTATACCGATGCGCATAACAATACCGCTTTGGCCTCTTCTCATAAAGAAGTCTATTGGTCACCGGTTGATATATATGTTGGTGGCGCTGAACATGCGACGAGGCATTTAATTTATGCTCGTTTTTGGCATAAGTTTTTATATGATATTAAAGTAGTATCACATGATGAACCTTTTGCCCGTTATTCTAATTTAGGCTTAATTATGGGTGAAGATGGGCGGAAAATGAGTAAAAGATGGGGGAATGTTGTTAATCCAGACGAAATGGTTGCTCAGTATGGAGCTGATGCTTTACGGATTTATGAAATGTTTATTGGTCCTTTTACCCAAACCGCCGCTTTTAAAGTTAGTGGTGTGGCCGGAGCAGAAGCATTTTTACGGCGCGTTTGGCAGTTACAAGAAAAAGTAATTGAAAGAGCCGACGAAAAAGCCACCATCTCTCTGACGCACAAAACAATTAAAAAAGTTGGTGAAGATATTGATAATTTGCGTTTTAATACCGCTATTTCCAGTTTAATGATTTTAACTAATGCCTATACCGCAGCTGAAGCTATTACCGCTGATCAATACGAAATATTACTTCGGTTATTAGCACCGTTTGCTCCACATATAACCGAAGAACTGTGGCATCGTCATGACCGCTCTTCAGGTGAGTCAATTTTTCGTGCTACCTGGCCGCAGTATGATGAAGCATTATTAAAAGATGATACGGTTACAATGGCGATTCAAATTAATGGTAAAGTGAGAGATACATTCGAGGTTCAAGTCGGTCTTGATGATGAAACGATTAAACAATTGGTCTTAACCAGAGAAAAAATTAAACCATGGCTAGAGAATAAAGAAGTTATAAAAGTTGTAGTGGTAAAAGAGAAAGTTGTGAATATAGTTGTGAAATAGAGGATAGGATTTAGTTTATACGTTATATACGTCGGAGATAATAGATTATTTACTCATGTCATTACTTGAACAAACAAAAAATCTTTGTCAGCAGTATCATATTGTCCCGACGCGTTCCAAGGGACAAAATTTTTTAATTAGTGAAGAAGCGTATGAGGCGATGATTGAAGTCGCCGAGTTACGATCAACCGATATAATTTTAGAAGTCGGACCAGGTTTAGGTTTCTTAACTGAATATCTCGCCAGCCGAGCACAAAAAGTGTTCAGTGTTGAATTAGATGATGTATTAGCAAAAGTTGTCCAAAAAAGATTACAAGAAAAAAAAATTACTAACGTTGTTATTTATAATGAAAATATTTTGAATTTTACCGGTCAGTGGGCACAGTCAGTTAAAACTACTCAGATAAAAGTAGTCGCTAATTTACCCTATAATATCAGCTCATATTTTTTACGTAAATTTATTGCTGGTAATGAAGGTAATATATTGCCTGATCGTCTTATTTTAATGTTACAAAAAGAAGTCGGCGAACGCTTAGTGGCAGTCCCTGGTGATATGAGCGTTTTGGCTGTGTCAGTTCAACTATACGCGCAGATAACATTAATAAAAAATATTCCCGCGCATAGTTTTTGGCCGGCACCAAAAGTTGGTAGTGTTATTATTTCAATCACACGTGATTCACATTATCAAAAACAACTCACTTCCCTTGGTATTAAAGAAAAGATTTTTTTTCGTGTGGTTAAAATTGGTTTCAGTTCGCGACGAAAAATGCTTAAAGCCAATCTGGCGGCCGGTTTACAACTAAAGAAAGAAATCATTATTATTGCCTTTAATCGGGCTAAAATCAAAGAAAATGCGCGGGCACAAGAATTATCATTAGAAAATTGGTGTAAACTTATTGCGGCGCTAAAGGAATATATGGTATAATAAGGCTATTATTCCATATTCTTTATGAGATTATCTGATCGGATTGCTAGCGCCCTTGCCCTCGATACATTTGAAAAACGACATAAGATCGGTTTGCTTTTATTAACCCTCGCGATGATTGCGATTATTAGTGTTTGGGTAATCAAATTGCGCACCGATATTATAACCCCGTTGTATGCTAGTCGAGATACGCAACAAACTAATCCTACCTCAAACCAAGAAGCACAAACTCAAGCTGATTTAAAAGCAAAAGACACGGACGGTGATGGATTAAATGATTGGGATGAATTAAACGTCTATAAAACCTCACCATATTTAGCTGATACTGACAGTGATACATTTGATGATAAAAAAGAAATTGAAAGTGGTAATGATCCGACGTGTCCGCAGGGTCAGACGTGCGCCGTAACAACCACTCCAACAACTGATCAGCCTGATGCTTTTAATAATCCAACGTTGAACAATTTATTAAATCCAACAACACCGACTACGATAACTCAGACGATTTCCCCGACGGTTTCACCGACAACTTCATCAGCAACATTATCACCGCAAGAAAAAAAAGCTCTGCGTGATTCTTTTGGCGCTAATGCTGATCCAAAAATATTACGTCAACTTTTAGCCCAGGCTGGTATGGATCAAAAAACATTAGACGCATTAAGTGACGCACAGATTACTGCTACTTTTAATGAGATGATTCAATAGTCATCAGGTATGAAGATAAACTTTACTTCTTTCCGTTTTCGCGTAGGTTTAATGATCGTTAGCGTGATCGGATTTATTTTTTTTACTACTTCGCAGGTTCAAGCTATTCCGGTCGCAGTCGTGGCCGACGCCCCACGTTCTATTAGTTCTATGCTACAGGCGGTTAAAGACGCTATTGTTAAAGTTGGTAAAATAACTTTTTTAAATTCTTTACGTAGTTTGGTTAATCAGTTTGCTTATGATACGGCGACATACCTTGGTTCTGGTGGACAAGGACAAAAGCCGGTTTATTTTACCCAGGAGTTTGGGCCATGGTTACGAGATCAGGCTTTTAATGTTGGTGGGCAATTCATCGAAGAATTTGCGCAAACACCACAAGGTGAATTTATTGATAAATATAATATTTGTTCGCCTGATTTAAGCGTGACTGTGAAAATCAGTTTAGGTTTAACTGATTTTGCGAATAAAAGCGGGGGATTATCCGAATCACGCTGTAATCTAAAAAAGATTTATGAAGAAGGTCGCAATTCAGTTGATTTATACTTAAAGCCAGGTTATTTAAAGAACTTAGCTATTACAGCTTTTGAGCCAGAATCAACCGATATTGGTGTTGCTACAACAATTTTTGATCAGTTTACTGACAAAGTGGCGATTGAAAAAGAATCACTCGGACTTGGACGACTTGAAAGCGATGGCTGGATTCCGGAAACAACTATGGTTTCTAAGGCATTAAAATCCGTACCCGATAACCAGAAATCTAAGCTTGAACAAGCTCGTAATCTTCAAACTCAGAATTTTTTTACCCAGACCGGCGATATTTTTGTTGATGCCGCTAATATTTTCTTAAACCAGCTAGCCTTATCAGCTTTTAATAAATTAATTGATAATCTCTCTCGATCAAATAGTCAGGGATCCAGTGGTGGTTCAAGTAGTTATTATGGTCAAGGTAATACTGGTGGTATGACCGAAGTTTCTCGTCGTAATAGTACAATTCTCCAGGCTCGTTTTAATGAACGAACTGATTATAATATTTTAAGTGAATTATCATCTTGCCCTGATGAAAACAAACCAGGCCCAACCAATTGTGTTATTTCCGAACAGTTTGCTCAGGCTGTTAGTGAGAAGATCACTGTGGCTGAGGCAATTAATCGTAATATTATTGATTCAAAAAAGCGGATCGGTTTTAATGCTCAAGGCGGTGATTTAAACTATCTTGATGGTTATCCGTATCGTTCGCTTATTATTTTAAGAAAATATCGAATTTTACCAGTTGGCTGGGAAGTGGCCGCCCAATATATTAAAGACAATCCGGCCGCTACTAAGGATATTACGATCGGGGATTTAATTAACTGTTTTGCTCCTAATGATTCGTATGTTGGTTTAAGCGAAGAATGGTGCCAGGGATTAATCGATCCTAACTGGGTATTAAAAGTTCCAAAACAGTATTGTGGTATGGAAGGATATGGTCCGGAAATTGTTCAGGATCAGTTGGCTACCTCTAATGTCGGGTATTGTACAAAAAAAGCAGACGCTAATTGTGATCCGCGCAATAAAGATACTTCCGGTGACTGCGCTACTAATTATGTTACTTGTTTTAACGACTCAAACTGTACTAATTATCCTGGTTTTGAAGAATGTAACCTTACTGTTAGACAAGAACACCAAATAGTTCGAAATAATAATTACTGCGCTGATGAGCAAGCGTGTATTAAAGAAAATACTAATGGTAGTTGTGCTTATTATGGTTATTGTACCGAAGAAAAGCGTCGTTGGGTTTTTAACCAAGAAGAGGATAATAGCTGTGAGCCTCGTAATAACACGTGCCAAACCTTTAAAAATGATACTGGCAAGCAAGCGTCATTTCTTGAGAATACACTTGATTATAGTAACTGTGATGCTAATCAGGTTGGTTGTAAACAATACGCGCTTGAAGGTCCATATGTCGAGACAACAAAGAAAATTACTTGGGATGATACTGGTAACCAAGTCTTTTTTAATAAAAACGCCAGTGAGTGCGACCCAACCAAGGAAAATTGCCATCAGTTTATTCGTATTAAAGACGGACTTGATGCAAACTTAATTGCTGATAGCAGCTTTGAACAAAGTACCTGTATTGATGTTGGCGGTACCTGCGAATTAACTAATTTTACCGCAACACTTAATAACCTTCCAAGTCCAAATAATCGTTGGTATATATTAGTCAATAGCGGTACGGTTAAGGCCGGTATTGTTAATACTAAGGCTGATACTGGCTCCCAAAGTCTTTATATTGAAGGTAATGGTAGCTGGTTCTCGCAGGAAGTGAGTGACCTTGTGCCGTTGTCATCTAGATATAGTGTGTTACCTGATACTTTTGTAATGGAGGGTGGACACTATTATACATTCTCAGCGCGTGTTTTTGTTGAACAAGGTACCGTCTTTATGGGTTTTGGTTATTTAGGTGCTCATCACGTTGAATCAACCGTTACTAATCAATGGCAGACTTTACGCGTGACGATCTATAAGCCACCAGTCGGAGGACCCTGGACTAATTATTTTATTGGGGGCCGTACTCCTAGTACTAAGTTCTATGTTGATGATATAAAGTTAACGGTTGGACCAGCCACGACCGACTATTCCGAATATGGCGAAAACACAACTATTTATCAAAAGTTACTACCTAAATATTTAGCTGCGACTTGCTATGCTAGTGGTGGTCGAGAGCCGTATACATTAAAAGATGATGCGCCTGATGAATGTAAACAGTTTGCTCGTCAGTGTAATGATAGTGAGGTTGGCTGTGAAGCATATACGTCGCTTGATAGCGGTTTAAATATTACTGGTAAAGTAACTGCGCCTGATTATTGTCCATCTTCATGTGTTGGTTATAATACTTTTGTTCAACAACCAAATGCTTTTAATCCGCGCCAAGCTTTTTACTTTATTCCGACAACAGCTCGTAGCTGTAGTGCTCAGGCAGTTGGTTGTACCGCTTTTACTAACCTTGATAAACTTGATCAGGGTGGTGAGGCAATTGAATATTACAGTGCAATGCGAAAATGTATTAAGCCTGATCCAACTAAATGTCTGCCATTCTATACCTGGGAAGGTTCTGATGAATCAGGTTTTCAGCTTAAAGTTTTTTCTTTACAAAAAGATCCTGGTAGTCGCGTAGGTGATGAGCCGCTCTCAACCATGCCTTCGGCCGAAGAAACATTATTATGTAATGCTAGTATCTTTACTAAACTCCCGACTGACCCAGGCTATAACTATGACTGTCGTCAATTTTATGCTCAGGACGGTACAATTTCCTACCACTTATTAGAAAAAACTATTACCTGTTCTGATGATTGTCATCCATATCGTCGTGAATTAACTACGGCTGCGTCTTGTATAGCCGCGGGTGGTGACTGGGATGCAACCCAGAACCGTTGTCTTTATTATGCGATTCCAGGCGAAGGTAAACAGTGTGCGGCGAGTGATGTTGGCTGTTCTGAGTTTACCGGTAATATTGCTAGTAACACTCGTAATGTTTTTAACCCAAGTATTAGTACGTTTGAACAGGTTACAACTCCACCGTTCGATGGTTGGTTTAGTAGTGACCCTCTCTTCCGTAGTAATTTCTCACTTAACCTTGGCGGTCATTCGTTACAAGGTATTTCAATGTCAAAAGTTGTTGGGGCTGATGTTCAGCAGAATAAATCATATAATTTAACGTTTTTAGCTCGTTCGGCGGTTGGTGTACCAACTTTTATTCAAAAAACTGAATTAGCTAATGAGACTGGCGACACAGCCGACTTTGGTGTCACTGGTACAAGCATTCCAATGGAATGGAAATTATATTCTTTTAATCTTTCAAACCTTAATCATATAGTTTCCCCAGCGCCTGATGGTGATAATCGAACTCATACTGGTGAAAAACTTAACTTAGTCTTTAATGATCCGGTTTATATTGATAATGTTAAGTTAACTGAAATCCCTAATCGGCATTATTTAATTAGGTATTCCTGGACTACGCCGGCGGAATGTGATCAGGATTTTTCTGGTGCCGCTTCAGTGGGTTATATGCTTGGCTGTAGTCAATATAAGAAAGCCGACAATAGTCGGGTTAATCTTCGTAGTTTTACTGACCTCTGCTCTGATTCTTCGGCCGGCTGTGAAAGCATGATTGATACCTATAATTCAGATGATTACCGCAAGAGTGTTATTAATGATGATAACTATAATGGCACGACTGATCCGACTGATAATAATGGCACCTGTGATCCGGGTGAACTTAGTTGTATTGAAACACCAAAAGATAATCTTATTAATGTTATTTATGATCCAAGTAAACAATGTGGAGTTGAAAATAAGGGTTGTCAAAGAGTTGGTGGGGCAACAACCTATGATGGCTTAAAAACTTTTTCTGATGTATATATTAAGAATAATCCGGATCGCTATAATACTACGGTTTGTACTGCCCAGGGAATTGGTTGTAGTAAATGGACAAGTCCGGATGGTGACGCTTATTTTAAGGATCCAGGCGAAGAGGTTTGTGAGTGGCGACTAACGCAAGGAACTGTCAGTAACTATGATTGGTATAAGAAAAAAGTTAACCGTTGTGGTGGTTCAGGAATATTATGTTCAAATGATAGTCAATGTGGGCCAGGTATAGCTTGTCAGCTTGTGACGACTGATATCCCGTGTGATACTACTATCCATAAAACCTTAAGTGAAGGGGGACAGAAAATTTATCAACCAAGTTTATGGGCCGGTGTATGTGAGAACACTCAGGCGGGTTGTACTGAGTTGGTTGATCCTGTTTCAACTTTTAATACAAGTTTAATCCGTAACCCAAGTTATCAAACAAGTTCAGGTGGTTCTGGTCCTGATTTCTGGGATGAAATTCCTGATATCAGCGGATCCCCGGGTGGTGTTGCTGTTCAGAGTACAACCTTGGATTTATATACAACTTATATCCTCAAAGGTAATGATACATGTACATACGAAAATGGACGTGGTAGCTGTAATCCTGATGATGAAGTATATATTAGAGACTGTACCGTTAATAATGGTACAGGTGGTGAAACCGCGGAAATATATCAGCTTGATGCCAGTGATAATTTATTTCATCACATAACAAATGGATATGCGGGCACTGATGTTACTTCTGGTTCTGATCGTAGTTTAGAATTTTATGTTACTTCAAGTGATCCGCGAGGTAGTAATGCTTCGTCGGTTAGTTGTAGTGTGTGGCGTAAAAATCGTACGAGCGGTAAAACAATTCAGTTGCGTCAGGCGGTTGTTGGTTATCAGTTACGGCAAAATCTTGATACCCAGACGCCTAATGGTTTAGCCAGCTTTAATAAAGGTTATATTTTATTTAATCAGAGAATTCAGAGTGGCAATAAAAAAATACCATTACTATTTAATGCTGATGAAACCGGTGATGGCGGAACTGATGGTACCACACCAAAAACTCGCTCCCGACCTTGGAACGCAAACACTATTATAAAGGTTAAGGCTGATCGCACGTGTTCAAAATGGCTTGATTGTAGTAGTTATATCCCTGATCCAACTGATCCACGTAAGCAAACCTGTCTTGAG